>JANMWN010000214.1:0-8199 GCA_031394045.1 Sporichthyaceae bacterium
ACCCGACCGACAACCCGACGATCTTGTCCACAGGCCCGGCGTACCGGTGCAGGACGCTAGCGGGTCTTGCAGACCTTGTCGGCGGCCGAGGTCGTCGTAACGCCACCCGGGTTGCTGCTGCTGGAACCTGCGGAGGAGGAAGTGGCCGTGACCGGCTGGGGGGCCTTGTAGCCGCTGCCGACGATGACCTGGAACACCTTGCCCAGGCCCTTGACCTGCTGGACGGTCGCGTCGGGGTAGGCGGCCTGGAGCGTCTTGAGCGACTGGTCGTACCCGGGGTCGTACTTGATCACGGTCGTCGTCACGCCGCTGACGGTGGCGTTCTGGGCCAGGCCGGCGCTGACGAAGCCCAGCTTGGTCAGGTCCGTGGTCGCCTTGGCGCCGAGGCCGGCGACGCCAGCACCGTTGAACACCTGAACGGTGATCTTCGACGGGGCCACCGCGACTGGGGTCCCTGTCGGACCGGTCGTCGTGGTCCCTGTCGACACGGACTGACCACCGATGGGCTGGTCGTCGTTGAGGGCCTTGAACAACGCCGTGGCCTTGCTCCGGCTCCACAGCACCGTCGACCCGAGCGCGGGGATCGGCCGGTAGTCGACGTTGGACAGCGGCACGGTGGTGAAGACGACGTTGCTCGGCGCGAGACCGTGCGTACGGGTCGCCAGGTTGAGCAGGTCCTCGCGACTGAGGTTCTTGTCGAGCGTCACCGACGAGAGCGTCGCGCTCAGGAAGTCGTTGAGCTTCAACGGGTTCAGCAGCACCTGCGTGCTCAGGGCCGACCGGAACATCGAGCCGAGGAAGGCCTGCTGGCGCTTCATCCGGCCGAGGTCGGCGGTGGGGTCGACGTACCTGGCCCGTACGTAGGCCAGCGCCTTGGCGCCGTTGAGCTCGGTCGTGCCTGCCGGGATGTCCAGTCCGCTCTTGGGATCCTTGAGCGCAGTCGTGGAGCAGACGCTGACACCGCCGAGCGCATCGACCATGTTGACGAAGCCGCCGAAGCCGATCTCGACGTAGTGGTCGATGTGCACGCCGGTGGCGAGCTCGACGGTCTGCACGGTGAGGGCCGCGCCGCCGAGCTCGTACGCGGCGTTCAGCTTGTTGTGCGCCGCCGCGTGCTGCTTGCCGGAGTCGTCCTTGTAGGCCGGGATCAGGACGTACGAGTCGCGGGGCAGCGAGATCAGCGTCGCCTTGTCGGTCTTGGCCGACAGGTGCAGCAAGATCATCGTGTCGGACCGCCGGCCGCCGGCGTTGGTCGACGTCGCCGCGCCCACGTGCAGCGCTGAGATCTGCGCCCTGGTCAGCCCGGCCCTGTTGTCCGACCCGACCAGCAGGTAGTTCTGCGCCGCGTCGATCCCGCCGCCCGAGGACCCGCCCGGCGTGATGACGTCGACGCGCCCCGCCTTGGACAGGTAGTTGTTCGCGAAGCTGGTGCCGACCAGGCTGAAGCCGACGATCAGCACGGCCAGCCCGCCGGTCAGGATGGTCAGCCAGTGCTGGCGTGACGTCGTCAGCAGCGACCCCGTCCCGCGCGCAGCCGGCGCCCCTGTCGCCGCTGGCTCGGCCGGAGCGACTGCGGCTGGCGCTGGTGACGCGACCTGGCGACCCCGCTTCCTTGTCCTAGTACTCGCCGGCCCGCGCGGATTCAGCTCCGGTGGGAGCGACGGCGGCGGTGTGCTCATGGGTGGGGTCCTCCGGGGGCCGGGCGGGTGCCGGCGAGACGGTCCTTCGAGCGTACGACGCGCGGACCCCCGCTCCTGGTTGCCCGAGCGCGCGAGTCCTCGTGTGTTGTCCGTCACCCGCGCGGGCGGCCGGTTACCGTTGGGGCCTGATGTCGACCGAACCTTCTCCGTCCTTCCCACTCTCCCCGCCGCGCCCGCCCTCGCAGCCTGTCAGCGTGGTGATGCCCGTGCTCAACGAGGAGCGGCACCTGCGCGAGGCCGTCGCAGGCGTGCTCGCGCAGGACTACCCGGGCGAGCTCGAGCTGGTTCTAGCCCTCGGTCCCTCGCTCGACCGCACCGACGAGATCGCGGCCGAGCTGGAGCGCGAGCACCCGCAGGTCCGCTCGGTCCGCAACCCCCGCGGGACCACGCCGGCCGGCCTCAACGTGGCCGTGGCGGCGGCCAGCCAC
The DNA here is from genome assembly GCA_031394045.1 of Sporichthyaceae bacterium. GTDB lineage: Bacteria > Actinomycetota > Actinomycetes > Prado026 > Prado026 > JANYIP01. Next base: position 2,129 of record JANMWN010000214.1, read on the forward strand.
CCGATCGTCGTACGCGTCGACGGGCACGCTCTCTTCCCGTCCGACTACGTGCGTACCGCGGTCGAGGTCCTCGACGAGACCAAGGCCGACAACGTGGGCGGGATCATGGCGGCCGAGGGCGTGACCGTGTTCGAGCAGGCCGTGGCCTGCGCGATGACCAGCCCGCTGGGTGTCGGCAGCGCCCGTTTTCACACGGGGGGCGAGGCCGGGCCGGCCGACACGGTCTATCTCGGGGTCTTCCGGCGCGACGCGCTCGAACGCGTCGGCGGGTACGACGAGAGCTTCGAACGGGCCCAGGACTGGGAGATGAACCTGCGGATCCGGCAGTCCGGCGGCACCGTGTGGTTCACCCCGCGGCTTCGGGTCTCCTACCGTCCGCGCCCCGACCTCCGCCGGCTGTCCCGGCAGTACTTCGACTACGGGCGCTGGCGTCGGGTGGTCATGCGGCAGCACCCCGGGTCGGCGTCGGCGCGGTACCTCGCCCCGCCCGCGGCGCTGGTCGCGGTCGCCGCCGGTACCGCCTGCGGGCTCGTCGGGCTGGCCAGCGGCTCGGCCGTCCTGCGGGCCGGGTTCCTAGCCCCCGCGGGCTACCTTGTCGGCATCCTGGCTGGCAGCTTCGTGAGCGGTCGGGGGCTCCCACCGGGTGCGCTGGTCCGGCTCCCACTGGTCTTCGCCACCATGCACGGCAGCTGGGCTGTGGGCTTCCTCACCAGCCCGAAAGGGCTCGGCGCGGCACCGGATCGGTCGGCGGGCTGACCCGGCTCGGTTACACTTCGTTGTCCAGATCGAGGTGTCGTTCGGCGCTGCGGAACACGTTCGGCGCCCCTTGATCCTGGCTGGTGACACGCTCTGCGCCACGTCGGCGCGAGGCCTAGCCGGGCCTGCGAAACAAGGATGGTCTGCGTGACAGTCACACCGGTGACACCGGACGCCGTCCCGGCCAAGCGGGTGCGGGTCTTCGAGGAGCGGGTGCACGTCTACGCCCCCCACCGCGCCAGCCTCCCCCCGCTCGGTCCGTACATCCGTGAGTTCTGGCGGCGCCGCCGGTTCGCCTACGAGCTGTCGCGCACGACCCAGAAGGCGGACCACTTCAACACCACGCTGGGCGCGGCCTGGCTGGTGCTGAACCCGCTGCTGCTGGGGATGGTCTACTTCCTGCTCGTCTCGGTCCTGGGGTCGGGCGGCGGTGCCAGCCCCGCCGAGAAACCGAGCTGGGTGACCACGCTCGGCCGGATCCTGGTCGGCCTGTTCACCTGGTTCTACGCGGCCAACGCGATGAGCCTGGGCGCCCAGTCGATCACCTCGGGTGGCCGGCTGATCCTCAACCAGGCCTTCCCTCGCGCGCTGCTCCCGCTCTCGTCGACCATCTCGGCCTTCCTCATGTTCATCCCGAGCCTGCCGGTCTACTTCGTCTTCTACGTCCTCGGCTCGCACTTCGACAACTCCAAGAACTCTTTGCCAGGCCTGTCTTGGGCGCTGCTCTGGGTGCCGGTCCTGCTGACAGTCCTCACCGTGCAGTGCTTCGGCCTGGCGATGCTGTTCGCGGTGATGAGCGTCTACTTCCGGGACACCAACAAGTTCCTCGGCTACCTGCTGCGGATCTGGCTCTACCTCACGCCAGTGCTCTACGGGCTGGAGAAGTTCGATCACCACAAGTGGGCGCTGTACCTCAACCCGATGGCGCCGGTCATCGGGTCCATCACCCGGATCTGGGTCGAGGCGAAGCCGCCGTCCACCGACCTGCTGCTCGCGTCGCTCGGCTGGGCCTTGGGCCTGTTCGTGTTCGGCGCCTGGTTCTTCATCTCGAGGGAGCGCGACTTTGCCGTCCGAATCTGACCAGCTGATCCCGGACGAGCTGGCCATCCGGCTCGAGCAGGTCTGGATCCGCTACCGCACCTCCTACGAGGCCAACCCGACGCTGCGTGGTGCCTTCATGCGCTTGGGTCGGCGTGAGGGCCGCAAGCGACAGGTCAAGGTCGTCGAGGCCGTACGCGACGTCACGATGGACGTGCCGCACGGCACCGTCCTCGGCATCCTCGGCGCCAACGGGGCCGGGAAGTCGACGCTGATGCGTGCCATGGCCGGCATCCTGCCGCCCACCGAGGGACGCATCATCGTCAACGGCCGGGTCAGCACGCTGCTCGCCCTCGGTGTCGGCTTCAACCCGATGCTCAGCGGCCGCGAGAACGTCATCCTCGGCGGGCTGGCCGCGGGCCTGTCCGTCGACCAGGTCGAGGCGAAGTTCGACGAGATCGCCGCCTTCGCGGACATCGGCGACTTCATCGACCTGCCGATGCGTACCTACTCCTCCGGCATGTACGGCCGGCTCGGGTTCTCGGTGTCGGTCAACATGGACCCCGACATCCTGCTCATCGACGAGGCGCTGTCGACCGGCGACGCGGCGTTCAAGGAGAAGGCCAACGCCAAGATGCGCGAGCTCGTCTCCGAGGCTCGCACCATCGTGATCGTGAGCCATGCCCTCGCCCTGATGCAGGAGCTGTGCGACAGCGCGGCCTGGCTGCACAAGGGCGAGCTGATCCAGACCGGCGTACCCGGTGAAGTCGTCGAGGCGTACATGAAGTTCCTGAAGGTCGGCGAGAGCGCCATCACCCTCGAGGACGTCTGACCGGGCGCTGTGCCCTCGGCGGCCCTCGGCGGCCCTAGCTTGCCCTAGCTGCAGATCTTGTCCGAGGCCGCCCGCGCCTTGAACGTGGGTGCCGGCTTGCCGGACGCAGTCGCGGTGCCTGTCGGTGTCGCCGTGGGCGTTGCGGTAGGCCCAGTCGACCCGGCGGCGGTGTTGTCCGCCACCGCGGCCTCCACGTCGTGGGCCAGGTCGTTCCACAGCACCGTCGCCTTGCCCGAGAGCTGCAGCCGGTTGTGGTCGGGCGGGTAGAGCCGCCACGGGGCCGTGATGAAGCTGATGTGCGGCAGCCCGATGCTCTTCAGGCTGGTGGCCAGCGCCGCCAGCTGGGTCACGCTGCCGAGCCCGGGGTCGGTGCTGATGGACTTCGTCGAGGCGTCCAGGAACGGCAGCAGCTTGGTGGGGTCGAGCAGGACACCAAGGCTCGACACCCGCTGGATCACCGACGACAGGAACGCCTGCTGGCGCAGGATCCGGTCGGGGTCGCTGCCCGACCCGATGTGCCGCAGGCGTACGTACTGGAGCGACTGGGTGCCGTTCAGGGTCTGGCAGCCGGCCGCGAAGTGGATGTGCCCGACGTTGTCGTCCACCTTGGTCGGGATGTCGACCTTGACGCCGCCGATGGCGTCGACCATCGAGCGGAAGCCCGCGAAGTCCACGACGAGGAAGTGGTCGATCCGGATCCCCGTCATGTGCTCGACGGTCGTCTGGACGCAGGGTGCGCCGCCGATGGCGTACGACTCGTTGAACTGGCGCAGGCCCGCGGCGCGAACCTTGCCGTTGTTTTCCACGCACGTGGGCATCTGCACCATGGTGTCGCGCGGGATGCTGACCGCTGTGGCCCACTTCCGGTTGGCCGAGATGTGCAGGACGATCGTTGTGTCGGACAGCCCGGCCGACTGGCCGCCGACGAAGTCGTTGTTCCCGCTGCGGGTGTCCGAGCCGATGAGCAACAGGTTGAGCGCGTCGACCGAGGCGACCTTCTGCGGCCGCTCGACGCCGAGCCGGCCTTCGGTGGAGATGATGCTGATGTTGCTGTCCAGGTGACGGTAGAACAGGTAGCCGGCGACGGATACCACGACGATGCTGGCCGAGACGAGTGCCGCGATGACAGCAAGGATCTTGCTGAGCCTGCTGCGGGGCCGCCGCTGCGCCGCCATCAGATGCAGGAGCTGTCGGCGGCCGAGCGTACGGACGAGTCGGTCGACGCCGCCCCGGTGACGGCGACGAGCTGCACCGCGGTGTAGCTGGTGCCCACGTACAGCTCGAGGGTGCTGCCCAGGCTGCTGTCGGGCATGGACGTGGCTCCGACGACCGAGGCGGTCAGGGTGCGCCCGGACTCGTCGCGGGAGGGGGCGTAGTGGACCACCGTGCCCACCGACGTCGTCGGCGCGGTAGCGATCCCGACGACATGGAACCCGAGCGCCTCGAGCGCGGTCGCGACCTTCTTGGCCTCGCCGGGAGTGCCGGTGGCGTTCAAGACCTTGACGCTGATCTGGTCCTGGGGGGTTTTCAGCGGCGGCCCGACGACGGTCACGGCCGGGGCCGGGTACGGGGTGTCGTTGTTGATCGCGTCGTACACCGGCTGGGCCTTGCTGTCGGTGATGACCACGTTGGCGCCGTCCCCGCGGTTGTGCCACGGGTCGGTGACGAACGTGACCGCCTTGGGCTTGAGATTCGTCAGGCTCTGCGCCAGGTCCTTGAGGGCGCCGAGGCTGGCGAGCCCGGGGTCGGCGGTGATCGAGCTCGTCGAGGCGTCGAGCACGCGGTAGAGGTCGAGCGGGTTGGACAGCAACGAGGTGTCGTCGACCTTCTTGACCAGGGCACCGAGGAATGCGTGCTGGCGCAGGATTCGCGACGTGTCCGAGCCGTCCGAGACGTTGTGGCGCACACGGGCGAACTCCAGCGCCTGCTTGCCCATGAGCAGGTGCGTGCCGGCCGAGAGCTTGAGGCCGCTACCCTCATGGTTCTGGACGGGGTCGTCGATGGCCTGCTTGAGGCAGATGTTGACGCCGCCGAGGGCGTTGATGACGCGTTCGAAGCCGGCAAAGTCGATGACGATGAAGTGGTCGACGGGGATGCCGGTCAGGAGCTTGAACGTCTTGATTGTGCAGGCCGGGCCGCCGACCGAGAAGGCGGAGTTGAACTTGTCGTCGTGCACCAAGGACGTCCCGCCGCCGGGGCGCTTGCACGAGGGGATTGTCACCCAGGTGTCCCTGGGGATGCTCATGACGATCGCGTTCTTCCGGTTCGCCGTCAGGTGCACGAGCATCGTGACGTCCGACCGGGCACCGGAGATCGCGCTCGAGCCGCCGATGCCGCCCTGGCCCTGCCGGGTGTCCGAACCCATCACCAGGATGTTCACGGGGGGCAGGTCGCCGGGGGTGGGCGACGGCGAGGCCGTGCCTGAGGGCGTGATCGTCGTCCGCAGATCACCGTCGGCGCTGTTGTCCACGGTGATGTTCGCGTCCAGGTGGCGGTAGACGAGGACCCCTGCGACCCCGGCGACGCCCAGCAGCAGCGCGAAGCTCAGGCCGATGGCCAGGGCCGCTCGACGCCAGCGGGACTTCGGCGGGCGCGGGGCGGGTTCGGTCGACACTGGCGGGTGCTCCGGAGGTTCGGGGACAAGGGCGGGGCTGGTGCAGGCGGACCCGTGCCCCCACAGGCTCACGTCCACGGCTCGCTGAGCCGACGCCTATCGTACGGCCGCCAGCTCCACGCTAAGGACGCGCGAGGCCCCCTCCACGGTTCCCTCGGGCGGCGGCGGTGGTTCGCTCGGCGGGTACGTCAGTCGCGCTGAGGACGACCGAGCCGCCGACGCCGAGCGGTACGAGGGTGCCGGCCAGCAGCTCGCTGAGCGGGTCGAGGGGTTCGCTGACGAGCAGACGCCCACCGGCGTCCAGGCCCCATCCGGACGCCAGCCGGGCGGCCTCGGCGACCGCCTCGGCGAGGGTCCACGTGATGCCGGCGCAGGAGACGGCCGGAGCAGCGAGGTCGAGGCGGCGACCCGGGAAGTGGTCGCTGTAGCCCCCCACCTCACGGGCGTAGTCGAGCACGCCGGAGGGCAGGGTGCCCGGGGCGAAAGGTGCTCCGAGCGGCCTCAGCGAGAGGCCGACCACCTCGGCAGCGGCGGCAGCGGCCGCGAGGCCGTCGGGACCGCAGACCGCGAGCTGGCTCAGCGCGGGGTCGCCGTCGAGGTCGACCAGCAGCCCGGTGGTCCACGCGGCGAGCGCCCAGACCGGCAGCTGCCAGTGCCGCGGGATGTCCAGGCGGAGACGGTCGCCGGGGGCCAGGCCCAGCCCGTCGACGACGAGTCCGGCAGTCTTGGCCACCCAGTTGTCCAGCGTCGTGAGCGAGAGCTCGACCCGCTCCCCGGTGCCGTCGCCGTAGAAGGTGACGAACGGCTGGCCGGGGTCGGCGGCGGGTGCGC
>JANMWN010000169.1:0-22164 GCA_031394045.1 Sporichthyaceae bacterium
AACCGCTTGCTGCGACGGCCGGCACGGTCGGTTCCGCGGTCGGGTTCGGTCATGATCAGATCCTCCTGGACAGGTCGAGGATCCCGTCGGATGTTGTCTGATTGACCGGCCGATCTCTATCTCTAACTCAAACGCAAACCACGTGTGACTGCGCGCCGTGGCCAGGCAATCACCCTGAGGCAATGACCCAAGCGGGCTATAGGCTTGGCGCCTCCCGCCGAGGATGGGGGCCCGATCAGTACCGCCCCTGTCGGAAGGGATGTACGCGTCTACACCGCTCACAGTGACGTGCTGGTGAAGGACGTGGGGTACCTCTCGATCGTAGACACCTTCGATTCCCAGGGGAACTTCCTGAGCGAGCAGTTGATCGAGCACGGGCCACACCAGTTCGCTGGCGACTTCACGGTGTTCTGCAACGCGATCGCGGCCGCGATCGGGTAGGTCGCAGATCCCGTGCCCGGGTGGGCCGTTGCGCTCGCCGACCAGATGCCCCCGAGCGCACACGCGCCGCGTCGACTCTCCAGATGCCCGGCAGATGCGCTGTCATCCTCTCCACGGGGCGCGCCTTGTCTGACGGTGTCGTCACGCTCGATTGACGCCGGTGTCGGGTCGACGCGCGATAACCAGAGTAGGACTACGCGCCTGTGCCGGGTTGTTGTTGATGCCCGCGTGACGCGACCTACCGACGCGGTCGAGATTGTCGGGCAGGGTTGCAGTCAGGACAGCGATCAGCGCAACCGTGACCGCCTCGAGGAGTCAGTCGGTATCGCCTGGCGGGCAAATGGGTGTTGACGAGCTCTTGGTGCGGCTCGGTCACAAGCGTAGCCGTCGCGGTTCGTCCGAGTCGCGCGCGGTTTACATGCGTAGGGCACGGAGCGCCTCCCAGCTTGGGAGGCGCTCCGCCGGACTCGTCACTCGGGCCCGAGGGCCGCCGCGCTCCTGCTAGTGGCCGATGGCCGAGAGCGCGTTCACCTGTCCCTTGCCGTAGAACGAGGTGCTGCCCGGGCCGCCCTGACACACCTGCGGCGCGCCGTTGCTGACCGACGGGAAGAAACTGTAGATGGACAGATCGGCGGGGCAAGCCAACGGATCAGCGGTGTTCTCGAGCGTTGCCGCAACGGCGCCGCGCGAGGTGACGCCCTGGCTCTCGATCAGGGCGGCCACGCCGGCCACGTGCGGGGATGCCATCGACGTCCCCTGCGCGTAGCAGTAGGTGGCGCCGCCATTGAAGACGGGCCTGCGGCAATTGCCGATGAGCGAGGCGGGCCACGTGGACAGCACCCGCCCGTTAGGGGCTTCGGCCGTCCTCTGAAGCACGCTGTCTCCGCCCGGGGCGGTGACGTCCGCCTTGCCGACCCCATAGCTCGAGTAGAACGACTTCAGCTGCAGGTTCCCGTCGGCGGTGACGCCCACGACGCCTTGTACCTCCACTGGCACGACCGCGCAGTCGTTGTGCACCGTACGGATGATCGGTGTGGTGTCGTCCGGGCTGGTGACGTCTTGCGTCGGATGTGCGAGGTCGTCCGCCTCGTTGCCCTCGGCCGCCACGACAACTGTGCCATTGCTCTCTGCGAACAAGATGGCCCGTTGCTCCGCGTTCCAGATGGCGCGTTGCACAGGGTCGTTCTTGCAGTTGAACAGGTACGGGTCGGCGAAGTAGCTGTTGTTGGTCACCGCGATGTGGTGCGTGCCTGCCCACATGAACGCGCAGACCACGGCTTCCGGGAAGAAGAACCCGTTGGCGTCGCCGGCCTTGATGGTCGCGATCTTCACGTCGGGAGCTACCCCGACGATGCCGATGCCGTTAGCCGCCGCGGCGATGGTTCCGGCGGTGTGCGTGCCGTGCCCGTTGTCGTCGAACCACGCGGAGGGGGTCTGGTTCGGAACGCCGCCAAGACACGAGACGCTGCTCGCAAAGTCGACGTTCGGCGCGAGGTCCGGGTGCGTGTAGTCGGTCCCAGTGTCGATGTCCCCGACCAGGACCGACGGGCTTCCACCGGTGACGGCGTGCGCTTCAGGCGTCTTGATCTGACGCATGTCCCACTGGAGCGGGGTAAGGGGGTCGGACGTGGAGGCGGGCGCGTCAATGGCCACGGGCGCGTCGTTGCCCTCGCCGCGGACGGTCCCGTCACTCACCTGCGTGGCGAAGCCAGCTGTGAGCGCGACACCCTGGATCTTCGTGTTCCTCATCATGCTGTCGCGGAACAACGAGCTGGCGGACCGCGCGATCAACACACCGATCTGCGGGAAGCTGTAGACGACCGCCCCTCCCGCCGCCTTGATGGACGATGCGGTGTTCATCGGCAACGACTGAGCCTTGTAGACCACTAGGTAGGTCTGGGTGGTGGCGTTGTCGGCGGCATGCGCCGCCGGCACGCCGAGGAACGCGAGCCCCGCGACCGCGGCCAGCGCAACCGTACGGCGTACCTTCTGGAGACCGGTCATTGGCTCACCCTTCTGGCGTGCGGATCGGTGGCGTTGAGCGTGTGGCCGCAGGCTAGACCTGTCCGGGCGAGGTGCCAAGACCCCGCGTTGACTCACCAGAAACCTCCGCGTGAGTGGGTACGTTGCCTCATCTGAGAACCTCCGCCTGCGGCGTGTCGTCGGCTGGTGGGGTGGGGTGCTGGCTTACGCCCGATGGATGGGTCTTTCGATGAGTCAGCGGCAGGCTGTTACCCGGGCGAAGGCGGTCGCGTATGCGCGTGCCGACCGCGCCCGTAAGTCCCAGATCCTTGATGAGCTCGTCGAGCTGACGGGGTGGCATCGGGACTGGGCGCGGGCGGCGCTGCGCCAGGGGTTGACGTTGAAGGTGGCCAGACCGCGGGCGCCGCGGACCCCGAAGTACTCCCCGCGGGTGGTCGCGGCGCTGGTGGTCTGCTGGGCGGTTCTGCTCGGCGCCCCGCCCCTATGGACGGGTGGGGCGCCGAGACGTACTCCTACTCGCTGTCCAGTGGCAGCAGACAGCCTGCCCTGAACGACCGGGGGTGGTCACCCAGGGTCGTGCGTGCGCCGAGAGATCACCGCCTGGACAAGCCACGCGGAGGTGCCGATCTGTGATCCTCGCGAAAGACGTGCCATCCCGCATTCGGTGCGCCCGGGATCAGTCACAATGGGCAGATTGAAACGGGGGAAGCACCCGAAAGGCGAGCGGTCCGCAGGCCGCTTCTGGTCCTGCGAAGTCGCCGTGCAGCGTGGTCGGCTGGGACCCCGGCTACCCCGCGTAGTCGTGCGGGGCCAGGTCACTTCCTGTCAGCGATTGCCGCGGCGACGCGGCGCTTACCGTTCACCCAGCTGGGGGGTTGTGGGCCAACTCGAACGGGTCTAGCGTCCGGCCATCAGCCTCGGCGCGCCTGCGCCAGGGCAGGCCGCGGGTCCTGACCAATCAGGGGCCGCAGTTTCTGGAGGTGGGGTCATGCGACCCGTCCAGCTACGGTCTCGTCGGCTCCACCGCGGAGTGTCACGGATCGCGGCGCCTCTACTGGTGGCCGCAGCAGTGCCGCTTGCGGTGATGGGTTCGTCGGTGCCCGCGTCGGCGTTCACCGCGCCGTCGGCGGTTTCTGACATCAGCCCCAATTCGCTGTCGTCGGGCACATTGTTCGGTGGACGCGTCCAGCAGTTCGCGGTGAACCCGGTGAACTCGAACATCGTGTTGGCTGCGATCGAGCTGGGGGGGGTGTGGCGGAGCACCGACGCCGGCGCGCACTGGACCCACGTGGATTCACTTCCGCTGACGGCCACGAACGATGTGAAGTTCGCGCCGGGCGACGCCAGCCTGGTCATCGCAACTGGCGCCTGGGACGGGGCGACGTCTGCGTCCGGTGGTGAGCTGTACCGCAGCACCGACGGCGGGGCCACCTGGACGCGCACCACAAACCCGTCCTGCTCGCTGTTCCCGACCCGCAGCAAGACGATGAACCGGATCTCATTCGGCGCCGGCTCGCCGGGCTCGATCCCGATCTTCGTCGGTGGTGACTGCGGGGTGTTGAAGAGCACCAACTCCGGGCAGACCTGGACCGAGCTGACTCCCGACCCCGCAGTGGGCCAGACGTTCTCGGATGTGAAGGTGCGCGGCACCGGGCCGAACTTCACCGTCGACACCTGCGGGATCGAGGGGTTCTTCCGCTCCACCACCGGCGGCACTAACTGGACCGCGACGGACACGGCGGGCACGAACCCGATCCGTGGTGGCGCTGGCGGCGGCTACCTGCCGTGCTGGATCGATACGTCGCCGACGAACGCCAACGTCGTGTTCCTGACCAGCCCCATCCGCACACCGTCACCGGTCGACGGCATCAACGAGACCCAGATCCAGGAGAGCGACAACGGCGGCGCTTCGGGCTCCTGGGTGAACCTGACCGGGTCGCAGGACGGCAACGGCCGAGCCCCCGCGGTCATCACCAAACCAGCGTTCGATGGGAACGCAAACCACTTCGAGTTGTTCTACGCAACCGACAGTCGTTTCCTGCACCAGACCTGTGACTACACCAACCTGCCCGGGACCACCGCCTGCACCCCCGGTAACGGCAACAACGGCGGATCGTTCACGGTGTACGACAACAGCATCGGGGCCGTCCACAACGCGCCGGACGCCTCCGACATTGCATTCGACGGCACCGGATGCCCGTTCCTTGAGGGCGGCGACGGAGGGGTGTTCTCGACCACGGCCGGGTGCGGCAGCTTCTCTCCCGCGTTCACCCAGGCCAACGTCGGCCTGCACGGGCTGCAGAGCAGCGGTATGGCCGGCACGGTCTACGCCGGCTACACCGACCTGTTCTACGGAACCCAGGACAACGGCCTGTTCAACACCCACGACACCGGCACCACCTGGCACAACGGGGGACCGGACGTGTACGGGGTGCTGGCTGACCACAACGGCCCACCTTCCAGGGTCGCATGGGCTACCTGCTGTGGGACAGGAGGCGGCGCGGTGACGGGAACGATCAACGTGGCCAACGACGACCTCAGCGGCGCGGGAACCCTGAACCCGCCGCCGGGTGGCGTGGTCGCATTCTCGAACATCGAGACCCAGGGCGCCCAGTTCGGCAACCAGCGCTACGCCCTCTTCGCCCAGCCCTCCCCCCCGAGCGGCCCGTGGCAGGTCTACGTGACCACAAACGAGGGCGGAACCTGGACCCAGATGGGCCCGAACCTGGGTGGATCGCCGATCCAGATGGTCGCCTCCGGCCCCCCTGCCAACCCGACGTTCTACCTGCTGCTGAACAACGGCGGCAACAAGCTGTACCGGCTCTCAGGACCGCTCAACGGGACGGCGACGCTGACCCAGGTCGGCACCGCGCTGAACACGCCCGCGCTCATCTCGGCGAAGCCCGACGATCCCCTGCGAGTGTGGACTGTCGACATCGGCGACGGCACGCCCGCGAACCCCACCGCGATCGAGTCCAGCATCAACGGGGGCGCCAGCTTCACCCCAGACGCAGCCTTGAAGAACCTTGTCACCGGCGGCGGGACATACAGCCTGAACGCCGCCGGCGGCTCCTTCGTTACCGCGCTCAGCCTCGACGCCAACAGCAATGAGGTCATGGTCGGCACGGTCGACAACGGCAGTTACGCCTCCAACAACGGCGGGGCGTCGTGGGCGTTCCTGCCCGGGTCCGGGCAGATCTCCCGGCCGACGAACTATTTCTTCGACGAGACCCGCGGCGCCGCGTACACCAGCAGCGCCGGACGTGGCATCTGGAAGATCCTACTGCCGCACTCGGACCTGTCGGTCACCAAGACGCACACCCCCGAACCAGCGATCGCCGGGCAGACGCTGACCTGGCACATCACGGTGAAGAACAACGGCCCGGACGCCGCCCCGGCCGTGCAGTTCACCGACCAGCTGCCACCCGGGGACACCTACCTCGCCGACTCGCTGAACCCGCCCGGCTCGTGCACCCCGGGCGCGCCAGGCGTGGCCGGTCAGACGGTGAACTGCAGCCTGGGCGACCTGAACAACGGCCAGTCGGTCAGCTTCGACATCCAGACCCTGGTCGCCAAGGGCCTCGTGGCCTCCGCCGGAGGGCCGACCACGTTGACCGACACGGCCACCGCCTCGTCGCCCACGATCATCGACACCAACCCGGCGAACGACACCGCCACCGACACCGCCATCGTCGACGACTCCGCCGACCTGGCAGTCACGAAGATCTGCAAGCCGGACACCACCATCCAGGCCGGGCAGCCGATCAACTGCACCGTCTACGTGGACAACAACGGGCCCTCTGATGCTCGCGCGGTGGTGCTCACCGACACCATTCAGAGCAACCCCAGCGTGCCCATCACGGTCACCGGGTTCCCGGGCAGCTGTGCACTGGCTCCGATCACCGGCGGACAGAAGCTGACCTGCGCCTTGGGAACGGTGACAGCGGCCACGACGACCGACCCCGGGCGTACCACCGTCAGCTACAGCGTCAGCGCGGCCGATGCGACCGACATGAACAACCTGGCCAGCGTCAGATCTGACACGCCTGACCCGAACTACTCAAACAACCAGTCCGAGGTGTCACTCACGGTCACCGCGACTGCGGACGTCCAGATCGTCGCGACATCGACGCCGGCTTCGGTCACCGCTGGGACGGACATGACGTACGTCCTGACCGTGACCAACAACGGCCCGTCGCCGGCGCACAACGTCGCAGTCGCGGACACCCTGCCCGCAGGCGTCACCGCTACGAGCGCGGCCCTGAGCAACGGCGGCACCTGCACCCTCGGCATCCCGGGGAACCCGCTGGCGCCCACCACTTGCTCGATCGGCAACCTGGCCACCGCCACACCAGTGACGATGACCCTCGTGGTCCATGTGCTGCCCGACACCACTGGCACCCTGGCGAACAGTGCCCGCGTCAGCGCCGACACCTTCGACCCGCAGACGGCGAACAACCTCGCCAACGGCACCACCGCGGTGAGCGCCAGCGCCGATCTCGCGGCCACGATGGTGGCCTCACCGAACCCTGTCCTGGCAGGCACGACCCTGACCTTCCGCACCAACGTCACCAACAACGGTCCGTCGGTCGCGGCGGCGACCCAGCTTGGTCAGGATCTGCCGCCGGGCGTCAGCTTCACCGGGTATCACCTGGTCGGCGGCGGCGGGTCGTGCGCGCTGCTGACCGCCAGCCACGTCGGGTGCTCACTGGGAATCCTGGGGCTCGGCCAGACCACCCAGGTGTTCGTCGACGTCGTGGTGGCGCCGTCCGTCCCCAAGGCGACGGTGCTGACCTCGACGGCAACGGCGTCCTCGACGGCTACCGACCCGGCACCCGGCAACAACGGGGCTTCGGCGTCCTCCACCGTCGACACCAGCGCCGACCTGGCGATCGTCAACACCTCCGACGCCGCGTTGTACCACCCATCGACCGTCATTCACTACACCATCACCGTCACGAACACGGGCCCCTCCGACGCGCAGAACGTCGTCGTGACCGACCAGCTGCCGGTCGGGAAGAAGATCGCGACGTACGTCTCGAACAACGTCGGCTGCCCGCCGCCGAATGCGAGCAACCTGTTCACCTGCTTGCTGGGCACGATCGCGGCCGGTGGCTCGAAGACGTTCCAGCTCAACGTGTACATCACCGGGAACAAAGGGCTGATCACAACCACCGCCAAGGTCACGTCAACCACGTTCGACCCGAACTTGGGGAACAACACCTCTGTGCGCAACGTCACAGTGAAGTGAGCCGGACGGCACGTGCTGGTGCGGCGGCGCTGCTGAGGGTCGGCTCGAACGGGGTCCTGGTGTGCGTGCTCATGGCCTTGTGGGCCAGTCCGGCCGCGGCGACGACGACGCCCAGCATTCAGGTGTACCCGGCGTACGGGCCGCCGGGCACGGTCGTGCAGGTGACAGGGCAGGGATTCTGCCCCCCGCCGTGTGGGTCCGTCACCGTGTACGTCGGAACCGAACAGGTCGCCCTCGATGTGCAGGTGTCGACCGCCGGCCGGTTCATCCGTAACGTCGAGATCCCCGGCAGCGTGCGCCCCGGAACGGTCCCCCTGTCAGCCCGCCAGGTCGACGAGCACGGCGCCTCACGCCAAGGATCAGGATCCTTCTCGGTCACCGTTGGGTTGCCGCCCCCGACCCGGCTCCCGCTGCCGACCGGGTCGCCACCCGTCCAGCCCGTCCCCGGATTCTCACCGAGCACCGCCTCTGTAACGCCAACTCCGAGCCCGTCCGCCTCAGCCGGGACAACATCACCTTCCCCGTCCCTGACGAACGTGCCGCCGGTCCCGACCCAGACACCGCAAGCCACGTCCTCGGCGTCATCAGCCAGCTCGGGCGGGCTGTCCCCTTGGTGGTGGGTCGCCCTGGCGGCGGTAGCAGTCGCAGCCCTTACAGCGCTCTGGCTTCGTCAGCGACGACTGCGAAGCTAGGCCAAGCGACTCCACAAGATCATACGATGGCCCCGAAAGCTCGCCGCCGCACCGCCGCACCGCCGCATTAGGAAGCTGGCGGGCCGACGCCTCGTTCGAAAGCCAACCGACACCGGCAGCAGGCCCATCAAGGGACAACCAGCCAGGTACCCCCGGACGCAACGAGCACAAGCTCAACGCCCGCCAGAGCTCCCCATCAGGTACTTGGGTGCTTCTGGGGTGGTAGGACCGAGTTGAGCCACCACGTTTCGTCGCGGGGGCTCTTGGACAACGTCGCCGCACGTCGTGTCCGGCCATCCACGCTGGACCGGTACCAGTCCCTGGCTCGGGTCCACACCATTCCGCGCGTGGGACAGCACCGACTCGACCGGCTACAGCCCGAACACGTCGAACGGATGTACACAGCCATGGCCGAGCTCGGGCTCGCCCCCGCGACCGTCCTGCAAGCCCACCGGCTGCTGTCCCGAGCCCTGAAGATCGCCATGCAGCGCGGCCGCGTGGGGCGAAACGTGTGCACCCTGGTCGACGCGCCCAGCCTCGTCCACCACGAGATCCAGCCACTGACCGTCGCCGGCGCCCGCAAGATCCTGGCCACCGCCACAACTCGGCGCGACGGGGCCCGCTGGGCTGGAGCTCTCGCCCTCGGCCTACGCCAAGGCGAAGCCCTGGGCCTCCAATGGTCCGAGATCGACCTCGAAGCGCCCTCGCTGACCGTTCGACGAGCGCTGCAATGCCAACGAGGCAGGGGCCTCGTCCGGGTCGAACCCAAATCCCGGGCCGGGCAGCGAACCATCGCCCTTCCCGAACCGATCGTCGAACTACTGCGGGGTCATCGCCTCGCCCAGAACGGCGAACGCGCCCACGCCCGCGACGAATGGCAAGACCTGGACTTCGTCTGCGCTCAACCCACCGGCGCACCCATCGACTCCCGCGCGGACCGACGCGACTGGGACCAACTACTCAAGGACTCAGACGTCCGCCCAGCACGCCTGCACGACGCCCGCCACACCGCAGCAACGACCCTGCTGATCATCGGAGTCCCGGCCCGGGTCGTCATGCAAATCCTCGGCACTCCCAGATCGGGCTCACCCTCGGCACCTACAGCCACGTCGTCCCCGGACTCGCCACCGACGCCGCCGACAAGATCGCCCAGGCATACTGGCGGTAGCGCGCTGGCGGGGGAGCGCGGCTGGTCGGTGGCAAATTCATCAACTGCAACCACGATGGCACCGTTGATCTTGTGCCTTCAGAGCGAAACCTGCATCTTCGCCGGTCAAACGGGGTGCGCCGCCAGGGACTTGAACCCCGAACCCGCGGATTAAGAGTCGACTCGGAATCATTTCAAGACGTGCCAGGGTCGCCCGACTAGGTCCAGAATGTGTTGCTGCACAACGGCTCTCAGACTTTTGGCTACCAGCACGTAGCCGAGGTTGACCGCTCGTCCGAACCCAACTTGAACCCAACTGGATCTGTCCCAAATCTTGTCTCTTGGGCTCGGCTCGACCTCCGCGGCTCAGCGTGATCTAGCGAGGCGTCGTCCACCACAGGCGCCTGGGCGAGAACAAGGTCCTCCATCCTCTGGGAGGAGTGCGACGTGCGCATCGTGGTGGCCTGGGGGTAACGCGCTCCAGCGGCGAGGGGAACCGATGACCGTCGAGGGCAGCGCACCAACATTGCCGTGGCGTGTCGGTCGCTGATCGCCGCTCAACACGAGTTCGTGATCACCCACGGCAACCGGCCTCAGGATCTGGCCGCCGGCGCAGCAGGCGGGCTCCTACAACGACACCTCCAGTTGTCCGTTCGACGTTCTGGGCGCGCGGACCGAGGGATGATCGGCTAGCTCATCGAACAAGCGCTCGGGAGCCTCCTCCCTTCCGACGAGCCCCTGGCAATGGTTCACAGGATGCGGAGGTCGACCCCGCCGACTCGGCGTGCACGCACCCGACCAAGTTCATTGGACCCGTCGGCTTTCAGGCCGACGCCCATCGGCTGGCCAGCAAGCGGGGATGGACTTCCGGCGGGACGGGATCATGGGCGGCGTCGCGCCGCGCCATCGCCCATTCCGGTGCGGATCTTCGGGCGCGGCCGTGGAAGTCGCTGCTGTGGTTGTCTGCGCCGGCGGCGGAGGGCCCCCCCGGTCAGGTCGCCGTCAGTGCGACCCACCCGGGACACACGACCCCTGAACGGTTCCCATTCGGGTCGATGGGGCCCAAGGTTGACGCGGCAGCGGCATTCGCGAGTCTGCCGGCGCAAATATGGTGCTGGCCGACGACCGACTATGCGATACCGCGCCGAAAGCCTTGCGACCCAAGCAACTCGCACAATTGTTCGTGCCGAATCGCAGCCTCTGTCGATCCGAAGCGTCGCTCAGACAGCTGGAGAAGACGTGACCGGTTCGGCAAACGCTTCGTCCGCCGGAAGGTCAATCGGCTCACTGGCCTGTCCCAGCCGCTGCCGGCGGGCGTTGAGGAACGCGTATAGGACCATGCCGCCGAGGATGACGACCAGGGCCTGGTAGACGACCTGGTAGCCCGCGGCGAAGGTCACCCACATGGAGAACAGGATGCCGGTCCCAGCGACGGCTAGGTCGCGTGCTAGCTGCCAGCCCTGGACGCGCCGGCGCCTTGAGACCAGGTAGGTGAGCTGGGCGAGCGCGGAGAAGAAGTAGGGGATGGCCACGGTCACGACGGTCAGGTTGACGAGGTAGGTGAAGACAGTGAGTCCCGAGGTCGACGTGTAGCGCCACAGCATGAGCAGGGACGGCAGGACGGTCCCGACCACGATGCCAAACCAGGCGGTTCCGTTGCGGTCGGTCCATGCGAACGGCTTGGGGAACAGGTCGTCCTGGGCCATCGCCCGGGAGGTCTCGGTGACGATGAGGGTCCAGCCGTTCAAGGCCCCGATCCCGGAGATGACGGCGATGGCGGCGATGAACTTGCCGGCCCAGGCGTTGCCGGAGAACATCGTCTGGAAGGCGTCCACGAAGGGTGAGCCGGTGGTCGCCAGCTTTCCTTGCGGAACGAGGCCCATGACGGCGGCGGTGACCAGGACGTACAGCATGGCGCTGACTGCGGTGCCGATCAGCGATGCGCGGCCGACGTTGACGCGCGGGTTCTTCACGCGCTTGGCGGTGACGGCGGCGGCCTCCACCCCGATGAAGGAGAAGAGGGCGACGCCGGCGGCGATGCCGGTCGCGGTGTAGAGGCTGCCCCCGGAGGCGTTGAAGGGGCCGAAGTTCGCGTTGTCGACGAAGAACCAGCCCACCACGCCGACGAACAGCAGGGGCAGGAACTTCAGGACGACGGTGACGTTCTGGAACCACGCCATCTGGCGGACGCCCGCCAGGTTGACGATGGCCGGCACCCAGAGCCCCAGCAGCGCGATGCCCCAGTTGGTCATGCCGCTGGGGTTGTTCAGCCCGAAGAGAGCGTCGACGTAGAAGACCCAGGAGGCCACGATCGCGGCGTTGCCGGCCCAGGCCTGGATCCAGTAGCACCAGCCGACCAGGTATCCGGCGAAGTCGCCGAACTCGTGGCGTGAGTATGCGTAGAGGCCGCCGTCGCTGTTCGGGATGCGTCGGGTGAGCTGGCCGAACAGCACGGCGAGGAGCATCGCGCCGACGGCGATCACGGCCAGCACGAGGATGCCCATAGTCCCCGCGCCGGCGAGGACGGCGGGCATGGTGAAGACGCCTGTGCCTACGATGCTGCCGACGACGAGCCCGGTGGCTGAGGTCAGTCCGAGAGTGTGTGCCTTGGCCTCGTTCCGGGGCGACATCGGCTGTAGCGGAGGAACCGCCTGACTGGGGACCGGGGTACCGGTGCTGACAGACATCGGATTTCCTTTCAGTGCGGAACTGTCGCGCGCGAATTCATGGCCACATCGACGCTCAAACACTGTCGGACCAACTCTGGCTGGCATAGGGCATTAAGTCCTATGCGGCCGTTGCCTTCGACTCGGTCCGGACGGACAGCTGAGCGCGCTTCGCAAACCGGTGGCGCTTCATCGCGCGGACAAGCTCGTCTGCACCCCACACCACGAACGGGAACGGCAGCACCACTGCGAGCTGGCCGAACGTGGGGGCGGCGGTCCCGAAGACGTCCTGCAGGGTAGGTAGGTAGACCACCGCAGCGGTGAACACGAGCTCGAAGGCGATCCCCCAGAGCAACAGGGGGTTCGAGAGCAGCCCGATGGCGAACAGGGACGCGTGATCAGTTCGTGCCGCGAAGGCGGTCCCAACCTGGCATGCGACGATGCCGACGAACGTCATCGTGGTGGCCTGCCGGTAGAGGTGATTGAGGGGGCTGCCTGCTGCGGTCGGATCGCCGAGATGCCAGCCGCCCTGCGTGAGGGTCAGCAGGAACGCGCCCATCACCAGGACAGCCGACAAGACACCCAACAAGCCCCACGCGCGGAGCAGCAGGCCACGGTCGATGACCCCATCGGTTCGAGGCCTGGGCGGGCGGCTCATCAGCCCTGGTTCCGCGGGCTCCCGGCCCAGGGCGAGGGCCGGCAGGGTCTCGGTGCCGAGGTCGATGGCGAGGATCTGCAGGACCGTCAGGGGGAGCGGTATGCGCCCTCCGGAGAGCGCGAAGATGAGGAACGGCACGACCTCTGGGACCGCATGGGCGAAGATGTAGAGGATGAACTTGCGGACGTTGTCGAAGACGCGACGTCCGGCATGAACTGCCGTGACGATGGTGGCGAAGTTGTCGTCCGTGAGCACCATTGTGGCTGCCTCGCGCGCAACGTCGGTGCCGGAGCGGCCCATCGCGATCCCAATGTCGGCATGCCGCAGGGCTGGGGCGTCGTTGACGCCGTCGCCGGTCATGGCCACGACTTGGCCCTGCGTGCGGAGCGCCTCGCAGATGCGTAGCTTGCCCTCCGGGGACGTCCGGGCAAAGACGATCTCATCGTCCCCACCGATCAGGGCATCGAGCGCCGCATCGCTCATCGCGTCGAGCTCGTCACCGGTCACCACCGGTCCTGCGGTAGCGCCGATGCCGACGTGGTGTGCGATCTCGGCCGCGGTGAGCCCGTAGTCGCCGGTGATGACATGGATCCGGATGCCAGCCCGGTGGGCTTCGGTAACGGCTTCAACGACACCCTCGCGGGCGGGGTCGGCCATCGCCACGAGCCCGAGCAGAGTCAGGTCCCGCTCGGCGTCCTCCCGGTCGGTGGGGACCTCTGCCCCTGGCTCGAGACTCCGTGACGCCACCGCAAGGACGCGCAGCCCGCGCCTGGCATAGCGGTCGAGAGTCACGGTCAGCTGTTCGCGGTGGTCGGCGGTCAGAGGCACGGCCTCGGCAGCGGGGCCCAGGATCCGGCTGCACAGTGGGAGCACGGTCTCCATCGCACCTTTGGTGTGGACCGCACCGACGTCGTCCACGGCATCGATGGTCGACATCCTCTTGAGGTGCGCGTCGAAGGCAAACACCGCACGTCGGGACGCGCGCCGTGTCGCGGCGGTGGCGTCGACGCCCAGCTGGGTCGCGAGCAGGAGCAGCGCCAGCTCGGTGGGGTCACCCCGGCCCATCGGCTGGGCCTCCGTCGGGCCGTCAGCCGTGGTGCATGCCGCGGCGGCAGCAGCCAGCAACGCGGTCCGCGGCTCGTTCGGTGCGGTCGAGGGGTCGAGCTCTGCGCCGGTCAGCCAGATCTGGGTGACCGTCATCCGGTTCTCGGTGAGCGTCCCGGTCTTGTCCGTGCAGATGACGGTGGTCGAGCCGAGGGTCTCCACGGCAGAGAGCCGTTTGACCACGGCTCCGCGTCGTGCCAGCTCGCGGACGCCTGCAGCAAGGGCCAGCGTGATGGTCGGGAGCAGCCCTTCCGGGACGTTGGCGACGATGAGCCCGATCGAGAAGCTGATGCCCGCGGTCCAGCCGAGCCCGGCGAGCAGGCCGAGCGGCAGGAATGCTGCTCCTACGACGACTGCGACGACGGCGATGATCCAGGTCACGCGACGGACCTGACGTTCGAGCGGGCTCGGTTCGGGTCGCTCACGCTGGGAGAGGGCCGCGATGCGACCGAGCTCGGTGTGCATCCCGGTGCGGGTCACGACCGCGAGGGCCTCGCCCGCCGTGCACGAGGTCCCGCTGAACACCAGATTGTGCGCCTCCATCAACGAGCCGGCCCCAGCCGCCGGATCTGCTGAGCGGGTGGATGCCACCGACTCACCGGTCAGTGCTGACAGGTCCATCTGGACGACGCCATCGATGATCCGAGCATCGGCGCTGACCCGGTCTCCCTCAGCCACGACAAGGATGTCGCCCGGGACCAGATCCCTGGCAGGTACCTCGGCCCGGACGCCATCCCTGAGCGCCTCAGCTGTGGCAGGCAGGAACGCCGCCAGTGCCTCGACGGCACGCTCAGCCTGCATCTCCTGGACGAACGCGAAGGCAGCGTTGAGCAGGATCACCGCGATGACAGCCGCCGAGAGCGCCGGCGTGCCGCCGAACCAGGCCAGCACGGCCGCACCCGCTAGCAGCATCGCCAGGGGTTGGGTGAACTGGCTGAGCAACTCCCGAGGCCACTGCCGACCCCCTCGCCGAACAAGTTCGTTCGGCCCATGCACCACGAGCCGCCGGGCGGCTTCGCGTCCGTTCAGCCCGTTGGCGGACGTCCGCAGGTCGCGGAACACCTCGTCCAGAGGTCCCCTCGGATCCTGGTCGTCCAGACCGGCTTCCGACTCTGGAGCCACTTTGGCGGCCTCTGCCAGCTCCATCGCGCCCATCGTGGTTCTGACGGCTACACCGCGTCGCGCTGGATGGGGCAGCTCATGCAGTGCGAGCCGCCCCGCCCGCGCCCAAGTTCGCTCCCCGAGATGGTGATGACCTCGATCCCGTTCCGCCGCAGCAGCGTGTTGGTCACGACGTTCCGGTCGTAGCCCACCACCACTCCCGGCTCTAGCGTGAGGTAGTTGTTCGCGTCGTTCCACTGCTCTCGCTGCGCGGCCCGCAGATCGTCGTCCGCGGTGAGCACCCGAAACTTGTCCACGCCGAGACATTCAGCGAGTGTGGCGAAGAGGTCCACGCCGAGGGCGACGTGAAGCCCGGCGGAATCGTGGAATCCATGCTCTTCGGGGTCTGCGGGTGTCAGGGTCCAGAAAGTTAGGCTGTCCGGATCGAGGTAGGGGTAGAAGACGAACGTGTCCCTATCGATCATCGTCATGATGGTGTCCAGGTGCATAAACGCGTGGGACTTCGGCAGCCGGATGGCGATCACCCGGGTGGCCTGTCCGGAGGCGAACAGGGCCTTCGCCAGGCTCTCGACGGCCTGCGGGGTGGTGCGCTCGCCCATCCCAATCGCAACAACCCCATGACCGAGCGGCGCCACGTCGCCCCCTTCGATGCTCGCCGGCTGGAACGAGCGGTCGTCGTCGCCGTAGTAGCGCTCGAAGACAGCATCCTTGAAGAGCGGGTGGAAGGTGTAGACCGCCCGCACGTGCAGGGTCTCGCGGCGGCGAGCCGGCTTGGCCATCGGGTTGATGCTCACCCCACCGTAGACCCAGGTTGAACTGTCGCGGGTGAACATCGTGTTGGGCAGCGGCGCAAGCAGGAAGTCGTCAAGGGCCAGGTCTTGCCAGCGCAGACTGCCGACCCTCAAGGGGGAGAGATCCGATCTGACGATGCCGCCGATCAGGTAGTCCACGAGTAGGGCAGGATCGGCGTCGTCGAAGAGCGCGCGAAGGTCCGGAAGCAACGCGGGCCCGAACTCCTCGCTCGTGATGGTCCGGTCCAGAACGAAGGCGCGAGCTTCCGGCAGCGCCAAGGTCTCCGCCAGCAGTTCGCCGAGGTGATGCACAACGACCCCGCGGTCACCGAGAACGGCCGAAAATGCGTCGTGCTCCTCACGGGCGCGTTCTGCCCACAGAACGTCGTCGAACAGCAGTCTCTCGATGTTGGCCGGCGACAGCCGAGACAACTCCAAGCCCGGACGATGGACGACGACCTGACGTAACCGACCGACCTCAGAGTGGACTCCAAGGCGGTCTGCAGAGATCTGGTCCTGCTGGACGGTCATCTGGATGGACTCGCTCTCCGCTTTTTGGGTCGCTGCTACACCCAAGAGCATCGTCGGCCCGGAGCCCCCCGACCAGAGCCGAAAGTCCTACTGGAGCAGGACCGCAATCAGATTGCTCCGGGAACCCGACGCGCTGGGACTTTGAGCCCGTCCTGTACCCAGATCAAGCACGATGGCAAGATCCGAACCCTGCAACCACTTTCGCATCTCTACCCCCCGCGTCGCTCCCCGCTCCCAACCCCGTGAGGACGGGGGTCGACCCGGTTGCCTCGGACGCCGACGGACCGGGGGAGCACGACCCAGCTGCTGGAGTGACTTCTCGCGCCGCATCTTGTTCGTCGCCGGTCGGCCACCGCGGGCCCGCAAGCCGGATCGAGTGGGCTGACCGCTCAGCGGTGTGACCGGATGGCTAGTGTGGTGGGGTGAGTGAGTTGACGCGTTGGGTCACGGCGCATGGCGCCGGTCATGCCCAGTGGTACATCGAACGGTTCCGCCGGATGACCGCCGAGGGAATGGACCTTGGCGGGGAGGCCCGGTTGCTTGATGCGATGCTCGCGCGCGGTTCGCGTGTCTTGGATGCCGGCTGCGGGCCTGGCCGGGTTGGCGCCGAGCTGGCCGCCCGCGGGCACGTCGTGGTCGGTGTCGATGCCGATAGGGAGCTGATCGAAGCGGCGCAGGCCGATTATCCCGGGCCAACTTGGCTCGTCGCCGACCTGGCCGAACTGGATCTAGCCGCCGAGGGCGAAAGTGAACCGTTCGACGCCGCGGTGCTCGCCGGGAACGTCATGGCCTTCCTCGCCCCCGGCACCGAACGTATCGTGCTCGCCCGCATTGCCGCGCACCTGCGCAACGATGGTTTCATCGTCGTTGGGTTCGGGCTGGATCGCGGCTATCCCCTCGCCGACTTTGACACCGACACCGCGGCTGCTGGCCTGGATCTCGAACACCGCTTCGCCACGTGGGACCTGCGCCCTTGGCGGGACGAAGTACCGTTCGCCGTGACCGTGCTACGCCGACGCAAACGAACCCCGTAGTTCCGAGCCTTTACGACTGCGAGCGGCTCAACGCCACGCTTGACCGGCACGTTCCAAGAGGCGCCCCGACCACGCCGCTCCATGCTCGCCTCGCCTCCGGGCACCGGCTCCGCCGGGGGACCTCGGGCCTGGCCCACCGCGGGTCCATCCTCTGGCTGTCCGATAAGACGCCGGCCCGATGTTGGGGCGGGTGTGCGCGGGGATCTAGAGCGTGATCGGATTGGGCCGCGGAACGTCGAGCCAGCCGCGACCGCGACCAGGTACGCGGCGATGACTGGTTCGCGGATGTCTCGGCCTGGCGCCCCATGCTGAGCTGCTGGTCGCGGGCGTGGCGGACGGCTGCGAACCCTGGTGCCTTTGAACGCGCGTCGCGGTCCGGCGGCACCGAAGGCACCTGCCGAAGTTCGGTTCCTGCCGCCCTGTTTCGCGCAGGCAACCGGAGCACCGACCGGTCCTTCTTGGGACGTTCGGCCCTGCCATGGGAAGGACGGTATGGGCAACGTGGGGGCATGACGCAAGGACAGCACCGAAGTTGTGCCGAGGTTTAGGAGGGCGGCGTCATGATGTCCGTCCGCAACCATGACTCGGCGGGCCCGAATGCGCCGCGAGCCGAGGTCCGCGAGACCCACAGCGCCGTCGTGCTGCTCATGGGGGAGCACGCATACAAGATGAAGAAGTCGGTGAACTTGGGCTTCCTGGACTTCCGCAGTGATCAGAGCCGACGCGAAGTTTGCCTTCGCGAGCTGGAGCTCAACACCCGTCTGGCGCCTGACGTTTACCTCGACGTGATCGCAGTGGCGGGGCCCGATGGGCGAAGTTACGAGCACGGGGTGCTGATGCGTCGGATGCCGGAGGAGTTGCGCCTGTCGACGATGATCGGAAACGGTGTTCACGTCGATGACCACCTGAACGCGGTGGCCCGGCTGATCGCGAGGTTCCACGCGTCAGCTAAGCGCAGCCCACAGATCGCCGCAGAAGGCTTGGCCGTCGGGCTTCGTCGGCGCTGGACCAACAACCTCCGCGAGTCTGAGCAGTACCGCGGGAAACTGCTCGCTGAGCCGCTCTACGAGCGGATAGCCGAACTCGCGTTGCGTTACATCGACGGGAGAGTGCCACTGCTGGCCGAACGCGCAGCGGCTGGCCTCGTCGTCGACGGGCACGGCGATCTGCTCGCGGAGGACATCTTCTGCCTGCCCGACTACCCACGCGTGCTGGACTGCCTGGAGTTCGACGACCGGCTGCGCTGGCTCGACGTGCTCGACGACGTTGCGTTCCTCGCGATGGACGTGGAATACCTCGGACGTCCAGACCTGGCAGCGCAATTTCTGAGCTCCTACATCGAGTACAGCGGCACGCCGGACGTCAGCACGCTTCGCCACCACTACATCGCCTACCGCGCGTTCGTCCGCGCCAAGGTGATGTGCATCCAGGCCGCACAGGGTCGGCAGGACGCAGTGACAGAGATCGATCGCTATGCCCGGCTTGCGCTGGGTCACCTCGAAGCCGGCGAGGTGGGACTCACCCTGGTAGGCGGCGCACCAGGCACCGGGAAGACGACGCTTGCGCGAGGCCTGGCCGAGCGGTTGGGGGTCGTGCTTCTCAGTTCGGATACCGTTCGTTCGGGGCTGTCGTGCCCCGCCGGGGACCGTTACACCGAGTCGGCCAAGGCGGCTAACTATCACGAGCTGCTCGTCCAAGCCGGGCGCGCGCTTGCGCATGGCGACTCCGTGATCGCTGACGCCACCTGGGGTGATTTGGCCATGCGCGATCTCGCCGAGCAGACCGCGGCGAGGACATCCAGCCGACTGATCGCCCTCGAGTGCACGGCACCTGTGGAGGTGGCGGTTGCCCGCGCCCGACGACGCAGCGACGACGGCACGGACGCCTCAGAAGCCGGCGCTGACGTGGCTAGGACACTCGCCGCAGCGCGACGGCCTTGGCCCGGCGCCATCCCGGTCGACACCTCCCGCAGTGCGGAGGAATCGCTGGAACATGCGGTGGCGGCTGCGACAGCCGGGACGACCGTCCGTGCCGGCTGAGACCGGCGACCGCGCCGCCCGGTCTGTAGCAATCGTCGCCAGCCTCGCCCGCGTCGAGGTACTGCGGGGGAGCTCCCCCCGAGTCCCGGTCCAGGAGACTCGCCATGACGACTTTCCGCGACCGCTCGAGGGCACTGGGATCTGGCCGCGTGGCTGGCGGGTCGATGGCCATCGACTAGATCTGAGGCCGCGGAGACGTACTCGTCAACAAAGGCCGAGATCTTCCCGAATCGGCCCGCCCTCGGCGTCGACAACGTCGTTCGAGGATGTCCTTGACACCAACGTGCGTGGCCCGTTCCTCTTGAAACGGGTAGCCGCCGCTGGGGTGATCGAGCGCGAATCGGGCGTGATCATCAACGTCGGCTCCTTGCGGTGCCTCCCTCGGCTACGCACCCATGACGCTCCTTTTCGTCAGCAAGCCTCCCTGACCGTGGCGAGTTCCGGCGAGGACCGAAGCAGGACCTTCGACCCTGGCAAGTCATTCGGGCGTAGTCCACGGTGGAGCCTCAGGGTTAACAGTTGTCTCGGAACCTAGCGAACCGGGCGCAGCGCGATCGGTTCCCGAACGGAGCGTCCCCGATGAGCACTTTGGTAACGGTCCTCGTTGTCGTTCTGGTGGTGCTCCTGCTCGGGCTCGCCCTTGCGGTGAAGGTCGTCAAGCAGTATGAGCAAGGTGTCCTGTTCAGGCTCGGCAGGGTGGTGGGCTCGCGACAGCCTGGGCTGCGGATAATCATCCCGTTGGTCGATGTCATGCACCGCGTTTCGCTGCGGATCGTCACGATGCCGATCCAGTCCCAAGGGATCATCACTCGAGACAATGTCAGCGTCGATGTGTCCGCGGTCGCCTACTTCCGGGTCGTCGACGCGGTTAAGTCGGTTGTCGCGATCGAGAACGTCTACGCCGCGATCGATCAGATCGCCCAGACGACCCTGCGCAAGGTGGTGGGACAGCACACCTTGGACGAGACGCTGTCGGAGACCGACAGGATCAACCTGGACATCCGCGAGATCCTCGATGTCACCACCGTCGACTGGGGTGTGGAAGTGACGTTGGTTGAGTTGAAGGACATCCAGCTGCCCGACAGCATGAAACGGGCCATGGCCCGGCAGGCTGAGGCCGAGCGCGAGAAGCGGGCGAAGATCATCAATGCCGAGGGGGAGTCGCTGGCGGCAGCCGCGCTGGGTGACGCATCGGACATCATGATGGCCCACCCGCTCGCGCTCCAGCTGCGGAACCTGCAGAGCCTGGTCGAGATCGGCGTCGACAAGAACACGACCGTGGTGTTTCCCGCACCCATCATGACCACAATCGCCGAGCTTGGGTCCTTCATCGCCCGCGAGGCAGCCGCCGCGACCCCGCTGGCACCGGACACCCGCGGCAAGCCCATCGTGGTACCGGCTGTCAACGCGACCGCTGCCGACAGTTAGGACGCCAATCCCCCGTTGACGGTCGGCGGACTCGGTTAGAGAGGGGGATGGGGGTGGTCGGCAGCACGCCCCTGGAACGAGAGGATCTTGGGGTTCTGCACCACGCCGCTTCGAATCTCGATCGCCGGCCGGATGGTCCGATCCTGGTCCCAGGCCGAAGGGCCGGCCATCACTGTCCGCAAGTAGGGGATCAGAGCCTCGCTGATACCCCAGGTCGCGCTGTTCCACAGATACGTCGGGCTGTGGTCCACGCCGTAGTACGCGACGCCGTCCCGGACTGCCAGCATCGGCTCCTCGAAGGTCGTGGGCTGCGCGCACTCGAACCCCATGCCGGCGTCGCACGACACGTCGACGAGCAGGCTGCCGGGAGCGAATGCCGCCAGCTCGGCGTCCGAGACGAACATCAAAGGAGCGTCGGTGTCCTGCAGCACGCAGTTGACGACGATGTCGTGCCCTGCCAGGAACTCCGCCGCCGATACCGGCCCTGAGGCCGATTGCACGGTCGTCCGACTCGGATCGTCCTCGGTGCGGTCGAGGTGCTCGAGAGCAACGGACGGGATCGGTGAGGCGACTGCCGTGACGTCGCGCAGCGTCAGCACGCTGACGTCCTGGACACCGAGAGCCTGCAGTGCAGTGATGGCGCCGCGCGCCGTGTTCCCAAAACCGATGACGACCGCGGTGAGGTGTCGACCGTAGTGACCGGTGGAACCGATCAGGGTCATGGCGTGCAGCACCGAGCAGTAGCCCGCCATCTCGTTGTTCATGTGGAACACGTGGACGACGAAAGCTCCCGACGGTGTCCAGTGATTCATCGCCTCCCAGGCGATGAGCGTCAGCCGTTTGTCGATGCAGATCTGCGTCAGCTGGCGGTCCTGGACGGCATGCGCCCACCCCCACAGCACCTGCCCCTCGCGAAGGCTCGCCAGGTCGTCCAGCGTCGGCTTGGGCAGCAGCACCACGTCGCTGGTCGCAAGGACTTCCTCACGCGAAAACATTCCGGCAACCTGGGCCGCAAGATGCTCGTCGGAGACGCCGTAGTGGTGGCCGTAGCCGTGCTCAAGGACGATGCGTGCCCGAAGGTCTACATCGATCCGGTCGAGGTGCTGGGGATGGATCGGCAGCCGGAACTCGTTCTCCTTGCTCGAGGTAGCAAGAATTCCAAGGCGCAGCTGATCCGGGGGCACGCTCATGGTGTTGACCATGCCACCTCTCCCACCCGCGCGGTAGCGAGCGCCGGGACGGTTCCCCATCGGGGTGATCGCTGACCTAGAAGAGTG
>JANMWN010000187.1:0-2238 GCA_031394045.1 Sporichthyaceae bacterium
GTCGCTCGAACTCGTCAGCGCCAGTCATCGCGGCTCGCCGTCAGCCAGCCACTGAAGGACCTCGGCGGAGTCCGCCCCCACGGCCGGAGGGCGACGGTCGTACCGGACCGGCGTCGCCGAGAGCGTCAGCGGGTCGGCGACGGAGGGGACCCCTCCCGCGTCGACGACCGGGGCCAGCCCGAGGGACGTTGCCAGGTCGACGGCGGCAGCGATGTCGTTGATCGGGCCGCACGGCACCCCGGCCGCAGTGAGGTCGCCGAACCAGTCGTCCGCTGGTCGCGTCGACAGCGCGGCAGCGAGCTCGCCGGCGAGCGCTTCGCGGTGCGCCACCCGCTGCGGGTTCGTCGCGAACCGCGGGTCCACGCTCAGCTCCGGACGCCCGACCACCTCGCACAGGGAGGCGAACTGGCGGTCGTTGCCGACCGCCAGCACCAGCGGCTTGTCAGCCGCCTGAACAGTCTCGTACGGGGCGATCGACGGATGCCGGTTGCCCATGATGTGCGGGACCACTCCGGCGACGGCGTACCCGCTCGTCTGGTTGACAAGGGCCGACAGCAAGGAGGACAGCAGGTTGACCTCGACGCGCTGGCCCTGCCCGGTACGTTCGCGGTGCCGCAGCGCAGCCTGGATCCCGATGACGGCGTGCAGCCCGGTGATCACGTCCACGAGCGCGACGCCGACCTTCGTCGGGTGCCCGACCTCCGGACCGGTCACGCTCATCAGACCCCCGACTGCCTGGACCAGGAGGTCGTACCCCGGCAGGTCAGCACCTGCGCCGCGTCCGAAGCCGGTGATCGACGCGTAGACCACCCCCGGGTTGACCGCGCGTACGTCGTCGTACCCGAGGCCGAGCCGGTCCATCCCGCCGGGCTTGAGGTTCTCCACGACCACGTCGGCCCGCCGAGCCAGCTCGAGGCCGTTGGCCATGCCCTCCGGCGTCCTAAGGTCCAGGGCGACCGAGCGCTTGTTCCGGTTGACACCGAGGAAGTACGTCGACTCCCCGTCGGCCGACCAGGGCGGGCCCCAGGCACGGGTGTCGTCACCGCTGCCGGGACGCTCCACCTTGATGACGTCGGCGCCGAGGTCGGCCAGCAGCATGGTGGCGTACGGGCCGGCGAGGACCCGGCTGAAGTCGGCGACGAGCACCCCGTCGAGGGCGGTAGGCGCGGCCGGGCCAGCTGAAGTCACACCGGATATTGTATCCAATCAGCGCCGACTTTCGGAGCGCCTCCGTACTTGGGCGCGATCAGCCGCTCCCGGGTGCGGGACGCGCGTCGTTGCCCTCGTCGAAGGCCGAGTGCATCCGCAGGTCGCGGCGCAGCTCGCAGGGACCCCGTCCCGCCCGGTCGGCCCGCACCCAGGCCCCGCCGGTGACCGCACCGACAGCGAGCATCAGCGCGAAGGCGACCAGCACGTACCCGAGGATCTGGGCCATAGCTCGAAGGGTAACCGCCGACGGGCGTCACGCCCAGAGGCGCGAGTACTCGACGACGTCTAGCCTCTTGCCGTGAGCCTCTCCCCCACCGACCTGCCTGACCTGGCCCGAGCTTTTCTCGAAGAGCGGTACCTCGCCACCCTCACGACCGCGCGGCCGGACGGCAGCCCGCACGTGGTGCCGGTCGGGTTCACGTGGGACGAAGAGCTGCGGATCGCGCGGGTCATCACCGGAGGGCGCAGCCGCAAGGCACGCAACGCGGCTGCGGGTGGACGGGCCGCCCTCTGCCAGGTCGATGGCTGGCGCTGGCTGACGCTCGAGGGCCCGGCCCGGGTACGCACCGAGCCTGACGCCGTCGCCGACGCGGTCGAGCGCTACGCGCTGCGCTACCGCCAGCCCCGGGTCAACCCCGAACGTGTCGTCGTCGAGATCGCCGTGGACCGCGTGATGGGACTCGTCGACCGCGGCTGAGCCCCGGCCGCCGATTAGCTGGTGTCTGGTCTGTGGTCGGTTGGTGGTGATTCGTACTCACGTCCGTGCCGGTTGGTCCAGGTGGTGGTTCCGTCGGGGTTGCGCCTGGTGGTCCAGCCGCCGTGGGTCTTGAGCTGGTGGTGGCGTCCGCACTTGGGGTTGTTGTTGTCCGAGCTGGTGCTGCCGCCGCTGCCCCCGCTGCCCCCGCCCCCGCCCCCGCCGCCTTCTGTGTTGGTGTCGGGGTGGTGGTTGAAGGGGTGGTTGTGGTCGATGTCGCAGGCGTGTGCGGGGGTGTGGCAGACCGGGAAGGTGCATTCGGGGTCTCGGGCGAG
>JANMWN010000203.1:0-2487 GCA_031394045.1 Sporichthyaceae bacterium
GGGCCGACGACCATCTGACCGCTCGTCACGTCGTACGCCGAGGCGTGCCAAGGGCAGACGAGCCGGCCCTCCTCGTCGACGTGGCCACCGGCGAGGTCGGCGCCGAGGTGGCGGCAGCGCCGGGTGACCGCGAAATCCTAGACGTTGCAGATCCCGAACCCGAACTCAAAGACCACCATGAACTCGACGTCGAAGAACTACACGTTACGCCCCGCCAGCTGCTCCCCCAAACAAGGAATCCTAGTGGCCCAGCCGTACGAACCTGAGGCTAGTGCCGATGCTCGTTAGTTCGTCTGGGGTTTAGATCCAGGCTGTGGGGTCGCCGAGGTAGAGGCCGCAGGCGCAGTCGAGGGCTTCTTGTGGGGTGCCGACTGGGTAGCCGCTGGGCAAGATGCTTTCTTGGTAGTCGTCGTGGCTGGCGCGGTAGATCGCGAAGCCCCATTGGTGGGCGGAGCCGCCGTAGCGCAGGCGACACAGCGGCTCGGTGGTGCCTTCGGGCAGGACAGCGTCGAGGTAGGCGAACCGGGCCCGGTGGCGGACTTGAACGCCGGCCAGTTGCGGCCACCGTTGTTTCGCCCGGTCGCTGACGTTCTGCTCCAGGCTGATCTTGGTGGAGGCGGGGACGGCCGGCATGAGGTCCATCATGGCTGCCATCGTCACGGCGTGGCAGCACCGCCGCGGGCTGCGCTGGCGGGACAAAGGAGGGCATGCGGATCTCTTCCCCGTTCGCTGTGGCCCTGACCGA
Organism: Sporichthyaceae bacterium; assembly: GCA_031394045.1. Taxonomy (GTDB): domain Bacteria; phylum Actinomycetota; class Actinomycetes; order Prado026; family Prado026; genus JANYIP01. The sequence goes on from JANMWN010000203.1 coordinate 746, forward strand.
CACCGAGACCGAGATCTTGACCGCGACGATCCGCCGCCCCACGGCGGCGGTGCGTGCGGTGTTGCGTGCCCAGATTGTGCTGCTTGCCGCTGATGGTGCGACCAACGCGGACATCGCTGGGCAGCTGGGCTTGTGCGTCGACACTGCCCGCAAGTGGCGGCGCCGGTTCAGCCAGAACCGGCTGGCTGGGCTGGGTGACAAACAGCGCAGCGGCCGTCCCCCCTCGTTCACCCCCGTCCAAGTCGCCGCGGTGAAGGCAGTGGCCTGTGAGCCACCGGCTCGGCACGGCCTGACGCTGTCGCGGTGGTCGTCGGCGGAGCTGGCCCAAGCCGTGGTGGCGCAGAACATTCTGCCCGCGGTCAGCGCCTCGACGGTCCGGCGTTGGCTGGCGAAGGACGCGTTGCAGCCGTGGCGGCAGCAGTGCTGGATCTTCCCCCGCGACCCCGACTTCATGGCAAAGGCCGAACGCGTGCTGGACCTATATGACCGCCGGTGGAAGGGGCGCCGGCTGAGCCCCGACGAGTACGTGATCAGCGCCGACGAGAAACCCGGGGTGCAGGTCCTGCGCCGCTGCCACGCCAGCCTGCCACCCGGCCCGGGGCGCCCCACGCGGGTGGAGTTCGAGTACCACCGCGCAGGAACCCTGGCCTACCTGGCCGCCTACGACGTCCACCACGCCAAAGTGTTCGGCCGGTGCGAACGCACCACCGGGATCGTCCCGTTCACCGCCCTGGTCGACCAAGTCATGACCACCGAGCCCTACCGCAGCGCCAAACGGGTGTTCTGGATCGTCGACAACGGAGCCAGCCACCGCGGAACGGCGTCCATCACCCGAATGAAGCAGCGCTGGCCCAACGCAGTCCTGGTCCACCTACCCGTCCACGCGAGCTGGCTCAACCAGATCGAAGTGATCTTCTCGATCTTCCAACGGAAGGTCATCACCGGCGGCGACTTCCACGACATGGGCGACCTCGCCGACAAGATCCTGGGCTTCCAGCAGCACTACAACGCAGCGGCCGAACCCTTCGACTGGAAGTTCACCAAAGCCAAGCTGCGCCACCTCATGGAACGCCTCGCCAACCATTCAGACCCTACCCCGCTCGCCGCGTGAACCCCCGACGAAGTTGCAGGCAGTAGCACTAGCCAACAGAGCAGTCCTTCCTGGTTTGATGAGGCTACCGCCGATGGGACCGCGGCCGACCAAGATCCCCACGGATTGCCAGAATCTTGCACTCACTGGGCGCACCGAACGGCACCTCGGTGCGCCCCTATTTCACCCGATTGAGCGTCGACGGGCAGGTACCCTGGCCCCGAGAAGGCGTTCCGCGAGGGGGATCCGCAGGTGTCGACGAGGCCGGGCAAGATCTGGCAAGCCCCACCTGGCTGGCCGGACCCACCCGACGGGTGGTCGCCTCCGCCAGGTTGGGAGCCTCTCCCAGACTGGCCAGAGCCCCCCGCGCACTGGAAATGGTGGAGTCGAACCCGCGCGGGGCGCATCCGCCTCGCCGCCGTGTGCTCCGTGTGTGCCGTGGTGGTCGTCGCTGCGGTCAGCGTGACGACCGCAGCCACAGCGGCGGTGGCTTCCGGGCTTTTTTCGATTGCCAATGGTCCGACGATCACCGTCGTCAATGACACGGGCCGGCACTGGCAGGCGGTGGCCTGCACTAGCGACTTCTATCCCGACCGCATCAACTTGGCCCCGCGCAGCACATGGATTCCGGATGGGTGGCCGATTCAAGACG
>JANMWN010000207.1:0-14759 GCA_031394045.1 Sporichthyaceae bacterium
TGTTCATCGTGGCGATGGGCGCCGTCACCGTCATCGAGCTGGTCAAGGGGCAGTCGTTCTCGTGCAGCTCGGCCGGCCGTGACTGCGACCAGGGCACCACGCTGCTGCCCGGCCGCGCACGGACGCACCCGACCTCGCCGACCCCGACGCCGACGCTGACGCTGACGCCCAGCGCGACCACGACGCCGTCGGTGGTGCCGTCGAGCGGCTCGGGCACGCCCTCGCCGACCGGCTCGCCCAGCCCGAGCGTCAGCACCACCGGGTCGCCCTCGCCGTCGGGAACCCCGTCGGGCACCGTCAGCCCCAGCCCGTCTGCGACGACCGGCTAGGCAGCGCCGGGCTAGGGCGCTGGCGTACGCGTCCAACGGCTGCCTGCGACCGCGGCCAGGGCGGTCAGCACACCGCAGACCGCGGTGATCGCGTACGCGTGCGGCGTACCCACCTCGTCCACGAGCCGTCCAGACAGCGCCGCGGAGATGCTGATGCCGAAGGTGATGCCGGTCGTCGCCCAGCTGAGCCCCTCGGTCAGCTGGGCGGTCGGGACCAGCGCCTCGGTCAGCTGGAACAGCGTGATCAGGGTCGGGGAGACGACCAGCCCCGCGCCGAAGGCCAGGATCGCGAGCAGCGCCGGGCTGTGCACGAACGGGAACGCCGCCACGGTGAACGGGACCGCGATCCCGAGCAGCAGCAGCTGGCGTGCGAGCGGGACCTGCGGCGGGCGCGCCCCCCATACGATGCCGGCACAGAGGCTGCCACCGGCATAGAGGGCGAGGATCAGGCCGGCCAGCTCGGGCCGGTGCCGGTCGTTGGCGAACGCCACCGTCACCACCTCGATCGACCCGAACACCCCGCCCAGCATGGTCATCATCACCGTGACTGCGCGTAGCGCCGGCAGCGAGATCGCCGGCGGGCCATCGGCATGCCGGTCGCCGGCCGGCTCGGGCTCGGTCGACCGCTGGACCAGCAGCAGCGCCGAGCCGACGACGGTCAGCACGACGGTCGTGAGCACCGCCGGCGGCGCGCCGGCACGCGCGGCCAGCACGGTGACGAAGGGTGGTCCGAAGACGAAGATCACCTCGTCGAGGACCGACTCCAGCGAGTACGCCGTACGCAGCTCGGGCTGCCCGGCCAGGACCTTCGACCAGCGAGCGCGGACCAGCGAGCTGATGCTCGGGTACGTGGCGCCCGCGACGACGGCCGCCGGGAAGAGGGTCCAGGAGGGGGCGTGCTCGGTCGCGAGCCAGACCAGCAGCAGGAGGGCCAGGCTGGACGCTGCGACCTGCGGCGGCACCGCTCGGGCCTGGCCGTACCGGTCGATCAGCCGCGACAGCCGCGGCTGGATCAGCGCGCCGGCGAGGGCGAACGACGCCGACACCGCGCCGGCGAGGCTGTAGCGCCCGGTCGTCGACGACACGAGCAGCACGATGGCGATGCCGAGCATCGAGATGGGCAGCCTGGCCACGAATGCCGCAGCGGAGAATGCAGGACCTCCGGGGACCCGCAACAGTGCGGCGTACGGGTTCTGCACGCAGGCGAACCTAGCGGGACAATGATGCGGTGACCCAATACGACGCGGTGCTGCTCGTCTCCTTCGGTGGACCCCAGGGTCCGGCTGATGTGGTGCCCTTCCTCGAGAACGTGACCCGCGGCCGTGGCATCCCCCGGGAGCGGCTCGAGGAGGTCGGTGCCCACTACCAGCTCTTCGGCGGCATCAGCCCGATCAACGCCCAGAACGCCGCCCTGCTGGACGCCCTGCGCGCGGAGCTGGCCGACCGGGGCCCCGACCTGCCGGTCTACTGGGGCAACCGCAACTGGGACCCGTACCTCGTCGATGCCGTCACCGCGATGCGTGCCGACGGCATCGGCCGGGCGCTGGCCTTCGTGACGGCGGCGTACTCCTCGTACTCGGGCTGCCGGCAGTACCGCGAGAACCTCTTCGATGCCTGTGCCCCCGTCGAGGGTGCCCCGAAGATCGACAAGGTCCGCGCCTACTTCGACCACCCGGGCTTCGTCGACCCGTTCGTGGACACCACGATCGAGGCGCTGACGACGCTTCCAGGGCACACCGCTGACGGTGCTCGACTCGTGTTCACCACCCACTCGGTGCCGACCGCCCAGGCCGATGCCAGCGGACGGCTCGAGGCTCCCGGCGGAGCGTACGTCGCGCAGCACCTCGAGACGGCCCGGCTGGTCGCGGCCCGGGTGGCGCAGGAGACCGGGCGCGAGCGCGGGTGGGACCTCGTCTACCAGTCGCGGTCGGGGCCGCCGACCCAGCCGTGGCTCGAGCCCGACGTGTCAGACCATCTCGAATCCCTTGCTGCGCAAGGAGTTCCGGCTGCGGTGCTCGTACCCATCGGGTTCGTCTCGGACCACATGGAGGTCGTCTACGACCTAGACGTCCTGGCCCGCGAGACGGCAGACCGGCTGGGGTTCCCCCTCGCCAGGGCCGCGACGCCCGGCACCGACCCGCGGTTCGTGTCCATGGCCGCCGACCTCGTGCGCGAGCGGCTCGACGACCGGGCGCCCGGGGAGCGGGCGGCACTGAGCCCGCTCGGTCCATGGCGCGACGTCTGCCTGGCCGGGTGCTGCCCGAACCCCCGTGGCGCACGTCCGGCCGTCGCGGGCTCCGACTGATGGGGACCGACCTCTCGGCGTTGCTCGCGCTTGCGCTCGACGTGGCCACCGAGACCGCGCGGATGCTGGTCGACGAACGACCGACCGAGCTGGAGTTCGGGACCAAGTCGACCCTGACCGACGTCGTCACCGTGATGGACACCAGGGCGGAGCGGCTGCTGGTCGACCGGATCACCGCGGCGCGGCCCCTCGACGGGTTCCTCGGCGAGGAGGGCGCGTCGGTCGACGGCACGTCGGGCGTGCGCTGGGTCATCGACCCGATCGACGGCACGGTCAACTACCTCTACCGGCTGCCCGGGTGGTCGGTGAGCGTCGCTGCGGAGGTCGACGGCGAGGTGCAGGTCGGGGTCGTGGTCGTGCCGACGTACGGCGAGACGTTCGCGGCTGTTCGAGGTCGGGGCGCGACGTGCGGCGGTGTCCCTATCCGGGTCTCGCGGCAGGCGGTGCTCGCACAGTCCCTGCTGGGTACGGGTTTCGGCTACGACGCGGGCCGCCGGACCCGGCAGGGGGCGATCCTCGCGGCGGTGCTGCCGCAAGTGCGCGACGTACGCCGGGTGGGGGCCGCCTCGGTGGACCTGTGCTCCGTGGCGTGCGGCCGGCTGGACGCGTACTACGAGCGTGGCCTGGCGCCGTGGGACCTCGCGGCCGGTGGGCTGATCGCCCGTGAAGCCGGTGCCAAGGTCGAGGGACTCGGCGGGGCGCCCGCGTCCGGCGACCTCGTGATCGCCGCCGGGCCCGCGGTCTTCGACGCCCTGCACGCATTCCTCGCGCCGCTGCGCCCCGACCGCGACTGAACGGGCGCAGGTGCTGGACGCGGGGGATGGGCAGCAGATAAACTGACTGTTCGTTCAGACAGGAGCCCGAGATGCCCGCCCCCATCAGCCCTACCGCCCTGGCCAAGGTCCTGCTGCCCTTCGGGGAGAGCCGCCTGCTGCCCCGGGAGGCCTACACCGACCAGGCCGTCTTCGACTGGGAGCAGGAGCACTTCCTGCGCAAGCGCTGGGTCTGCGTCGGCCGCAGCGAGGACCTGCCGGCCTCCGGCGACCAGCGCGCGGTCAGTGTCGGCAAGGACAGCGTGCTGCTGGTCCGCGGCGACGACGGGACCCTGCGCGCCTTCGCCAACGCCTGCCGGCACCGCGGGCACGAACTGCTGCCGTGCGACGGCGCCGCCAAGGGCCGCGCAATCGTCTGCCCGTACCACGCATGGACGTACGCCCTGGACGGCACGCTGATCGCCGCCCCGAACTTCCGCGACGTGCCGTCCTTCGACGCCACCGAGTTCCCGCTCATGGGCGTACCCACGCAGGAGTGGCACGGGTACATCTTCCTGAACGCCTCCGGCGACGCCGGTCCGCTCGAGGACCAGCTGGGCGCCCTCGACGAGGTGGTCGGCAGCTACGACATGGCGAGCCTGGTCACGCTCGCCCGGCACGAGTACGTGGTCGACTCGAACTGGAAGGTGCTGTCCGAGAACTACAACGAGTGCTACCACTGCCCGACCATCCACCCCGAGCTGTGCGCGGTAAGCCCGCCGGACAGCGGCGGCGACTACGACGGCGCCGGTGCGTGGGTCGGCGGCTGGATGGACCTGATGGACGGCGGCCAGACGATGTCGCTCAGCGGCGCCAGCGAGGGCGTGGTCATCGAGGGGCTGCCGGCCGAGCTCGGCCACACGGTCGGCTACGTCGACGTCTTTCCGAACCTGCTGATCAGCGTGCACCCCGACTACGTCATGTCGCACCGGCTGACGCCGCTGTCCGCGACGGCCACCCGCATCGAGTGCACGTGGGCGTTCCCGAGGTCCGTCGCCGAGCGCCCGGGCTTCGACCCCTCGTACGCCGTGGACTTCTGGGACATCACCAACCGGCAGGACTGGGGCGCGTGCGAGTCGGTGCAGCGTGGCCTGGCCTCACCGACCTGGGTACCCGGCCCGATCGCACCGATGGAGTCGACCGTCTACCGGCTCGAGACGCTGTTCGCGCACGGTTACCTCGACCACCCCCTGGTGCCCAACTCCTCAGGCCTGACCCTCCACACCCAGTAGCCTCCGTACCGAGTCGATCTTGAGAGATCACTGGGCGACACGCCGTACGGCCCAGTGATCTCTCAAGATCGACAGCGAAATCCGAGCTACTGGGCGCTGACGAGGGGGCGTACGCCGCGCTTGCCGAGCTGCGCCGCGATGATGCCGCGCTGGATCTCGGAGGTGCCCTCCCAGATCCGCTCGACCCGCAGCTCGCGGAAGAACCGCTCCGCGACGTTCTCGCGCATGTAGCCGCGCCCGCCGAAGATCTGCACCGAGCGGTCGGCGACCCGGCCGGCCATCTCCGAGACATACAGCTTGATCATCGAGCACTGTGCGTGCTGCACCTTCAGGTCGGTCCCGGCGTCGATGCCGCGAGCGGTCTCGTACGTCATCGCCCGCGCGGCGAACAGCTCGGTCACCGAGTCGGCCAGCATGGCCTGGATCGCCTGCATCTCGATCAGCGGCCGGCCCTGGATGATCCGCTCCTTGGCGAACGCGGTGGCCTCCTCGACCAGTCGCTCCGCCGCCCCCAGACAGCGCGCGGCGATCATCAGCCGCTCGTACCGGAACCATTCGTACGCAAAGCCCATCCCGCCGCCCTCGGCACCGACCAGCTGGTCGGCCGACACGCGTACGTCCTCGAACGCCACGATCGGGTGGTGGTGCGCGAACGTGTGCGTGTACGCGGGCGTACGCACGACGCTGACGCCCGGCGAAGGCAGGTCCAGGACGAACATCGCGTGCTCGCCGGCGTGCGGGCCCTCCGTCAGCTTGGCCTGGAAGAAGCAGTACTGCGAGTCGTTGTACGACGTCACGTGCCACTTGACGCCGTTGAGGACGTACTCGTCCCCGTCGCGCCGCGCCGTGGCCTCGATGGCGTCGACGTCCGAGCCGGCGCCCTCCTCGGTGATCGCGTAGCACTCGCGCGTGCTGCCATCCAGGCTCGGCTTCAGCCACCGGTCCAGCTGGGCCTGGGTCGCGACCTTGGTGAACCACAGGGCCGGGGTGTGGATGACCCAGCCGAGCGCGTTGGTGCACCGGCCGCCCTGCTCCTGGACCAGTACCTGCTGCAGGAACGTGAACCCCTGGCCGCCGTGCTCCTTGGGGATGTTGTTCGACGCGAGCCCCAGCTCGTTCACCCGGCGGCGCTGCTCGGCGACGAGCTCCTCGGGCAGCTCGCCGTGGTTGAGCTCGGCCGCCACCTCGTGCGGGATCAGCTCGTCGGCGAACGCGCGGGCTCTGGCCTGGATGTCCAGGTCCTCCGACGACAACCCATACATGGGACGTGCTCCTTCGCTGCCGGCCTGGGAGATTGACTGAACGTTCAGTCTATGCCACGGTCAGGGTCTGCAACCAGTACTTGCCGGCGGTTTCGAAGCGGGTTCGGGAGCGGCTGGCATCGAGAGGACGAGTGTGGACGCGAGCGCCGATGTCGTGGTCGTGGGCGGCGGGACCGTAGGGGCGTGGTGCGCGTACTTCCTGCGGCGCGGCGGTGCCGGTCGGGTCGTGCTCGTCGACAAGCGACCGCTCGGCCAGGGCGCCACCAGCAGGGCGGCCGGCATCGTCCGCGGCCAGGGCGGCACCCCTACCGCCGTACGCCTCGCGCAGTGGACCCAGGCGTTCTACCTGCGCCAGCACGACGAGATCGGCGCCGACTCGGGCTTCACCGTCCAGGGCTACTTCATTCCGTGCTTCAGCGAGCCAGAGATCGTGGCCGCCCGCGAGCGGATGGCCATGCAGCACGAGCTCGGTCTCGAGGTGCGCTGGCTCGACCCCGACGAGGCGGCCGAGATGAACCCGACGATGGCCCGCGAGGTCCACCTCGGCGGCACGTACGCGCCCGGCGACGGCTGGCTGCACCCGCCCCGCAACGTCGCCGCGTACACCGTCGCGATGCACGCCAGTGGCGTCGAGGTGCGCGAGGGCTGCGAGTTCCTCGGCCTGGGCACTGACGACAGCGGCCGGGTCACCGGCGTCGAGACCTCGACCGGCCGGATCTCGACCGAGCACGTCGTCCTCACCGGCGGCCCCGAGCTGGCCGAGGTCGGTGCGCTCGCGGGGATCCGGGTGCCGACCGGGGGAGCCCGGCACCAGGTCGCCGTCACCGAGCGGCACCCCGACCTGGCCGCGGCCCGGCTGCCGATGGTGTTCGACCTGCCGTCCGGTCTCTACTGGCGGCCCGAGGACCGGGGCGTGATGTTCGGCATGAGCAACCCGGTCGAGACGCCCGGCCCGGCCCGCGAGATCGACCACGACTACCTCGAGAAGATCCGCGCGCGGCTCGCCGTGCTTGTCCCGGCGACGCGGGACCTGGGGCTGCGCAAGGTCTGGGCCGCGACGATCGACTACACGCCGGACCACCTGCCGATCATCGGGCCCGGCCTCTCGGTGGACGGCGAGGCCATCGCCGGTGTCACCGTCAGCTCGGCCGCGGGCCACGGCATGATGTGGGGGCCGGGGGTCTCCCGCGCCACCGCGGACGTCGTCCTCACCGGCTCGTCCGATGTCGTCGACACCTCGATCCTCGGCCTCGACCGCTTCGACGCGGACGGCCGCAGCAACCTGGCCACCGACCCGATCGCCCTGCCCTTCCCCGACGTCGTCTCGGCCCGCTAGCCCGTACTCCAGCCACTCGCCCAGCAACTCGCCCAGCCACTGACCAGCCACTGACCAGCGAACCCAACCCGAGGAGCACGCCCCATGTCCGCCGACAACAAGTCCGTCCTGCAGGACATCCAGGAGCAGCGCGGCGCCACCTTCATGCAGGACGGCGACTGGTACTGGATGGTGAACGCAGGCGACGCGATCGCGGAGTACGAGGCCATCCGTACCGGCGTCTCGCTCTGGGACGTCTACGCCCTGCAGAAGTGGGACGTCACCGGCCCCGATGCCCGTCAGGCGCTGCAGCGGGTGTTCACCAACAACCTCGCCTCGCTGTCCGTCGGTCAGGTGCGTTACGCCGCCTTCGTCGACGAGGCCGGAGCGATGATCGACGACGGCACCATCTACAAGCACGCCGACGACCACTACTGGGCGATGACTAACGCGGACGACTTCGGTGACACGCTGCGCACGGCCAACCCGGGGCTGGACTTCACCGTCACCTGCCGCACGCACGAGATGCCGGTCATCTCGGTGCAGGGCCCCGGGTCGCGCGACCTGCTCCAGGGACTGACCGACTTCGACCTGTCGACGCTGAAGTACTTCTGGTTCGTCCCCGAGCGGGTCCAGCTCGCGGGCGTGCCGGTGTGGTTGCTGCGTACGGGGTTCTCCGGCGAGCTCGGCTTCGAGGTGATCCCCGACCGCGGTGATGCCGTTGCCCTGTGGACCCGGCTCAGCGAGCTCGGTGCCGTCCCCGTCGGGCTCGACGCCGTCGAGATCGCACGCATCGAGGCGGGCCTGATCATCATGGCGGTCGACTACCAGGTCGGGGAGACGTCGCCCTTCGACGTTGGGCTGGACAAGACCGTCTCCACCGTGGCCGACCTCGACTACCGCGGCCGGCCGGTCCTCGCTGCCGCTGCGACCGCGCCGGCCAACCGGTTCAAGACGTTGCGGATCGACGGCGGCCAGGTGCCCGAGTACGGCGCCGAGGTCTTGCACGGTGACGAGGTCGTCGGCACCGTCACCAGCCCGACGGAGAGCCCGCGCTTCGGAGTCATCGGGCTGGCCGTGATCCGCGCCGACCTGGCCGAGAACGGGAACCAGGTCGAGGTCGCCGTGGGCGACGGCAGGGTCAAGGCCACGGTTACCGACCTGTCGATCCACGACCCCGAGAAGAAGAAGGCCCGCAGCTAAGCCTGGCGCTTCCGATCGCTCTGCCGATCGCTCTGCATGTCGCTCTGCCGATCAAAGCGGAGCAGGGCGGTCGCCAGCAGCAGCACGGCGACCGCCAGAGCCAGACCGAGACCGGCGACCAGGCCGGTACGCAGCGACGCACCAGCGGTCAGGGCGACGCTGAGCACGCCGCCGGCCAGGCCGGGCCCGACCGCGGCACCGAGCGAGTCGGCGAGCTGGTACTGCGCCAGGACGGTCTCCTCGTTGCCAACGGGCGCGGCCTCCATCGCGAGCAGGGCGATGGTGGGGTACGCCAGCCCCATGCCGAACCCGGCCACCGTCCAGGCCAGGTAGGGGAGCAGCAGCGGGGCCCCGAGGGCGCCGGCGGCCACGCCGAGCACGCCGACGACGACCGCTGCCGCGCCGATCGCGACGAGATGCCGTCGGTGCACCCGGGTGACCAGTCGCGTCTGCAGGAACGACCCGCCGACCCAGGCGAGCGTGGCCAAGGTGATCACGACGCTGGCCTCGGTCAGGCTCCGGCCGCGCAGGCCGGTCAGGATCACCGGGAGGAGCCCGTCGGCCGCGAAGAACGCCGTGGTGGACAGGAACGCCGTGGCCACGGTCGAGGGCAGTCCGAGCCGGGCCCGGAACGAGCCGGCCGGCAGGATCGCGCGTACCGCCAGCAGCGAGACCACGACCCCGAGCCCGCCGATCGGAGCCGCCCACCGAGTGGCCAGGCCCATCGCGGTCAGGACCAGCGCCGAGCCGACGCCGAGCGCAACCAGCCAGCTGGTGCTGACCATCGGCTCAGCCTTGTCGCTGTCCGCCGGCGCGCCTGCAGCGCCCCCGGTCAGAGCGGGCGCGATGAGCAGCGCCGCGACCAGCAGCACCGGGAGCAGCAGGCCGAAGGCCCAGCGCCAGCCCAGCGTGGTCGCGACCAGCCCTCCGTACGACGGCCCGAGCAGACCTGGCAGCGCCCAGGCGGCCGTCCACAGTGCGAGCAACCGGGGGCGCTGGCGCTCGGTGTAGACGCGGGTCACGACGGCCAGGGCCACCGCGTACTGGGCGCCGCCACCGGCGCCCTCGACCAGCCGCCCGAGGATGAAGGCGGGCATCCCCCCAGCGGTGACGACGACGACGGTGCCGAGCGCGAACACGATGACACTGGCGGAGAAGGTAGCCAGAGACCCGAATCGCTTGGCGATGCGGGCGGCGACCGGCAGCGCCACCGCACCGGCCAGCACCGACGCGCTCAGGGCGACGCCGTAGAGCCGCAGGCCGCCGAGGTCGGCCACCACCGCGGGCAGGACCGTGATCGTGACGAGGGTCTGGATCGCGAACAGTGTCTCCATCAGGACGATGCCGACCGTGATCCGGCCGAGCCGGCCGACGAACATCTCCCGCCACGGCGGCAGGGTGAGGTCCGCTCCGTCGCCGGTCATCGGTGCGTGCGCTGGACCACCAGGGCGTCGACGGCGACGGCGCCGGCGGGACCGCAGACCAGCGGGTTCACGTCGATCGCGTCCACGGCGTCACCCAGCTCGCAGGCCAGCACGGAGAGCGCGACGACAGCGTCTGTGACGCTGCCGAGGTCGGCGGCCGGCTGACCTCGTACCCCGGCCAGCAGCGCGCGCACGCGCAGTCCCTCGACCAGTGTGGAGGCGCGGGCTTCGTCCAGCGGCGGGACCGCCAGCGCCCGGTCGTGCAGCACCTCGACGAGCACCCCTCCGGCTGCGACGAGGACGAGCGGGCCGAGCTGGACGTCGTTGACGACACCGAGCGCGAGCTCCACCCCGCCCTCGACCATGGTCGATACCGAGACGGCAGGACCGAGCCGCCCGGCGACGTCGTCGTAGGCCGCGCCCAGCTCGGCGGGGGAGCCGATCCCGAGGCGTACGCCGTCCGCGTCGGACTTGTGCGCGATCGACGGCTCGTCGGTCTTGAGGACGACGGGGTAGCCGATCGCCTCGGCGGCGGTGAGCGCCTGCGTGCGGGAGGCCGCGGCGAGCGTGCGCACCACGGGTACGCCGTAGTCGGCGAGCAGCTCCAGGGACTCGACCGCGCGCAGGGGCGGGCCGGACAGGCGGGCGACCCAGCGATCCCGCCGATCAGTCACCAGCGCGGGCAGGGGTACCGCCGGCCGGGCCCGTAGGTCGCGCAGGTGCAGCAGCAGCCGCAGCGCGACCAGGCCCGAGCGGGTGCCCTCGAGCACCGGCACGCCGGCCTCGCGGAGCATCAGCGCGGACGCCGCGTCGAGCGAGCTGTGCGCGTTGCTGAGCAGGGCCACCGGCTTCGCCGTGGCGGCCGCGGCGTCGATCGCCGCCTCCATGTATGCGAGCTCGCCGTCGAACTCGCGGACCAGGTCGAGGCCCACGGCCACCGCCGCGACCGCCGGGTCCTGGGCAAGCGCGATCAGCGCCGTGGCGAAGAGGGTGCGGGTGTCGGCACCGGTGCCCCAGACATCCAGCGGGTTCGTGGCCTCGAGTCCTGGGTCGAGGAGCGCGTCGAGCCGGTCCAGCGTGTTCCTCGACAGCTCGGCGAACGGGGCGCCCACCGCGTCGGCGACGTCGACCACGAGCGCCCGCTCAGCCCCGCTGTCGTGCACCGCGGCGAGCGCGCCCGACGCCGCCCGCCGTCGCGCCGCGAGCAGCTCGACCGTGTCGCACAGCTCGTCGAGGTCGCCGACGCGGAGCACCTGGTAGGCGTCGAACAGGGCGTCGTACGCGGCATCTTCGCCCGCGAGCGCACCGGAGTGCGCCACCACCAGCTCCTGCGATCGCTGCGACCGGCCTACCTTCAGCGCCACCACGGGGATGTCGGCCTCGGCGGCCCGCAGCAGTGCCGTCTTCAGCCCCGCGGGGTCGCGCGCAGTCTCCATCAGCATCGCGACGACGCGGGTGGTCGGCTGGTCGACGGCATAGTCGAGATAGTCAGCCAGCGAGGTCACGAACTCCTGCCCGGCCGAGACGACGAGGTTGAAGCCGATGCCCCTGTTGTTGCGCAGCAACGCCGAGAAGGCCGACCCGGAGTGGCTGAGGAACGTCACGGGTCCGCGCGGGGGGACGTCGTTCTCCTGGAAGCCGAGGGCGCGTACGCCGTGGTCGAGGTTCCAGAAGCCCATGCAGTTGCCGCCGCAGACAGCCATCCCGGCGGACCGTGCGAGCGCCGCCAGCCGGTCGACCAGCGGCGCGGTGCCGGCTGCCTGCGGTTCGTACCCGCTGGCGTAGATCACCGCCGCCCTGGCCCCGGCCTCGGCGGCCAGGGTTAGCTGGGCCTCGAGGGAGGCGTTGGGCACGCCGAGCAGCACGAGGTCGACCGGCCCCGGCAGGTCGGCCAACGAGGGCAGGCAGGGACGGCCGGCCAGCTCGTCGTAGCGGGGGTTGACGGGGAACACCTCGATCGAGGCGTCGCCCCGGGTGATCTCGGTGAGAAGCTGCTGACCGAACGACATCGGCCTGGCGCTGGCCCCGACGACCGCCACCGTGCGTGCCTCGAGCATGGCGCGCACGGTGGCAGAGGTCACTTCCCGATCCGCAGCTTGCGCCGGGTGCTGGCCACCTTGCGGTCACCGATCGCGGCCTTGGCTGCCTGGTAGCCGGGGATCCCGCAGACACCGCCACCCGCGTGGGTGGCCGAGCTGCCGTTGTACAGACCCTTGATCGGCGTGCGGTAGTCGGCGTACCCGGGCGCCGGCCGCATGTGGAACAGCTGCTCGAGCGACAGCTCGCCGTGGAAGATGTTGCCGCCCACCAGCCCGTAGCTGTGCTCCATCTCGTACGGCCCGACGACGTCGCGGTAGAGGATCGACGCCTTGAAGCCAGGGGCCACCTCGTCGTACAGGTCGACCATCCGGTCGGCGTACGCCTCGAGCTCGGGCTGGTGCTGCTCGTCGGACCAGTCGGACGGGACCCACTGGGTGAACAGCGACATGATGTGCGTGCCCTCGGGCGAGAGCGTCTTGTCGAACGTCGTCGGGATGACGCCGTCCGAGAACGGTGCGAGTGCCGGGCGACCCTCGCGCGCGTCCTGGAACGCCCGCTCGATGTACTCGATGGACGGGGCCATCTCGACCGAGCCGGTGTGGTGCGACTGCTGGTGGCTGCCGGGGTCAGCGGTGAAGTTGGGCAGCTCCGACAGTGCGAGGTTGATCTTGACCACACCGCTGCGCGACTTCCAGTTCTCGATGTCGCGGACGAAGGTCGAGGGCAGCTCGTGGCTGTCGACCTGCTGAAGGAAAGCGAGCTTCGGGTGCAGGGTGGTGACAACCAGCGGCGCGTGCAGCTCGTCGCCGTTCTCGAGGACCACGCCGGTGACGTGACCGTCGCGGATCAGCGTCTTGGCGACCTTGGCGTTGACCCGGATCTCGGCGCCGAACTCGACGGCCGAGCGGCCGATCGCGTCGGGGACCGCACCCATGCCGCCCTCGGGGAAGCCCCAGGAGCCGAGGTGGCCGTCGCCGACGTCACCGATCGAGTGGTGCGCCATGACGTACGCGGTGCCAGGCTCCATCGGGCCGGCCCAGGTGCCGATGACGCCGTTGATCGCCAGGCTCGCCTTGACCTGGGGCGACTCGAACCAGTCGTCGAGCAGGTCGGCGATGCTCATCGCCATCAGCCGGGTGACGTCGCCGACCGTACGCACGTCCAGGCCCTTGTTGCGCCAGGCCAGCCGGAGCAGCTTGTTCAGCTCGGCCGGGCGGTGGGAGCCGACGTTCGGGGGGACTTGCATCAGCAGCGGGCCGAGGATTTCGGCCAGGCCGGCCAGCCACGCGTCCCACCTGGGCATCGTGTCGGCGTCCTTCTTCGACCACTTGGCCACCTGGTCGTAGTTGGCCTTGGCGTCGTCGGCGAACAGCTGGATCGAGCCGCCCTCGGGGAACGCCTGGTAGTACGGGCCCATCGGGAAGACCTTGTACCCGTGCCGCTCCAGGCTGAGGTCCTTGATGATCGTCGGCGGCATCAGGCTCATGACGTAGGACAGCCGGGTCACCTTGAACTCCGGCGCCTCCGGCCATGGGCTCTCGGTCGTGGCGGCGCCGCCGGTCTTGGACCGCGACTCCAGCACCACGGTTCGGGCGCCTGCCCGGGCCAGGTAAGCCGCGGCCACCAGCCCGTTGTGGCCTCCACCGACAACGATCGCGTCGTACGTCTGCGCCATGCAACACTTCCTCGCGCTGGCCCTGTGGGGCATCACCCCCGGGGCACCCGGATGTTTGACTGAACGTTCAGTCTAAGGACCTGTTAGGGTGCGAAGCAAGTACCGGGGCCACCGGAAAGGTCTGGAAAGCCGAGGGCAGCCAGTGAGCGAGCGAGACGGGGGCGGCCCCGACGACCGCCGCGCGCAGATGCTGCGGGCCGCCATCGACGTGATCTCCGAGCGCGGCTTCCCCGAGACCCGGATCGCCGACGTCGGCAAGCGGGTCGGGGCCAGTTCAGCCCTGGTCATCTACTACTTCGGTACCAAGGACAAGCTGCTCACCGAGGCGCTGCGCTTCTCGGAGGACCTGTTCTACACCGAGGTCGCCAGCCGGCTGGCTGCCATCACCGGTGCCAAGGACAAGCTCGAGACGCTCGTACGCTTCAGCTGCAACAACGAGGCCGCGGACGGGCTGCCAGGATCCTGGGTGCTCTGGCTCGACCTGTGGGCGCAGGCCGTACGCCATCCCGAGGTCTCCCGCGACCGCGAGGAGCTGGACCAGCGGTGGCGTGACCAGATCGCCGACGTCGTACGCGTCGGCGTACAGGCGGGGGAGTTCGGCACGGTCGACCCCGACCGCTTCGCGCTGCTGTTCAGCGCGCTGCTCGACGGCCTGGTCGTCCAGGTGGCCCTCGGCGACCCCACGGTGAGCCCGGCGGTTGCGATCGACATCTCGATGGGGCTGGCCGGCCGCGAGCTCGGCTTCCCGTGGCCCGCTCGCTGACCTCGTTGATCATGCGGTACCTGCCTAGTGGTGCGTCGACAGCATTGAGCTGGCAGGTCAGGTCAGGGCGGCTCGGACGGTAGCGGTTCTGTTCGCGGGGGTGGGTGCCAGATCGCTTTGCCGTTCTTGAGGGTGATGGTCCAGCCGTCGTGGTGGAGCAGGTCGTGGTGGGCGTCGCAGACCAGGGCCAGGTTGTCCAGGTCGGTTCGTGGGCTGACCTGCCAGGGGATCAGGTGATGGGCTTCGCACCAGGTGGCTGGCTTGTCGCAGAACGGCGCGGTGCAACCCCCGTCCCGTAGGGCGAGGGCGATGCGTTGGGCGCGGCTGGCGGTGCGCCGGTTGCTACCGAGGTCCAGGATCACGCTGGCGCCGCCAAGGACGGCGGGTAGGACCCGGGCG
>JANMWN010000208.1:0-2970 GCA_031394045.1 Sporichthyaceae bacterium
GGCGAGATGCCGGAACCCTCGTCGTGCGAGGTCCCGCCGATGACGACGTGCACAGGGACGACGGTGATGTCGTGCCGGGCCGTGACCTCGTCCGGCAGGTACGCCGTGGAGTCGGTGACGAGCGCGATCGCGCGAGACATGCCCGAAGGCTAGCGGCTGATCAGGCCGGGACGATGTTGACGAGCTTGGGCGCGCGCACGATGACGGTACGGATCTCGCGACCCTCGAGGGCCTTGATCACCGGCTCCGAGGCCAGCGCCAGCTCGCGCAGCTCGTCCTCCCCGATGGTCGGCGGCACCTGCAGCCGGTCACGTACCTTGCCCGAGATCTGCACGACGCAGGTGACGGACTCCTCGACCAGCAGCGCCGGGTCGGCGACCGGGAAGTCGACGTACGCCAGCGTCTCGGCGTGGCCCAGCCGCGACCACATCTCCTCGGCGATGTGCGGCGCCAGCGGCGCGAGCATGAGCACCAGCGGATCGGCGACCGACGCGGGAACCGCGGGCAGCTTGGTCAGCAGGTTGGTGAGCTCGATCAGCTTGGCCACGGCCGTGTTGAACCGCATCGACTCCAGGTCGCGGCGGACGCCCGCGATGGTCCGGTGCAGCGCCCGAAGGGTGGCCTCGTCGGGCGGCTGGACGTCGTCGGCGACGACCCGGGACTGCCCGGTCTGCTCGTCGACCACGCACCGCCAGACCCGCTGCAGGAACCGGAACGACCCGACGACCGCCCTGGTCTCCCACGGCCGCGAGACGTCCAGCGGCCCCATCGACATCTCGTACAGCCGCAAGGTGTCGGCGCCGTAGTCGCGGCACATGTCGTCCGGCGTGACCGAGTTCATCAGCCGCTTGCCCATCTTCCCGTACTCGGCGTTGACCGGCTCGCCGTTCCAGCTGAAGACGCCACGCGACTCCTCGACGACCTCGGCCGCGGGGACGTACTGCCCGCGGGCGTCGGTGTAGGCGAAGGCCTGGATGTAGCCCTGGTTGAACAGCCGGCGGAACGGTTCCTCGCTGGAGACCTGGCCCAGGTCGAAGAGCACCTTGTGCCAGAACCGGGAGTACAGCAGGTGCAGCACCGCGTGCTCGACACCACCGACGTAGAGGTCGACGCCGCCCGGGTCGCCCGGTGACTCGGGCCCCATCCAGTACCGCTCGACCTCGGGGTCGACGAACGCCTCGGTGTTGGTGGGGTCGAGGTAGCGCAGCTCGTACCAGCAGGAGCCGGCCCACTGCGGCATCACGTTGAGCTCACGGCGATAGGTTCGAGGCCCGTCACCCAGGTCGAGCTCGACGTCGACCCAGTCGGTGACCCGGCCCAGGGGGGGCAGCGGCTCGCTCGCGGCATCGTCGGGGTCGAGGGTCTGCGGGCTGAAGTCGTCGAGCTCCGGCAGCTCGACCGGCAGCATCGAGTCGGGCAGCGCGATGGGCAGCCCGGTCTCGTCGTAGACGATCGGGAAAGGCTCGCCCCAGTACCGCTGCCGGGAGAACAGCCAGTCGCGCAGCTTGTACGTGACGGTGCTCTCGCCGTGGCCGTGCTCGACCAACCAGTCGATCATCACGCGCTTGGCCTCGGCGACCCCGAGCCCGTCGAGGAAGCCGCTGTTGATCGCCACCCCGTCGCTGGCGTACGCCTTGCCGCCGGCCGCCTCGAAGCCGTCCGAGGGCTCGACGGTGCGGACGATGGGTAGCTCGAAGGTCTCGGCGAAGACCCAGTCGCGCTCGTCCTGACCGGGGACGGCCATGATCGCGCCGGTGCCGTACCCCATCAGCACGTAGTCGGCCACGAACACCGGCAGGCGCGACCCGTTGGCCGGGTTGACCGCGAAGGCGCCGGTGAACACACCGCTCTTGTCCTTGCGGTCGGACTGCCGCTCCAGGTCGGTCCGTCCACCGGCCTCGGCGCGGTAGGCCGCGACGGCCGCCAAAGGCGTTGCTGCGCCACCGGTCCAGGCCGGCTTGGTGCCTTCGGGCCACTGGGCCGGCGCGACGGAGTCAAGCATCGGGTGCTCCGGCGCCACCACCATGAACGTGGCGCCGAACAGGGTGTCCGGCCGAGTCGTGAACACGGTCAGCGATGGGTGGGCGTCAGCGCCCTCGATAGCGAAGCTCACCCGCGCGCCTTCGGACCGGCCGATCCAGTTGCGCTGCATGATCTTGATGGACTCGGGCCAGTCGAGCCGGTCGAGGTCGTCGATCAGCCGGTCGGCGTACGTGGTGATCCGCATCATCCACTGCTTCATGCTGCGCTTGAACACCGGGAAGTTGCCGATGTCGCTGCGACCCTCGGCGGTGACTTCTTCGTTGGCCAGCACCGTTCCCAGGCCAGGGCACCAGTTGACCGGAGCCTCGGACAGGTACGCCAGCCGGTGGCCGTCAACGGCCTCGCGCCGCTCTACCGGGGAGAGGTCAGCCCACGCGCGGCCGTCGGGCGTCGGCCGCGTACCGGCCTCGAAGGCGGCGACCAGCTCAGTGATCGGCCTGGCCCGGCGCAGGTCCGGGTCGTACCAGGAGTTGAACACCTGCAGGAAGATCCACTGGGTCCAGCGGTAGAACGCGACGTCGGTGGTGGACACCGACCGGCGCGGGTCGTGGGCCAGCCCGAGCCGGCGCAGCTGACGGCGCATGTTCGCCACGTTGGCGTCTGTGGTGACGCGGGGGTGCTGCCCGGTCTGGACGGCGTACTGCTCGGCGGGCAGGCCGAACGAGTCGTAGCCCAGCGCGTGCAGGACGTTGTAGCCGTCCATCCGCTTGAACCGGCCGTAGACGTCCGTGGCGATGTAGCCCAGCGGGTGACCGACGTGCAGGCCCGTGCCCGAGGGGTACGGGAACATGTCGAGGACGTACCGCTTGGGCCGGCTTCTGACCTTGTCGGCCTCGGCCATCGGACCGGCCGGGTTGGGCGCCTCGAACGTACGCTCGGCCTCCCAGCGGTCCTGCCAGCGCTCCTCGATCGACCCGGCCAGCGCAG
>JANMWN010000223.1:0-17845 GCA_031394045.1 Sporichthyaceae bacterium
CCAGCTTCTCGGTCAGCAGCCGCGCGACGATCGACTGGACCGCGCTGCTCTGCGCGCGGTGCACGTGGACGGAGTCGATGTCTGCGGCCGAGTCGACCAGGTGCTCCTGAAGACGGTCAGCGAGCTGGTCGACGACAACGAGCTCAGCGCGATCAGCGTCAGTGAGGCTGCCGCGTACGAATCGCTTGTAGGCCGCCTCCACGAGCGGAGCTTCGCAGCTCGTACGCCGAGAAGCTAGCCACGTGAGCCTCTCCAGTCTTGGGATTCAGGGTCCTCCAATCCTGGGATTCGGGGCCGGCGTCGGCCGCCGAATCGGCCGATCACAGGCCCTCGAGAGGTGACGGGGTGTGCGGATGGACGCACCGCAGGACGACCAGCCGGGTACGTACGTCTCGACCGGGACGCTGCCACCCGCCGAGCAGATGCAGACCCTGGTCGACGAGGCGTACGAGCGCTACCGCACGGACGACGAGGGCGTGGTCGCCGACTACATCCCGGCGCTGGCCGACGCGGCGCCGAGCCTCTTCGGGATCAGCGTGGTCGGTGTCGGCGGCGCGGTGTTCTCCGCGGGCGACACCGCTGTCGAGTTCTCGATGCAGAGCGTGTCCAAGCCGTTCGTGTTCGCCCTCGTCTGCAAGGCGATCGGTTCGTGCGCCGCCCGCGACCACCTCGGCGTCAACAGCACCGGGCTGCCCTTCAACTCGGTGATGGCGGTGGAGCTCAACGACGACCGGACGATGAACCCGATGGTCAACGCCGGCGCCATTGCCACGACAAGCCTGGTGCCCGGTGCCACCGCCGAGGACAAGTGGGCGGCGATCCAGCAGGGGCTGTCGGCGTTCGCCGGCCGCACGCTGACAATGGACGCCGAGGTCTATGCGTCAGAGTCGGCGACGAACCTGCGCAACCGCGGCGTCGCGCACCTGCTCGAGAGCTACGGCCGGCTGTACTTCGACCCGGACGAGGCGACCGACATCTATACCCGCCAGTGCTCCTTGAACGTCACCGCGCAGGACCTGGCCGTGATGGGGGCGTCCCTGGCCGACGGCGGCGTCAGCGGGGGCATCGTCACGATGTCGCCGGGCAAGGGCGGGCTGGGTACGTACTCACCGCGGCTGGACCCCGCCGGCAACAGCGTCCCCGGGCAGCGCGCCACCAAGTTCCTGTCGGAGCGCCTCGGGCTGAACCTCTTCGCGTCCGCGCCGCACCGTTAGCTCGCTCTGACTAGACGGGCAGCCACGTCCGCGCGGCAGTGACCAGTGCGGTGACACCGGTGGTGATCGTCGGCTCGATCACCGGTGCGAAGCGCGGCGAGTGGTTCGAGGGCTGCTGGGCGACGATGCGTACGACGTCCTCGACGCCGGTGGCCGCCGCGAAGGCAGCAGGGTCGGCCCCGCCGAGCAACCAGTAGACGCACGGGACGCCGGCGGCCGAGGCCAGCATGCCCACGTCCTCGCTGCCGGTGACCGGGCCTGGGTTGATGATCCGCTGCGCGCCGAGGACGGACTCGAACGCCGCCTGCGTCTTCGCGCTCGCGGCCAGGTCGTTGACCACTGCGGGGAAGGACTCCATCAGCGTCACCTCGGGGTCCTTCGTCGCCCCGGAGGCCGCTGCCTCGCCGCGCACGATCCGCTCGATCGCGGCCAGCACGCGGGTCCGTACGTCCGGCGAGTAGCTGCGCACGCTGAGCAGCAGCTCGGCCTCGGCCGGGATGATGTTCTCCTTGGCCCCCGCGCGCATCGCCCCGACAGTCACCACGGCGGTGTCGCTGCCCGCGATCTCGCGGGACACGATGGTCTGCAGCCGCATCACCGTCGCCGCCGCCATCACGACCGGGTCGATCGACACCTCAGGTCGCGAACCGTGCGCGCCCTCACCGTGCAAGGTCACGCGGAGCGAGTCGGCGGCCGCGAAGGCCGGCCCCGGGCACAGGCCGATGACGCCGGCCGGCAGCGGGCTGACATGTTGCCCCAGCACGATGTCCGGCCGGCCGACGCGGTCGAAGACCCCGTCCTCGATCATCGCCACCGCGCCCTTGCCGATCTCCTCGGCGGGCTGGAAGAGCACCATCAGGGTGCCGGCCCAGGTCGAGCGGTCCGCAGCGAGCTCTGCGGCGGCGCCCAGCAGGCAGGTCACGTGCATGTCGTGGCCGCAGGCGTGCATCAGCGGTACGTCGTGGCCGTCACGGTCCGTGCCGCGGGCGGTGCTGGCGTACGCGAGCCCGGTGGCCTCCGCGACGGGGAGCGCATCCATGTCCGCGCGCAGCAGCGCGGTCGCGCCGGCCCCGTTGCGCAGGACGCCGACCACACCGGTGCCGCCGATCCCGATGGTCGTCTCGTAGCCGAGAGCGCGCAGCCGGTCGGCGACGATCCCGGCCGTACGCGTCTCCTGGAAGCCGAGCTCAGGATGGGTGTGCAGGTCGCGGTAGAGGTCGGCCAGCAGCTCGGACTCATCAATCACGAGGGACTCTCTTCTCTCAGCTACTTGGCGCTTCATCCCCCACGGTTCCCCCCATCATCGTCCCATGCAGGCCGGCGACGTCAGCCCCGGAGTGCCGCCCGCAGATCCTTGATGAGCAGGAACAGGTGCAGCTCGTCAGTGGGAGACGACTCGAATTCGGCAATGGACAGATAGAAGGCACGAGCACCGTCGTCTTTGGCATGTACGAGGAGGGCTCGAATACCGACTTCCTCCGCAAGTGCCGCGACTTTTGCCAGGGCATGGATCACCAGGGCCCGCCCAAGTCCGTCACCTTGCGTGGTCAAATCAACGGCAAGACGGGCGAGCAGAATGACTGGTATCGCGTGTCGTGGAAGCCCCTGTCTTACCCGTCCAGGGGCGGCCACGTGATCCACGCCGCCCGTCGCCAGGGCGTAGTAGCCCACGACCCGATCTTGGTCGCAGCAAACGAAGACCGTAGCCATGCCGGCCTGCTGGCTCGTGAGGGCGTACTGCTCAAGCCAGGTCGATAGTTCGGGTGACCCGCAATCAAAGCCTGCAACGTCGTCTGCGGGTGACAACTTGCGAGGCGGCGTCCACGTCACTCCGCGAAGGGTGAGGGCTCGTCGAACAGCGCCTTCAACCGAGGCTTGTAGACGACAGGACGCTCCAGGATGACCTCGAACCGAGCCCTTTCTTGGTCGGAAAGAACGAACCAGCGGCGGTCCGCCAGAATCCGCTCTGCGGCGAGGGTCGCACTGCCTAGGACGAAGTCCGTCACCGACCGATCCGTCGCCTCGGCTGCCTGCTGGATCAGCGCTCGTTGGCGAGCTGTGGTCCGCATCGTCAGTCGCGCCTGGCGGCTGGCTCCGGTGTCAGGAGGTGACTTGATGTCCCGCTCCGGTGCTTCATGCGCAGACATAGCGCCTCCCTGTGTGTGCACCCACTGTACGTACAGATGATCGAGACCGCAAGAACGGCGGGCGTACGCAAGGGAGGGAAAGAAACCGTAGAGAAGTGGGTGCGCGAGGGGGGAGTTGAACCCCCACACCCTTTCGGGCACTGGAACCTGAATCCAGCGCGTCTGCCATTCCGCCACTCGCGCGAGTGCGCACGAGGTTACCACGCAGCGCGCGGCGGCCAGGGGGGCCCGGAGCCGCCCACAGATACCATCGCGGGAGCCGCTGCACCCCGCTGGTGGCCACGCAAAGACGCTGCAACCACACTGCAACCGCGACGAGGAGGTGCGCGATGGGTGTCATGGACCGCTTCGAGCGCCGCCTCGATCGGATGGTCAGTGGGGTGTTCGCCAAGGCGTTCAAGGCCGAGGTGCAGCCCGTCGAGATCGCCGCGGCCCTCCAGCGCGAGTGCGACGACCGGGCCGCGATCGTCACCCGCGACCGCACGATGGTGCCCAACGAGTTCAGCGTCGAGCTCGGCCAGCACGACTTCGACCGCCTCGCCATGTACGCCGAACCGCTGGGCAACGAGCTCGCCGCGATGGTCCGCGAGCACGCCGAGGAGCAGGCGTACCAGTTCGTCGGAGCAGTGTCCGTACGCTTCGAGCTCGTCGACGACCTCGAGACCGGCATGTTTCGCGTCCTGTCCAACGCGGTCGCCTCCGGCGCGGTGCCCGAGCCGGGCCGCCGCACCGCCGGCCCGGCCGAGGTGTCGGCCGCGCTCGAGGTCGGCACCTCGACCCTCGCCCTCACCCGCCGGCACACAGTCCTCGGTCGCGGCGCCGAGTCCGACCTGCGGCTGGACGACCCCGGAATCTCGCGGCGGCACGCCGAGATCGTGCTGTCCGACCCGCCGCGGATCAGCGACCTGGCCTCGACCAACGGCACCTTCGTGGACGGCGAGCGGGTGACCTCGGCGGAGCTGTACAACGGTGCCCGGATCGGCATCGGGACCCTCACCCTCGTGTTCCGGTACGGCGGCTAGCCCATGTCGGCACTGACCCTGAAGCTGTTCCAGATCGGGTTCCTGGTCCTGCTCTGGCTCATGGTGCTGTCGGTGGCGACCGTGATGCGGGCCGACCTGTTCGCGCGCCGCCGCACCAAGGCGCCCAAGCCCGCCAAGGCCGGCAAGGCGCCACGCTCCGTCCCGGTGGCCGCTGCGGCCGCGGCGGCTGGCACCGCCGCCGTACCCGTAGCCGTAGCTGGCAAGGCGGCGAAGCCAGCCAAGCCGAGACGCGGTGCCCCTCGCACGCTCCTGGTCACCGCGGGGATGCGCCAGGGCGCGACGATCGAGCTCGGCGCCACCCCCATCACAATCGGGCGCGCGGCCGAGAACACCCTGGTCCTCGAGGACGACTACGTCTCCGGCCGGCATGCCCGGCTGTACCCGCACGAGGGCGCCTGGGTGGTCGAGGACCTCGGCTCGACCAACGGCACGTACCTCGACCGCACCCGCCTGACCGCCGCGATGGTGCTCCCGGTCGGCACGCCCGTACGCATCGGCAAGACCGTCGTCGAGCTGCGGAAGTAGCCGCGATGACTCTCGAGCTGCACTTCTCGGCCCGCTCGCATGTGGGGAAGGTGCGCAAGGGCAACGAGGACTCCGGGTACGCCTCGTCCCACCTGATCGTCATCGCCGACGGCATGGGCGGCCACGCGGCCGGCGAGGTGGCAAGCACCGCGGCCCTGAAGGCGTTCCTGGACGACCTGCCGAGCGACCCCGCCGAGCCGGACGTCGCCCTGCGCGACAGCGTGGCCGTGGCCGGTCGACGTCTGCGCGAGATGATCCGCGACCAGCCCGAGCTCGAGGGCATGGGTACGACGCTGACGGCGCTCCTGCAGGTCGGCGACCGAGTGCACATCGCCCAGGTCGGCGACTCCCGCGGCTACCTGCTCCGCGACGGCGTTCTCGAGCAGGTCACCCACGACCAGACCTTCGTGCAGTCGCTGGTCGACCAGGGCCGGATCAGCCACGACGCCGCGCGTACGCACCCGCAGCGGTCCCTGCTGCTCCAGGCGCTCGACGGCCGTGTCGAGGTCGAGCCGGTGATCGCGGTCCGCTCCCCGCAGGTCGGCGACCGCTACCTGCTCTGCAGCGACGGCCTGTCCGGCGTACTGGCTGAGGCCACCATGCGCGAGGTCCTCATGGTCGGCAGCCCCGACGAGGCAGTGGCTCAGCTCGTCGACCTGGCGCTGCGCGGGGGAGCCCCCGACAACGTCACCTGCGTGGTGGCCGACGTGGCCGAGACCGACGACGGTACGGCCGCCGAGCAGCCGGTCCTGGTGGGAGCGGCTGCCGAGGCGGCCGCCGCTGAGGCGGCAGGGAGCACCCGCAGCACCGACAGCACGGGGACCACCGGGAGCACCGCCAGCCCCGTGATCGCGGCAGCCACCGGGGGCACGGACGCTGGTGCCGCGGATCGCGGGTCGGGCGAAGGGAAGCACCGCCGCCCCCGCGGGTTCCGGCTGCTGCTCCCGCTCCTGCTCGTCGTGGCTCTCGTCGGGGTCGCTGCGATCTTCGGCTACCGGTGGACCCAGACGCAGTACTTCGTCGGGTCCGACCGCGGCCAGGTGGCGATCTACCGCGGGGTGCCCCAGCACCTGGTCGGCCGCTCGCTCGCCACCGTCGTCGAGTCCAGCGACATCAAGCTTGACGCGCTGCCGACGTTCGCCCGCGCTCAGGTCGACGCGACGATCCAGGCGCCGAGCCTCGCGGAGGCGCACGCCATCGTGGCCAGGCTGCAGGCGCAGGCCGCGAGCTGCACCGTCTACCCGGAGCCGGACGGCTGCCCCACCGGGCTCGCGACCGCGCCGAGCCCGACCCCGTCCCCGACCCCGTCGGCCAGCCCCACCGTCTCTGCCTCGCCGAGCCGTACATGAGTACCGCCGTGATCGCTCCGCCTGCCCGCACGGACGGGCCGCCCACGCGCCGCCCTCGTCGCAGCGCCGAGCTCGCCCTGATCGTGCTCGCCCTGGCAGTCGGGCTGATGGCCTATGCCCAGGTGGGCTTCTCGAACGGCGGGATCCTGCCGCAGCACTTCGTCCCGTTCGCGGTCGGGTCGACGGTCGCAGCGCTGCTCGCGCACGGCATGGTCCGGTGGCTGGCGCCGTACTCCGACCAGGTGCTGCTCCCGGTCGCGCTCGCGATCAACGGCATCGGGCTGGCGATGATCCACCGGCTCGACGTGGCCGCCGACGTCAAGGCAGCGCTCAAGGGTCAGCCGCTACCCCGCCCGACCGCGCCCACGCAGCTGGTCTGGACGGTGCTGGGCCTCCTTCTGCTCACCGCGGTGCTGCTGCTGGTACGCGATCCGCGGGTGCTGCAGCGGTTCACGTACACCGCGATGATCATCGGCCTGGCCCTGCTGGTGCTGCCGCTGGTCCCAGGACTCGGCGTCACCATCAACGGAGCGCGGATCTGGGTCCGGCTGGGTGGGCTGTCCTTCCAGCCGGCCGAGATCGCCAAGCTCGCGCTCATCGTCTTCTTCGCCGGCTACCTCGTCGTCAAGCGCGATGCCCTGGCGGTGGCGCGTACGCAGTTCCTGGGGGTCGACGTACCCCGCGGCCGTGACCTCGGCCCGATCTTGGTGGCCTGGCTGGTCAGCGTCGCCGTCCTGGTGTTCGAGAAGGACCTGGGCACCTCGCTGCTGTTCTTCGGCCTGTTCGTCGCGCTGCTCTACGTCGCCACCGGGCGGCGCGGCTGGGTCGTCATCGGCACCTTCCTTTTCCTCGTCGGCTCCACGCTGGGCTACTACGCCTTCGCGCACGTACGCGTCCGGGTGGACGTCTGGCTGCACCCCTTCGCCGACGCGGCCAACACCGGCTACCAGATCACCCAGAGCCTGTACGGCCTGGCCGACGGCGGCGTGCTCGGCACCGGGATCGGGCAGGGCACGCCGGACCTGGTGCCGTACGCCAAGTCCGACTTCATCATCTCCGCGGTCGGCGAGGAGCTCGGGCTCACCGGCCTGATGGCGCTGCTGCTCCTGTACGCGATCCTGGTCGAGCGCGGGCTGCGTACGGCGCTGGCGGCCCGCGACGTGTTCGGCCGGCTGCTCGCATGCGGGCTGGCGTTCGTGATGGGGCTGCAGGTGTTCATCGTCGTCGGGGGCGTCACGAACCTGATCCCCCTGACCGGGCTGACGACACCGTTCCTGTCGGCGGGCGGTTCGTCGATGGTGGCCAACTGGATGGTCATCGGCCTGCTGCTCCGGGTCAGCGACAACGCACGGCGGCCGACGCCGACACCCGTACCGATCACGGACACCGCTATGACCATCGTGGTACCACGATGAATTCACAGATCGTGGTACCACGATGAATTCACAGAGAGTGGTGCCTAGATGATCGGCTCGCTGGCCGGGACGATCCGGCGCCTCTCGGTGTTCCTGGCTCTGCTGTTCCTGGCTCTGCTGGTCAACATCAACCTCGTCCAGGTGGCGCGGTCGAGCAACCTCGCCTCGCAGCCGGGCAACAACCGCAACGTCATCAAGGAGTACGGGCGCGAGCGCGGCCCGATCCTCGTCGGCGGCACCCCGGTCGCCGTGTCGGTCGCGGGCAAGGGCCGGCTGAAGTTCCAGCGCACGTACCCCGACGGTGGGCTCTACGTCTCGGCCACCGGCTTCTACTCGCTGATCTACGGGCGAACGGGGATCGAGCGGATCGAGAACCCTGTGCTCTCCGGCACCGACCCGCGGTTCTCGCTGCAGCAGATCAACGACCTCATCGCGGGGCGTACGTCCAAGGGCGGCAGCGTCCTGCTCACCATCAACGCAAAGGCACAGCGCGCCGCCGCCAACGCGATGAAGGGTCATGTCGGCGCCGTGGTCGCGATCCAGCCGTCGACCGGGGCGATCCTGGCGCTGGTGCAGAGCCCGACCTTCGACCCGAACCCGTTGGCCAGCAACGACAGTGGGGTCGAGAGCGCGGCCTGGGCCAAGCTGATCGGTGACCCGGCCAAGCCCCTGCTCAACCGGCCGCTGGCCGAGGTCTACCCACCCGGTTCGACCTTCAAGCTCGTCACGCTGACCGCGGCGCTCTCGAGCGGTCAGTACACGACGACGACCCTCATCCCGGCTCCCGCGCGGATCCGGCTGCCCGGGTCGACCGCCACGCTGCCCAACGACAACAACCGCCGATGCGGCAATGGCCAGGTCACCCTGCAGGTCGCGCTCGAGGTCTCGTGCAACACCGCCTTCGCCAACGTGGGGATCGCACTCGGCGGTGACGCGCTGCTCGCGCAGGCGGAGAAGTTCGGCTTCAACTCCTCGTTCGAGGTGCCGATGACCGCGGCCACGAGCCGCTTCCCGGCCGACCTGGTCAAGGCGCAGGCGGCGCAGAGCGCAATCGGGCAGTACGACGTACGTGCGACCGCCCTGCAGATGGCGATGGTGGCCGCCGCCATCGCCAACGGCGGCGTGGTCAACACCCCGTACCTGGTGCAGTCGGTGCTCGGCCCCGACCTCGCACCGCTCGAGCCACCGGCGGTCCCGCGACCGTTCGGGGCGGCGATGACGCCGGCCATCGCCCAGGAGATCACCCAGATGATGGTCGGGGTGGTCGACAACGGCACGGGGACCAACGCCCAGATCCCGGGCGTCAAGGTGGCCGGCAAGACGGGCACCGCGGAGACCGCGCCAGGCCGCCCGGCTGACGCGTGGTTCGTCTCGTTCGGACCGGCGGACAACGCCGACGTGGCCATCGCGGTCGTCGTCGAAGGTGCACCGGACAGTGGGCCGATCTGGGGTGGCCGACTGGCCGCGCCGGTGGCCAAGGCAGTAATGCTCGCCATTCTCGGTAGATGATCAGGGGAGACAGCACGCGATGACCGACGACGTGACCAAGGCAGGGGAGGGTCGGATGGACGAGCCACGACGGCTCGGCGACCGGTACGAGCTGGGCGAGGTGATCGGCCGTGGTGGCATGGCCGAGGTCTTCGCCGGCCGCGACCTGCGCCTCGGACGACGGGTGGCCGTCAAGCTGCTCCGCACCGACCTCGCCCGCGACCCTTCGTTCCACGCGCGCTTCCGTCGCGAGGCCCAGGCCTCCGCCTCGCTCAACCACCCGAACATCGTGGCTGTCTACGACACCGGCGAGACCGACGTGCAGGGCACCCTCGTGCCGTACATCGTCATGGAGTTCGTCGACGGCACGACGCTGCGCGAGCTGGTGAAGTCGTCGCACCGCTTCCAGCCCGAGCGCGCGCTGGAGATCACCGAGGGCACGCTGGCCGCCCTCGACTACTCGCACCGGCACGGGATCATCCACCGCGACATCAAGCCCGGCAACGTGATGCTCAGCCGCACGGGCCAGGTCAAGGTGATGGACTTCGGCATCGCCAGGGCGATCGCCGACAGCGCCGCGACCATGACGCAGACCTCGGCCGTCCTCGGCACCGCGCAGTACCTCTCGCCCGAGCAGGCGCGTGGCGAGGTCGTGGACGCACGCTCCGACGTCTACTCCACCGGCTTCCTGCTGTACGAGCTGCTCACCGGGCGGCCGCCGTTCGTCGGCGACTCACCGGTGTCCGTGGCATACCAGCACGTACGCGAGACCGCGCCGCCGCCCTCACGGGTCAACCCGGACGTGCCGGCAGCCTGCGACACCGTGGTGATGCGCTCGCTGGCCAAGAGCCCCCTCGACCGGTACCAGTCCGCCGCCGAGATGGAGCGCGACGTCGAACGGGCTCGGCTCGGGCAGCCGCTCGCGACCACCGGGGGCGCCGGGGGCGCTGCGCTCGCCGGTGCAGCCGCTGCCGGGGGCGTGGACAACGACGCCACCCAGATGTTCACCGTGCCCGCGAGCACCGGACCCATCGTCCGGCCGACGCCGGTGGCGGAGCCCACGGGCAACCGGAACGCGTGGTACGTCCTGCTCGGCGTCGCGGTCGTCGTCGCGCTGAGCCTGGCGTTCTTCCTCGGGCGCGGGCTCTTCACGGGTACCGAGACCAACATCGTGGTGCCGGACCTGTCCGGGCTCAAGCACGCCGACGTCGTCTCGCAGCTGACCGAGCGAGGGCTCAAGATCGGGGTCGAGAACACCGTCACCAGTGACAAGCCGATCGGCACCGTCATCCAGCAGAATCCCCTCAGCGGGATCAAGGTGGCCAAGGAGACAGTCGTCGACGTCACGTACTCCGGGGGGCCGGCCAACGTGAACGTACCCACGCTGATCGGGCTGACCCTGCAGCAGGCCAACGACGCTCTCGTCGCAGCCGGGCTGACACCGGGCGCAGTCACGTCCAAGGCCTCGCCCGGCATCCCCGCCGGCACCGTGGTCGACTCGACCCCGCCGGTCGGCACGCCCGTCGCCAAGAACAGCTCGGTCGGCCTGGTCGTCTCGAGCGGGCTGGTCCCCGTACCCAAGGTCGTGGGCGAGACCGAGGTGCAGGCCAAGGCCGACCTGGTCAACGCCGGTTTCGTCGTCGCGGTGATCCGCCAGACCACGGACGCGGCCCCGGACGGCCAGGTCATCCTGCAGAACCCGGCGGCCAAGACCCCGTTCGGGCAGGGCAAGACGGTGACCATCACGGTGGCCGTCGCACCGCCGCCCACGATCTCGCCCACCCCGACGGTGACGGCCAGCGCCACGACGACGCCGTGACCCCGCGCCCGATGGCGCCCTTCGAGGTCAACCTCCCGACCCTCTCGCCGCTGGTCGGCGGTGAGCTGGTCGACGAGGGCGACTACGACGCGGTCGAGCTGCGGGGGGCTGGACCTGTCGGGGCAGCGCGCGACGAACGCCCGGTTCCTCGAGTGCGGGCTGTACGAGTGCCAGCTCGACCAGGCAGACCTCCGGCGCGCCCGGATCGCCGACTGCCTGCTGTTCGACCTTTCGGCGGTCAGCCTCGACGCCGCCGAGTCGTCCTGGCGGGACAGCATCCTGCGCGGCTGCCGATTCGGCGCGCTGGTGGCGCACGGGGCCACGCTGACACGTGTACGCGTGATCGGCGGCAAGCTCGACTACGTCAACCTGCGCGGCGCGACCCTGACGGACGTCACGTTGGAGGGCTGCCAGATCGGCGAGCTCGACCTCGGGGGCGCGCAGGTGCACCAGGTGAGCCTGGCCGACTGCCGGGTCCAGTGGATCGACTTCTCGGCCGCGCGCCTGGACGAGGTCGACCTCAGCGGGGCCGAGCTGCACGAGCTGACCGGTGTCGCCAACCTGGGTGGCGCAGTGGTCAGCGAGGTCCAGCTGGCCGACCTGGCCGCGACTTTCGCCGCGCACCTCGGCATCCGCGTACGCGCCTAGCCCTCGGTCGCCCTTGGCTCAGACCGACGTGCGTTGGCCGGTACGCCGACCAACGCGGCCCCAGATGAACCAACCAGGGTGGGCGCGACGGGAGCAAGGCCGCTGGCGCGCAGGACGGCCTCGGGGTCACCGCAGCGGACCAGCCAGTTCGCGAGCATCCGGTGCCCGCCCTGGGTGAGCACGGACTCGGGGTGGAACTGGACGCCCTCGACGTCGACGGTGCGGTGCCGCATGGCCATGATGACGCCGCTCTCGGTCGTCCCCGTGACCTCGAGCTCGTCGCCAGGGACCGTCGCCGGGTCGACCGCCAGCGAGTGGTAGCGCGTCGCGGTGAACGGGTCGGGCAGGCCGTCGAGCACACCGGCTCCTTGGTGGTGGACCTGCGAGGTCTTGCCGTGCAGCAGCTCGGGGGCGCGGGTCACCTTGGCGCCGTACGCCACCCCGATCGCCTGGTGCCCGAGGCAGACCCCGAGCAACGGCACCCGACCCGCCGCGTGCCGCACCATGTCGACGCAGACGCCGGCCTGCTGCGGGGTGCCGGGGCCCGGGGACAGGAGTACGCCGTCGTACCCGTCGGCCTCGTCGACCGTGACGGCGTCGTTGCGGCGGACGACCGGTTCGGCGCCGAGCTGGGCGAGGTACTGCACCAGGTTGAAGACGAACGAGTCGTAGTTGTCGATGACCAGAATGCGCAGTGGGGCACCGCCGTCGGAACGCGGCCTGATCTGGCTGACTGAGGCGTCCATCGGTCTATCCTCCACCACCGGTGCTGTCGACGGTGACGCGGTTGAACGGCAGCCGCGGCTCGACCCAGGGGAAGACCACCCCGAAGAGCAGCACCACGACGACGGCAGCGGCGCCCGCCAGGATCGCCACCTTGAGCGGCCAGCGCCCCGGCAGCAGTCGCCACAGCCGCCCGTACAACGAGACGCCGCTCATCGGGGCACCGTAGCGGCCGGCAGATCGAGCTCACCCTCGTACGCGGGCAGGGTCAGGCTAGGGTGCTCGACGACCTGGTAGCCGAGGCCGACGACCGCGACCCACTGGCGGTAGCTCACCAGGCCCGGCGCCGCCTCCATTGCCCGCCGGATGCCGGCCAGGTCACCCACGGCGCTGACCGTGAAGGGCGGGGAGTAGACCCGGCCGTGCAGGATCAGCGTGTTGCCCACGCAGCGGACGGCGCTGGTGGCCAGCAGCCGCTGGTCCATGACCTGGACACCCTCGGCGCCGCCGGCCCACATCGCGTTGACCACCGCCTGCAGGTCTTGCTGGTGGACGACCAGGTCGTCCGGCGAGACCCCGGCCGGAAGCTGGCCGCTGACGCCCAGCTTGGAGTCGTCGAGGGTGACGACCAGCCCCGGCCCGACCATCCGGGTGAGCCCGGCCGCGGCCGACAGGCGCGCGGTCTCGGCCTGCGCGGCCGTGACCCTCGCGTCGTCCCCGCCGCCGGCGGCAGTCAGCTGGTCAACCTCGCTGCGCAGCCTCTGGACCGCCGCTGCCCCGCCGGCCGCCTTGGCGGCCTGCTCACGGATCAGGTCGGCCAGGTCTGAGCGACGGTCCGAGCGCAGGTCGGTGCCGCGCGCGGTCGCCGCGCTCGTGGCCATCAGCAGCCCGGCCAGGACCAGGACGACTGGAGTACCGACCCGCCAAGCACGGCGCGAGGACCTTGGGGCGACCACCTCGTCTACGCTAACGGACAGCGTCGGTCTGTCCGGCCGCGCCGTCCAGCAGGAGGAGTGTCCGCCGTGCCCAAGTCGCGGGTCCGCCGCAAGGCCCCGTTCGTTCCGCCCCCCCAGGGGCAGTCGGCCGCGTCCAAGATGAGCGCCCGCTGGGTCGCGCCGCTGATGGTGACGTTCTTCCTGCTCGGGCTGGCCTGGATCGTCGTGTACTACATCGCCCCCGACGGCGTCCCGGTGATGAAGAACCTCGGCAACGCCAACCTGCTGATCGGGTTCGGCCTGCTCGGCGCCGGCTTCGTCACCGCCACCCGCTGGAAGTAACACGCGTGTAGTTCGTCCACATCACTTGTCCCCAGTGTGGACAAGTCCGCTGTGCTGGCTCTGCTGGCTCTGCTGGCTCTGCTGGCTCTGCTCGGCTATGGGAAGACCTGGATGTCCGGGTACGTCTGGATCCCACCACCGAGGTCGAAGACGCTCGCGTACACGGGATCGTCCTTGATCTGGTTCGTACGGACCACGACCAGGCCCACGCACAGCGCCGTCACGGCGACCACGACGGCGATCGAGCCTGCGAGCCGGAAGGCCTTCGGGGTGTAGACGAACGCCGCCGTGACGACCAGGCCGGCGACCAGCCCGCCGACGTGGGCATGCCAGTCGATGTTGGGGACCGCGAACGGGAGCAGCATGTTCAGGGCCACGATGCCGACCAGCCAGCTCAGGTTCCAGTGCATCCGCTTGGCCACCACGATGAGGCCGCCGGCCAGGCCGAACACCGCACCCGAGGCACCGGCCGCGAGGCCCTGCGGGTCGGCGAAGTACATCGACACCGCCGATCCCGCGAGCAACGAGACGAAGTACAGCGCGGCGTAGCGCAGCCGGCCCAGCATCGCCTCGAGCGGCCGGCCGAGCACCCACAGCCCCCACATGTTGAACAGGAGGTGGATCACGCTCAGGTGGATGAAGCCGGAGGTGATCAGCCGCCACCACTGGCCGCTGGCCACGCCGAGGCCGTAGTCCGAGAAACGGGCCGTGGTCGACGGCACCAGGACCTGCAGCACGTACACGGCGACGCAGAGCGCCACCAGGATCGTCGTGATCAGGCCAGGCCGTTCGTAGACCTTGCCGCCAAAGACCGTACGCGTCTGAGGGATCGACCTGGCGCCCTCGGCGACGCAGTCGGGGCACTGGAACCCGACCGAGGCGCTGATCATGCACTCGGGGCAGATCGGCCGGTCGCAGCGTACGCACCGGATGTACGTCTCGCGGGTGGGGTGCCGGTAGCAGACCGGGGCAGCCGCGTCAGCGCCACCGGCGCTGGCCGGCTCGCTCACGTCGGGCTGCTCCTTCCGCCTTCGGCCGGGTCAGGTCTCGACGCGCTCGATGACGACGGACTCGATGACGACCGGCTCTACCGGTACGTCACCCCGGCCGGTCGGCGTCTTGCCGATCGCGTCGACCACTGCGCGGCTGTCAGCGTCCGCGACCTCGCCGAAGATCGTGTGCTTGAAGTTGAGCCAGTTCGTCGCCGCCACCGTGATGAAGAACTGCGAGCCGTTGGTGGCTGGGCCGGAGTTGGCCATCGCCAGCAGGTACGGCCGCTCGAACGTGAGCTCGGGGTGGAACTCGTCGGCGAACTTGTAGCCGGGACCGCCGATGCCCTGACCGAGCGGGTCGCCGCCCTGGATCATGAAACCCTCGATGACCCGGTGGAACACCGTGCCGTCGTAGAGCGGCACCGAGGCCTTGGCGCCGGTGCTCGGGTGCGTCCACTCCTTGGCGCCCTCGGCCAGCTCGACGAAGTTGCGCACCGTCTTGGGCGCCTGGTCGGGGTGCAGCTGGATCCGGATGTCGCCGCGGTTGGTGTGCAGGGTGGCGAAGAGCTGCTCGGGCACGAAAGGCTCCACAGGTCGGGGTGGTCTTGGACGTCGTCGTCGCCCCCGATCCTGCCATGTCGCGACGTCAGACCTGGCGCCAAGGCCCACGGGCGGGGCACGACGCCCTAGGGAGCCAGCGCGCCGATCGGGCCGCGTTGAGCGAATTGGAGCGCTTCTACCGAGCGAATTGGAGCGCAGCCACGGCCGCGACCAGCAGAGCCGCCGCTCCCATGGCTCTGAAGCCACCATGGTCCGTGCCCACGAAGAGGTAGGCAGCGACCACGAACGCTGTAGCCGACAGCGCCGCGCAGTAGGCAAGCAACATGCATTCCACATACCGACTTCCCCCCGGCCTCACACGCATGGCCACAGAACCGCATCGCACGACCGCTCGCACGGAAGAAGACGATGCTCTGCGAGGCCATCACGACCCGGTCGAGCTCGGACCACGGGATTGCCCACGTCGGCAGGGCAGCTTCCGAGTCGCTGTCCATCTGCGGCCCTCCCGCCATCGAGCCGACCCAATGGGCCCGGAGCGTGACGCTGCGACAGTCATCGCTCCAAGCGAGTACTGCCAGAGGCCAGGTGCACGTCACCCGGCCGAGCCGCCCCACCAACGTCGCTCCACCGACGATCGATGTCGGAGACCCGCCGCGGCCGGTCACCCCCCGATCTTCGCAGTCGACGTGGTTCATGTCAGGCCTGGCGGGGGTCCTGGCCTCCTGTGGGTCTGACACGAGCGCGGAGCGCGGAGCGCTTGTGTGGAGACGAGGGGAATCGAACCCCTAACCCCTGCCTTGCAAAGGCAGTGCTCTGCCAATTGAGCTACGTCCCCGAAGGACCGTCCCAAGCCTAGGCCATCGCCTGGACCGCTTCACCCGCGCTGTGGGGGCTAGGAGCGGCGTCCGGACCGTCGACCGGGCCGTCGAACCCGTCAGCGGAGGGTGAAGCCGGCCGAGGCTCCGGCGGCAGCCGTGTGCGCGTCGAGGAAGGCCCGGATGCGGGCCCAGGAGTCGTCGCACGCCTCGCGGTTGTCGTCGCCGGTACGGTCGAAGAACGAGTGCGGCGCCCCCGGATAGACGATGACCTCGGCCGGGACGCCCCGCTGCTCGGCCGCAGCCGCCAGCGCCTCGGCATCGGCCGCCGGGAGGTGCTGGTCGGCCCCGCCCAGCAGCATCAGCAGCGGTGCCCGCAACGAGTCGATCGCGTCGGCCGCGAGCGCCGGCCGACCGTAGAACCCGATGGCGCCCGCCAGCCCAGGGGTGTCCGCCGACTGCCGCCACGAGTAGCCGCCCCCGAAGCAGAAGCCCACCGTGAAGACCGACACGGCCCCGCCACCCTCGGGCGTTCGCAAGTAGTCAGCCGCCGCCGCGACGTCGGCGGCCACCCCCGCGGGTGTCGTCTCCTTGACGTGCGGCTCGAAGTCGAAGCCCTCCGAGCGGTCGCCTATCCCCGCCGTACGCCCGAAGTAGTCGATCGCCACCGCGTCCACACCGATCTCGGCGAAACGCTCGGCCAGCTCGCGGTAGAACCCGTGCAGGCCACGGATGTCGGGCATGATCACGACGCCCGCGCTCGGCCGCTCCGAGCCTGCGGCACCGCGCGCCGGCTGGGCGAAGTACACGGCGAACCGGTTGCCGTCCCGAGCCTCGAGGACGATCTCGCCGTGGGCTCCGCCTGCGACCGCGTCGGGCGCTGCCGGAGGTGAGCTCTCGTTGCTGTGGCACATGGGGGGCTCCTGCCTGCCGGTGGCAATCAGTTCACACCGGTCTGTCCCGACATACAACAGCGTGGCTGCCTGCGACTAGCGCAGGTCAGCCGACTCGTTGGTCGCCTCGGTCCACAGGTCCTGCTCGGCCTGGTCGCCCTGGACCTTCTTCCACGCCAGGAACCCGGCGGCCGCACCCACCACCAGCACAAGAAGCTTCTTCACCGGGACTCGCCTCCATCGACTCAGCGCCGCCTTCGACTCAGCGCAACTGGCGTGAGCATAGTCGCGATGCGCGCGGACCCCGTTGCCGTCCTTCGGGGGACCGGCCACGTACCGTGCACAGGCAGACTGGTGTGGCTGGCAGGACTCCGAGCAGCACCGATCGACGCGGTTCACCCACCGGGAAGGGCAGTGATGGCCACCGATCGCGCGGCAGCGGCTCGACGTCCCCTGCTGGCGCTGCTCGTGCTGCTCGTGCTGGCCGCCGGGGTCGTCGGCGCACTGTCCCTGTTCAACCGGGTGGCCGCACCGACCCTGTCGCCGCCCCCGCCGAAGCCGCTCATCGACGGGGCGCCCACCCTGGCGCCCTTTCCGGACGTACCGGCCGCCAGCGTGTCCCCGCTCGGATACGACGTCTCGCACCCGCAGTGCAAGAAGGACCTGCCCGCCGACGGCGGCTTCGCGATCGTGGGCGTCAACGGCGGACACCCGTTCAGCACCAACAGGTGCGTCGCCGACCAGCTCGCGTGGGCCGTCACCAAGAGCGGTCACGCGGTGTACGTCAACAGCGCCTACCCCGGCACCGGAGACCCGGTCGCCTACGGCCGCTCGGTCGTCGACGATGCCGTCACGCGCAAGCGCGCCCAGTCGCCGGGGGGTACGGCCGTCTGGTGGCTGGACGTCGAGACGGCGAACACCTGGGCTGGCACCCAG
>JANMWN010000235.1:0-10768 GCA_031394045.1 Sporichthyaceae bacterium
GTCCGCCCGCTCGGACCGGGGGCGGTGGCGGTAGAGACCGGGTTGCTGATGGCCACCGGCCTGCTGCTGTACGCCGCCCTCGTCGGCATGGGTCAACTGGTCAGCACGCCTGCCTCGCTCGGCTGTGCGTGCCTGGTCGCGGGGGTCGGCGCGTTCGCGGTCGCGGGCGCTGCGGAACGACGAAGGGGAGTGCTGTGAAGGTCGGGCTGCGTCTGGTCCTGGTGCTTGTCGCGGGCGAGGCCGTGGCGTACTTCCTCGGCTTCCTCGCCGCCGCCGCCCGCCTCGGCGCAGGGGATGCCGTGGCCGTGGTCACCGTCGAGACTCGACTCCTCGGGCTCACCGTCTTCCACGGCGTACGCGACGGGTACGTCACCACCGTGCAGGCCGCCGGCTGGCTGCTGCCCGTGCTGATCGCGTTCCCCACCCTGCTCTGGGGAGCGGCTGCGCTGCTGAACCGATGGTCAGGATCGGCCTCTCGCTGCTAGCCTGGCGGACATGCTGAACACCCGTTCAGTATTCACGCACGATCAGGAGCTGATCCACGATGGTCCCCAGCGTCCCCAGTCAGGACCGGGCCACCCTCCAGCGGCAGGTCAAGGACCACCTGCTGCTCAACTTCACCGACATGTCCGAGTTCGCCGACCAGGACGTCCGCGTCTTCGTACGCGGCGACGGGTGCCACGTCATCGACGCCGACGGACGGCGCGCGATCGACGGCATCTCCGGGCTCTTCTGCTCGAACCTCGGGCACGGCTTCGGCGCCGAGATCGGCGCGGCCGCCCAGCGGCAGATGTCCGAGCTCGTGTTCACCCCGTCGTGGTATGTCACCCACCCCGCGGCTGCGGCTCTCGCCGAGCGCCTCGCCGGCCTCGCCAGCCCGCTGAACCTGTCGCGGGTGTTCTTCACCAGCGGCGGTAGCGAGGCCAACGAGGCCGCGTGGAAGCTGGCTCGCCAGTGGCACGCCGCCAACGGCCAGCCGCAGCGCCGCAAGGCGATCTCGCGCCGGCTCGCCTACCACGGCACCTCGCTGGGGGCGCTGTCGTTCACCGGCCTCCCGTACGCGCGGCACCCGTTCGAGCCGCTGCCCATCCCGACGGCTTTCGTGAGCAACACCAACGCCTATCGGCACCCGCTCGGCCACGACGAGGATGCGTTCACCGGTTGGCTGCTGGCCGAGGTCGAGGAGGCGATCCAGTGGGAGGGCCCCGACCAGGTGGCCCTGCTGATCGCCGAGCCGGTGCAGAACTCCGGCGGCTCGTTCACCCCGCCGCGCGGCTACTGGCAGGGGCTCCGGGCACTGTGCGACAAGTACGGGATCCTGCTGGTCGCCGACGAGGTCATCACCGGTTTCGGCCGGGTCGGTGAGTGGTTCGGTTCGATGCGGTTCGGTGGCCAGCCGGACATGCTGACCTTCGCCAAGGGCGTCACGGCCGGCCACGCGCCGCTCGGCGGCGTGCTGCTGTCGGACCGGGTCGCGGCGCCGTTCATCTCGGGCGACGCGGTCTTCACCCACGGCCTGACCTACGGCGGCCACCCGCTGACCACGTCGGTGGCCCTCGCGGCGCTCGACGTCTACGAGCGTGAGGGCGTGCTCGACAACGTACGTAGCAACGAGGCGTACCTGCGCTCGGCTCTGGAGGAGCTGCGTCGCGTCCCCATCGTGGGTGACGTCCGCGGCGCCGGCTACTTCTGGTCGGTCGAGCTGGTCAAGGACCGTACGACCAAGCAGACGTGGGAGGAGGACGAGGCCAGCTGGCTGCTCCGCGACATCCTCACCGCGCAGATGGTCGAGCGCGGGCTGCTCTGCCGCCTCGACGACCGGGGCGACCCGGTGATCCAGCTCTCGCCGCCGCTGGTCGCCGACCGCCCGCTGCTCGACGCGATGGTGGGCATCGTCGGCCAGGCGCTCGAGGCGGCCTGGGTCGGCTGGCAGGACCGCGCGGCCGACGCCGCCTGATCAGCGCTCGTAGCCGCTCGTGTCAGACCCAGCCGAGGTCCGGACCCCGCCTGGGTCTGACCCGAGACGCTGGGTACAGTCCGGAGCATGGGCAGCATTGGCGACGGGCGGATGACCGAGTCGGGGCTCCCGATCAAGCCGGTCTACGGTCCAGCCGACCTCGAGGGCTGGGATGCCGAGGCCAGGCTGGGCGAGCCCGGCCAGTACCCGTACACCCGCGGGGTCTATGCGTCCATGTACACCGGCCGGCCGTGGACGATGCGCCAGTACGCCGGGTTCGGCACCGCCGTCGAGTCCAACCGGCGCTACCGCCAGCTGCTGGCCGCGGGGCAGACCGGGCTGTCCGTCGCGTTCGACCTGCCGACCCAGATGGGGTACGACTCCGACAACGCCGTGGCCGAGGGCGAGGTCGGCAAGGTCGGTGTGGCCATCGACTCGATCGACGACATGCGGATCCTGTTCGACCAGATCCCGCTGGACCAGGTGTCCACGTCCATGACGATCAACGCCCCGGCGGCGATCCTGCTGCTGCTGTACCAGCTGGTCGCGCAGGAGCAGGGCGTCGACCCCGGCCAGCTCACGGGCACGATCCAGAACGACGTGCTCAAGGAGTACATCGCGCGCGGCACCTACATCTACCCGCCGCGCCCATCGCTCCGGCTGATCACCGACATCTTCTCGTACTGCCGCGAGGTGATCCCGAAGTGGAACACCATCTCGATCTCGGGCTACCACATGGCCGAGGCCGGGGCCACGCCCGCGCAGGAGATCGCGTTCACGCTGGCCGACGGGATCGAGTACGTGCGCGCGGCGGTCGCGAGCGGGCAGCACGTCGACGAGTTCGCGCCCCGGCTGGCGTTCTTCTTCGTGGCGCGGACGACGCTGCTCGAGGAGGTCGCGAAGTTCCGTGCGGCCCGCCGGATCTGGGCCCAGGTCATGCGCGAGGAGTTCGGCGCCCGTGACCCCAAGTCGCTGATGCTCCGCTTCCACACCCAGACCGCGGGGGTGCAGCTCACGGCCCAGCAGCCCGAGGTCAACCTGGTCCGGGTCGCTGTCCAGGGCCTGGCTGCCGTCCTCGGCGGCACGCAGTCGCTGCACACCAACTCCTTCGACGAGGCGATCGCGCTGCCCTCCGAGAAGGCGGCCCGGCTGGCGCTGCGTACCCAGCAGGTTCTGGCGTACGAGACCGACGTGACCGCGACCGTGGACCCGTTCGCCGGCTCGTAC
Source organism: Sporichthyaceae bacterium (assembly GCA_031394045.1). Lineage (GTDB taxonomy): Bacteria > Actinomycetota > Actinomycetes > Prado026 > Prado026 > JANYIP01. Next base: position 3,185 of record JANMWN010000235.1, read on the forward strand.
GTCGTCGAGTCGATGACCGACGAGGTCGAGGCGGCGGCGCGCGACCTGATGGCCCGCGTCGAGGACCTCGGCGGCGCGGTGGCGGCGATCGAGACCGGGTTCCAGAAGGCCGAGATCGAGCGGTCCGCGTACGCCATCGCCACGGCCATCGACGCGGGCGAGCGGGTGGTGGTCGGGCTGAACAAGTTCACTGTTGAGACCGAGGAGCACTACGAGCCGCTGCGCGTCGACCCCGCCATCGGCGCCCAGCAGGCGCAGCGGCTGGTCACGCTGCGGGCCGGCCGCGACAACGACGCGGTCGACGAAGCGCTGGTTGCGCTGAAGGCTGCTGCGGCGGGTACGGACAACGTGCTCTACCCGATGCGGGACGCGCTGGCCGCCCGGGCCACCGTGGGCGAGGTCTCCGACGCGCTGCGCGAGGTCTGGGGCACGTACACCGCGGCAGACACCTTCTGATCGCTCCGCTTGGCCGCTCCGCTTGACCTGGTGCGCCCGATTTGTGACTGTTGAAGCATGCTTGCGCCCCTCGTACTTTCTGTCCTGATCGTTCTGGTCGTCGGCGGGCTCGTCTGGGCCGCGATGACCCGCGAGCGCCCGGACGAGACCGAGCGCTTCAACCGGGCCCGCGCGATCACGTCCTCCTGGGCTGACCCGGTGGCTGACCCGGTGGCTGACCCGGTGGCTGACCCGGTGGCCGGTCCGGAGGCCGATCCGCAGGTCGCCGGCAAGCCGCTCGGTGAACCGGTGGCGGTCCCCGACGACGTCCGCGGCGAGCAGCAGGGCTAACCTGCCCTTCGTGCCACTGTCCCTCTCCGAGCAGCAGCGCTCGGCGATCGACGCGGCCGTGGCGGCGCACCTGCCCGAGCTGGTGACGGTACGCCGCGACCTGCACGCACACCCCGAGCTCAGCAACGCCGAGCACCGCACCACCGAGGTGGTGCGAGCCAGGCTCGCCGCCGCAGGCCTCGACCCGCAGGCCCTCCCGCGCGGCACCGGCCTGACCTGCGACGTCACCGGGGCCGGCAGCGGATCGACCGTCATCGCCCTGCGGGCCGACCTAGACGCGCTCCCCATCACGGACGAGAAGCAGGTGGACTACCGCTCCACCATCCCCGGCCAGTGCCACGCCTGCGGTCACGACGTGCACGCCGCGGTGGTCCTCGGTGCCGGGGTCGTGCTGGCCGAGCTGGCCGCCCAGGGCCAGGTCAATGGCGGCGTACGCCTGATCTTCCAGCCCGCCGAGGAGGCCACCCCCGGTGGTGCCCTCGACGTGATCGCCGCCGGCCGGCTCGCAGGGGTCGACCGGATCTTCACCGTGCACTGCGACCCGCGCACCGACGTCGGCCTGGTCGGGCTCCGGGTCGGTCCGATCACCGGCTCGGCCGACAACGTACGCGTACGCCTGACCGGCAGCGGGGGTCACACGGCCCGGCCGCACCTGACTGCGGATCTGGTGTACGCGCTGGGCCGGGTGGTCACCGACGTACCCGCGGTGCTGTCGCGACGGGTCGACCCGCGGGCCGGCCTCTCGCTGGTCTGGGGCCGGATCCAGGCCGGCGGGGTGGCCAACGCGATCCCGCGCGAGGGCGAGGTCGAGGGCACCGTCCGCTCGCTGAACGCCGACGTCTGGGAGCTGGCCCCGGTCGTCGTCGAGGAGGCCGTGCGGGCTGTGGTGGCCGCGTATGGCGTAGACGTGGATGTCAGCTACACCCGCGGCGTCCCCCCGGTGGTCAACGATGCCGTCGCGGTCGAGCTGCTCGCGGCGTCGGCCCGGGCCCTGGTCGGGCCGGACGCCGTGATCGACACCGAGCAGAGCCTGGGTGGCGAGGACTTCGCGTGGTACCTCGGGCAGGTCCCGGGGGCGCTGGCCCGGCTGGGCGTACGCCGCCACGGCGACGTGGTCAGCCGCGACCTGCACCAGGGCAGCTTCGACGTGGACGAGGACGCGATCGCGGTGGGCATCCGGCTGCTGGTAGGAGCGGCGTTGCTCTCGCTTTCATAACGGATTGCCCAACACCGTGCTGAGGCAGGTAATGGTTCGGTCTCGGCAGATATACGGTGAGGCCGTTCTTCGCGGCCCGGCTCGGGCCGCGCCACGGAAGGAGAAGCCCTTGCGCAGCGCCTTGAAAGTAGCCGCCGTAGCCATGGCTGGCGCGCTCGCGCTGGCCGCGTGCGGCAGCAGCAGCACCGCCACCCCGGGAGCCGGAGGCAGCACCGGACCCTCGAAGTCGACGATCAAGGTCGGCATGGCCTACGACATCGGCGGCCGCGGCGACAAGTCGTTCAACGACTCGGCGGCCGCCGGGCTCGACAAGGCGGTCACCGACTTCGGCATCACCAAGAACGAGCTGTCGGCGGTCCCCGACGAGACCGAGGGCCAGCGCGAGGCCCGGCTGACCCTGCTCGCGACGGGCGGCTACAACCCCGTCATCGCGATCGGCTTCAACTACGCCGACGCGGTCAAGGCCGTGTCGGCGAAGTTCCCGCAGACCAACTTCGCGATCATCGACGACTCGAGCAACCTGCAGCCCAACGTCGCCAACCTGGTGTTCGCGGCGAACCAGGGCTCGTACCTCGCCGGCGTCCTCGCAGCGAGCGCGAGCAAGACCGGCACCGTCGGGTTCATCGGCGGCGTCAACGTCAAGCTGCTGCAGTCCTTCCAGGTCGGCTTCGACGCCGGCGCCAAGGCCACGAAGCCGGGCATCAAGGTACTCGACCAGTACCTCACGCAGCCTCCGGACTTCAAAGGCTTCAACGCCCCTGACAAGGGCCAGACGGTCGCCAAGGGCATGTACGACCAGGGCGCCGACATCATCTTCGCGGCCGCTGGTGGTTCGGGCCTTGGTGTGTTCAAGGCGGCCAAGGCAGGTGGCAAGCTCGCGATCGGCGTCGACTCCGACCAGTACCTGTCGGCCAGCGCCGACCTGCAGCCGGTCATCCTGTCGTCCGCCCTGAAGCGGGTGGACAACGCGGTCTACGCCTTCATCAAGACGTGCGTCGACGGCACGCCGCTCACCGGGGTCAAGAAGTTCGACCTCACCAACGACGGCGTGGGCTACTCCACCTCCAACCCCGCGATCGCCCCGTACAAGGACGCGATCGAGAAGGCGGTGGCGGGCATCAAGGCCGGCAGCATCACGGTCCCTGACGTCCAGTAGCTCGTACCTTCGAGCAGAGCAGGGCAGTAGTTCAGTACCCCGGGCCCGGTCCCGACGCGATAGCGTCACGGACCGGGCCCGGGTACGTCCTGACGAGGAGGCTGCGCCATCACCACGGAGGCTGTGCTGGCCGCACCGGCCGTCGAGCTGCGGGGCATCACCAAGCGGTTCCCCGGCGTCGTGGCCAACCACGACATCGACATCACCGTGCGCTCCGGGACGGTCCACGCCATCGTGGGCGAGAACGGCGCCGGCAAGTCCACCCTGATGAACACCCTGTTCGGGATGCACCGCCCGGACGAGGGCACCATCGCCATCAACGGTGAGCAGGTCGTGTTCGGCAGCCCGGCGGACGCCATCGCAAGGGGCGTCGGCATGGTCCACCAGCACTTCCAGCTGGCCGACAACCTCACCGTCACCGAGAACATCGTGCTGGGGATGGAGCCCACCTCGCGGTTCGGCGTCCTCGCGATGCGCACCGCGCAGGACCGCATCGTCAAGCTGGGCCGGCAGTACGGCCTCGAGGTCGACCCGGAGGCGCTGGTCGAGGACCTCGGCGTGGGGGACCGGCAGCGGGTCGAGATCCTCAAGGTCCTCTACCGCGGCGCCCGCATCCTGATCCTCGACGAGCCGACCGCCGTCCTGGTCCCGCAGGAGGTGGCCGAGCTGTTCGACGCGCTGCGCGAGCTCAAGGAGCAGGGGCTCACGGTCATCTTCATCTCGCACAAGCTGGACGAGGTGCTCACTGTCGCCGACGACGTGACGGTGATCCGGGGCGGTACGACCGTGGCGGCCGTCGACCCGCGGACGACCACGGCCCGCCAGCTGGCCGAGCTGATGGTCGGCAGCGAGCTGCCCTCGCCGGCGACCCGCGACTCGACGGTGACGGACACACCGGTGCTCCGGGTCGAGGGGCTCGGGCTGACCGGCAAAGACGACCGTCAGCTGCTCTCGGACATCACCTTCACCATCCACGCCGGCGAGGTCCTGGGCATCGCCGGCGTCGAGGGCAACGGCCAGGCCGAGCTCGTCGAGACCATCATGGGCATGCGTACGGCCGCCGGCGGCACCGTCGTGCTCGGCGACGACGACATGACCGGCTGGACCACCAGGCGCCGCCGCGAGGCCGGCATCGGCTACATCCCCGAGGACCGCAGCCGGCACGGGCTGCTGCTCGACGCGCCCCTGTGGGAGAACCGCATGCTCGGGCACCAGACGCAGCCACCCAACGTCAAGGGCATCCTCATCGACGCCTCAGGGGCCAAGGCCGACACCCGCCGGATCGTCGCCGCGTACGACGTCCGTACCCCGAGCATCGACGTCACCGCGGCGGCCCTGTCCGGAGGCAACCAGCAGAAGCTGATCGTCGGTCGCGAGATGAGCGGCGAGCCGCGCCTGCTGATCGCCGCACACCCCACCCGCGGTGTGGACGTAGGCGCGCAGGCAGCCATCTGGGACCTGCTGCGTGACGCGCGGGCCAAAGGGCTGGCGGTGCTGCTGGTCTCGGCCGACCTCGATGAGCTGATCGGGCTGTCGGACACGCTGCGCGTGATCCTGCGCGGCCGGTTGGTGGCCAGCGCCGATCCCGCCCACGTCACGCCCGAGGAGCTCGGGTCGGCCATGACCGGGGCCGGAGACGAGTCGTGATCCGGCGGATCGGTCTCGCGTTGGCCGCGCCGGCGCTGGCGCTCGCCTTCGCCCTCGCCGTGACCTCGGCCATCCTGGCCGGCACCGGGCACCCGCCGCTCGAGGCCTTCGGCTGGATGTGGGACTACGGCACCAAGCCGGACAGCATCGCCCTGACGATCAACCTGGCGACGGGCTACTACCTCGCGGCCATCGCCGTCGCCATCGGCTTCCGGATGAACCTGTTCAACATCGGCGTCGACGGGCAGTACCGCCTCGCCGCGCTGGTCGCCGCGGGGGTGGCCGGGGCGATCCACCTGGCCCCGATCCTGACCGTCGCGATCACGATCGTCGTCGCGATGCTGGTCGGTGCCCTGTGGGCCGCGATCGCTGCGGTGCTCAAGGTCAAGCGCGGGGTCAGCGAGGTCATCTCGACGATCATGCTCAACTACATCGCCAATGCGGTGATCGGCTACCTGCTCGTACCCGGACGGCTCGGGGTGAACGTCCAGGGCAGCCAGGGCGTCGGCACCAAGGTGATCCCTCCGTCCGGACGCGTCCCTGGGTTCTCGCTGGTCGGTGGCTCCCAGACGCAGGTGTACGGGCTGGTGGTGCTCGCGATCCTGGTCGGCGTCGGCTACTGGTTCCTGCTGGGCAAGACCCGTTTCGGCTTCGACCTGCGGGCCACCGGCCGCTCCGAGAGCGCCGCGATCGCGAGCGGTGTGAACGTCCGGCGGATGGTGGTCATCAGCCTGCTCATCTCCGGCGGTGTCGCGGGCCTGATCGGCATCCCCAACCTGCTGGGTGAGTCGTACAGCTACTCGCAGAACTTCCCCGCGGGCATCGGCTTCGTCGGGATCTCGGTGGCCCTGCTCGGTCGCAACAACCCGGTGGGCATCGCATTCGGGGCGCTGCTGTGGGCGTTCCTCGACAACGCCCGGCAGATCCTCGACCTGTACCAGGTGTCGAAGGAGATCGTCACGATCATGCAGGCCACCGCGGTGCTGTCCGTGGTCGTCGCGTACGAGGTCGTCCGGCGCTACAACAACAACCGGCACCAGCGCGAGGTCGCGCGCAGCCTCGAGAAGCTCAAGTCTGGGACGGTGCCGGCGTGAGCGAGGTCGTGGCGATGACGCGGCGGGGGCTGGCCACCAGGTCGACCCGCCCGTTCGTGCTGCTCGGGCTGGTGCTGGTGGTGTTCTCGCTGGTACGCGTCGTCACCGGCGCCCAGGAGCTCACCTCGGCCGGCACCTTGCAGGCGGCTATCGCGCTGTCGATCCCGCTCGGCATGGCCGGGCTCGGCGGGCTCTGGTCCGAGCGCGCGGGTGTGGTGAACATCGGCCTCGAAGGCATGATGATCATGGGTACGTGGGGCGCCGGGTGGGCCGGCTCGACGTGGGGCCCGTGGCAGGGGCTCGCGGTGGGCGTGGCGTTCGGTGCCATCGGCGGCCTGATGCACGCGATCGCGACCGTGACCTTCGGCGTCGACCACATCGTCTCCGGTGTGGCCATCAACCTGCTGGGCCTTGGCATCACCCAGTTCCTCGCGGTCCAGGTGCTGCACAACCCCACGCAGTCGGGCGAGATCCCGTCGATGGGGACGTTCACGGTGCCGCTGCTGCCCGGCTGGATGCAGTCGATCGGCGCGCACCAATGGTTCCTGGTCTCGGACCTGGCCAACGTCATCTTCGCCATCGTCGACCACCCGGCGTACTTCACGATCATGGCGGTGGCGCTGCTGCCGATCACGTACTTCGTGCTGTGGCGGACCGCGTTCGGCCTGCGGCTGCGCTCCTGCGGCGAGGCGCCGTACGCCGCCGAGACGCTCGGCGTGAACGTGTACAAGTACAAGTACCTCGCGGTGCTCGCTTCGGGTGCGCTGGCCGGGTTCGGTGGTGCGTTCCTCGCGATCTGGTCCGGTTTCTACCACGACGGCCAGACCCAGGGGTACGGCTTCATCGGCCTGGCCGCCATGATCTTCGGCAACTGGCGGCCGGCCGGCCTCGCCGTCGGAGCCGGGCTCTTTGGATACACCAACGGCCTGCAGCTGCGGAGCCCGCCGGCCGTCCACGCGCTGCTGCTGGTCCTGGTGATCGCGCTCGCGGCGTACAGCGCCTGGTTGCTCTACAAGCGGCGCTGGGTGCCGGGGGTGATCAGCGGGATCTTCACCGCGCTGGTGCTGCTGTGGTTCCTCAAGACGAACGAGCTGGAGCAGCACATCGTGTCGGCGACGCCGTACGTCACGACCTTGCTGGTGCTGTCGCTGGCCTCGCAGCGGCTCCGGCCGCCCGCGGCCGACGGGTTGGTCTACCGGCGCGGCGGGGGCCGATGAGCGACGTCGCCGTCGACTGGGCCGTGCTGCACGCCGCGGCGGTGGACATCATGGCGCGGGCGTACGCGCCGTACTCCCGGTTCAAGGTCGGCGTGGCGGGGCTGGTCGACGACGGCCGGGTCGTCGTCGGCTGCAACGTCGAGAACGCGTCGTACGGGCTGGGGCTGTGCGCCGAGTGCGGGATGGTGTCGGCGCTGCACGCCTCCGGGGGCGGCCGGCTGGTGGCCGTGGTGTGCGTCGACCAGCACGGCGCGCCGCTGATGCCCTGCGGCCGGTGCCGCCAGCTGCTGTGGGAGAACGGCGGCGCGGCCATGCAGCTGCAGACCACCCAGGGCGTACGCGTCCTGGCCGACATGCTGCCGGACGCGTTCGGGCCCGATGATCTGCTGGAGCGGCGAGGCGACGAGTGAGCGCAGCGAGCGAGGACCCGAGCGCGACCATGAAGCTGGAGCGGCGAGGCGACGAGTG
>JANMWN010000224.1:0-7086 GCA_031394045.1 Sporichthyaceae bacterium
AGGAAGCTCTTGGAGGCGTCCGAGAACAGCAGGTGCGCCTCGTCGAAGAAGAACATCAGCTTGGGCTTGTCGACGTCGCCGACCTCGGGCAGGTCCTCGTACAGGTCGGCGAGCAGCCACATCAGGAACGTCGAGAACAGCGCCGGCCGGTCCTGCACGGCCGGCAGCTCCAGGATCGAGACCATGCCGCGACCGTCGGGCGCCAGCCGCAGCAGCTCGTGGGTGTCGAACTCCGGCTCTCCGAAGAACACCTCGGCGCCCTGGTCCTGGAAGCCGATCAGCTCGCGCAGGATCACGCCGGCGGTCGCCTTCGAGAGCCCACCGAGCCCGTCGAGCTCGGACTTGCCCTCGTCGCTGACCAGGTACGCGATCACCGAGCGCAGGTCTTTGAGGTCGAGCAGCGCGTACCCCGCCTTGTCGGCGTAGTGGAACACCAGCCCGAGCGAGGACTCCTGCGTCTCGTTGAGCCCGAGCACCTTGGACAGCAGCGTCGGGCCGAACGAGGTGACCGTCACCCGGATCGGGATCCCGGTGCCGAGCCCGCCGAGGGAGTAGAACTCGCTCGGGAACGAGGCCGGGGTCCAGGTCTGGCCGACGTCGGCCGCGCGCGTGGTGACCCGGTCGTTGGGTACGCCCGGCGAGGCCATCCCGGACAGGTCGCCCTTGACGTCCGCGAGGAACACCGGCACGCCCGCCGCCGAGAGCTGCTCCGCCATCAGCTGCAGGGTCTTGGTCTTGCCGGTACCCGTGGCCCCCGCGACCAAGCCGTGCCGGTTGAGCATCTCCAGCGGGATTCGGACACCCACGTCCGGGTGCGACGTGTTGTCGGTCACCAGGGCGCCGAGCTCGAGGGATGGGGCCGTGAACGCGTACCCGGCCTTGACCTTGGCGACGATGTCAGCTGCGGAGTCACTCATGGCTGGGGAGCCTAACCGGGAGCCTAGGATCGTGCTGTGATCTTCAAGCGCGTCGGGGACGGACGGCCGTACCCCGACCACGGCCTGACCGGCCGGGGCTGGAACGAGGTGGCCCCCCGGCAGGTACGCCTGTCTGAGCTCGTGACCACCAAGCGAGCCCTCGACCTCGACACCCTCCTCGCGGAAGACTCCACCATGTTCGGCGACCTGTTCTGCCACGTGGTGCGCTGGAACGACGAGCTCTACCTCGAGGACGGGCTGCACCGAGCCGTGCGCGCCGCCCTCCAGCAGCGCCACGTGCTGCACGCCCGCGTCTACGACCTGGAGCCATCGTGACCCTGCTCAGCCCCAGCAGCTCCTCACGTCGACGCGGCGCGATGCCGGTGGTCGTCGCGGTCATCGGCGCCCTTGCGATCGGAATCGGGGCCGGCTGGTTCTTCGCAGGGCGGGACAAGGGCACGCCGGTTGCGGCGGGTCCGCCCACGAGCTCGACCTGCACGGGTACGGGCAAGCCGACCGGCTCGGCCACCGGGTCGGCCACCAAGTCGTCGAGCGGTACGGCCAAGCCCAGCGGTACGGCCAAGCCCAGCGGCAAGCCCGCCGCCATCCCGCTGCCCAGCGCCATCACGGTCAACGTCTACAACGCCACGACCCGCAAGGGGCTGGCCAAGTCCACCAGCGTCGAGCTGGCCGCCCGCGGCTTCCGTACCGGCAAGGTCTCGAACGACCCGTCGAAGAAGATCATCGCCGCCTCCGCCGAGATCCGGTTCGGCCCCGCCGGCGCGGTCAACGCCAAGGTGGTCGCCGCCCAGGTCGTAGGCGCCGTGCTCGTCCCGGACAACCGCAGGGACGCGACCGTCGACTTCGTCCTCGGCGAGGGCTTCGCCGCGCTCGCGACCGTCGAGCAGGCCACCGCGGCGATCGCCCTGCTGACTGCCCCGACGCCGGCCGGGTGCTGAGTGCTCGTCCACCCATGGGACGCGGCGCAGGACGCTGACGAGGCCAGGGCGTTCCTGGCGGCCCAGGGGTTCGGTCAGCTGGTCGCAGGGGGCCGCGAACGCACGGTCCCCGTGGTGGTCCCCACGCAGTACACGTTGGACGGCGACGACGTCGTGCTGCACCTGGCCAGACCCAACCCGGTCTGGGTGGCGATCGACGAGAACCCGTTGGTACTGCTGGCTGTCGCAGGCGACTGGGCCTTCGTGCCCTCGGCCTGGAAGGCGGTCGGCGACGAAGACCCGGCGATCGGGATCCCGACCACCTACTACGCGGCCGTGCAGCTCACCGCGCGCGCCGAGGTCGTCGACGACCCCGAAGGCAAGGCCGAGATCCTGCGGCTGCAGCAGGGCGCGCTCGACCCCGACGGCGGCTGGGTCGACCCGGCGGAGCACGGCCGCACCCTGGCCGGGATCAGGGGGATCCGCCTGCACGTCACCGAGGTCAGGGCGAAGTTCAAGTACGGCGGCAACGTGGACGTCGAGCACCGCGAGGCCGTCGCCGGGCGGCTCGCCGAGCGGGCCGGTCCGGGTGACCGGGCGGCCCGCGACCAGCTTCTGCGCCGCCTCGGTGGTTCCGGGACCCTCGACCTCGCGGGATCGGAAAGCTGAGCCGGTGGAGCTCTCGCCCGTCGGGCTGCTGACCGACCGCTACGAGCTCACGATGCTGTCCTCGTTCGTCGAGGACGGCACCGTCCGTCGCCAGGCCGTCTTCGAGTGCTTCGCCCGCCGGCTCCCCTCGGGCCGTCGGTACGGCGTCGTCGCCGGGCTCGGCCGGCTCGTCGAGCTGCTCGACGGGCTGCGCTTCGACCAGGCAACGGTCGGCTGGCTGACGGACACCGGGGTCGTCACGCCGGCCACGGCCGACTACCTGCGCGCGCTGCGCATGTCCGTCGACGTCGACGCCTACCGCGAGGGCGAGCTCTACTTCCCCGGCTCCCCCGTACTCACGGTGCGCGGCGAGCTCGGCCAGGCTCTGATCCTCGAGACTCTCGTGCTGTCGGTGCTCAACCACGACAGCGCGATCGCGTCGGCGGCAGCACGGATGGCCGTGGCAGGGCAGGGTCGGCCGCTGATCGAGATGGGTTCACGGCGTGCGCACGAGCGCGCGGCCGTGGCGAACGCGCGGGCGGCATACCTGGCCGGGTTCGACACCACGAGCAACCTCGCGGCCGGGCTGGCGTACGGCATCCCCACGGTGGGTACCGCCGCGCACGCGTTCACCCTCGCGCACCGAAGCGAGAAGGAGGCGTTCGTCTCGCAGGTCTCGGCGCACGGCCCGGGCACCACGTTGCTGGTCGACACGTACGACATCGAGCAGGGGATCCGTACCGCCGTCGAGGTGGCCGGGCGCGGGTTGGGCGCGATCAGGATCGACTCCGGCGACCTGGCTGAGGAGGCCCGCAAGGCCCGGCTGCTGCTGGACTCTCTGGGCGCGACCTCCACCCGCATCACGGTGACGTCCGACCTCGACGAGTACCTCATCGCGGCGCTGGCCGACGCCCCGGTGGACGTGTACGGCGTCGGGTCGCGCGTGGCCACCGGGTCCGGCCACCCGACGGCGGGGATGGTCTACAAGCTGGTCGCCGTGGCCGACACCGACGAGGCTGGTGCCGCGCTCCGCCCCGTCGCGAAGACCGCGGTGGGCAAGGTCAGCCTCGGCGGCCACAAGACCGCCTACCGAGAGCTCGGGGCCGACGGCCGGGCCGTCCGCGAGGTCGTCGTCATCGACGGCGTGGGCGAGCCAGCGCCAGGGGTGACCTGGCGACCGCTGCAGGTCGCGGTGCTGCGCGCGGGCGCGGCCGTGCACCAACCCACCCTGACCGAGATACGCGCGCACCACGCCACCGTGCGCGCCGAGCTGGCTGGGGGCGGGCTCGAGATCGCGGACGGCGACCCTGCCCTCACTGCTACGCCGGCGACGGCTACCTCAGTCCCGACAAGGCCCACCGAGTCAGGAGCCACCGGATGAGCCGTACCGCGTTCCTCGTCGTCGACGTGCAGAACGACTTCGTCACCGGCTCGCTCCCGGTGCCTGGCGGGGCCGAGGTAGCAGGCGCGATCACCGCGCACCTGCGTGCACATCCCGGCCGGTACGCCCTCGTGGCCGCCTCGCAGGACTGGCACGACCCGGTCGGCGACAACGGCGGCCACTTCGCCGCGCACGGCGATGACCCCGACTTCGTCAGCACCTGGCCGAGCCACTGCGTGTCCGGCCAGCCCGGGTCGGCCTGCCACCCGGCGCTGGACGTCAGCCTCGTGGACGACCACTTCCGCAAGGGGCAGGGTGCGCCGGCGTACTCGATGTTCGAGGCGGTCGACGCTGACGGCCACACCCTCGCCGACGCTCTGGCGGCCGCTGGGGTCACGGCGGTCGACCTCGGCGGCCTCGCCACCGACTACTGCGTACGCGCGACCGCCCTGGACGCCCTGCGGGCCGGACTGCACGTACGCCTGCTCACCGACCTGGCCGCGGGCGTCGCGCCCGAGACCACCGCAGCCGCGCTCGACGAGATGGCCGAGGCCGGGGTCGTGCTCGCGACCACAGCAGACGTACGCGGGCTGGACTCGCTGTGAGCGGCATCGACCGGGCCGGCGAGGTGGCGCTCACCGTCGACCTGGCGATCCTCACGATCCGAGACCAGGTCTTCAGCGTCCTGCTGGTCCAGCGCGGCACCGAGCCGTTCGCCGGGCGGTGGGCGCTGCCCGGCGGGTTCGTCCAGCCGGCCGAGTCGGTGGAACCTGCTGCCTGGCGGCTGCTCGCGGCCGAGACGGGGCTGCCGCGGTTCCCCGGGCACCTCGAGCAGCTACGTACGTACGGCGACGCCGGCCGCGACCCCCGGATGCGGGTGGTGTCCGTGGCCCACGTGGCCTTCGCGCCGGACCTGCCGGACCCGACGGCGGGCGGGGGTACGGCCGGTGCGCGCTGGTGGCCGGTGGACGCACTGGCGGCAGGCCCTGAGCTGGCCTTCGACCACGCGACGATCCTGCGCGATGCGGTCGAGCGGGTCCGGTCCAAGCTCGAGTACACGACGCTGGCTGCGCGCTTCGTGGCCGAGCCGTTCTCGCTGGCCGAGCTATATCACGTCTACCAGGCCGTCTGGGGCGTTGCGCCGACGCTGGCCACGTTCCGCCGAAAGGTGTTGTCCACCAACGGTTTCGTCATCCCGGAGACAGGCGAGGACCTGCGTTTTCGTCGCGGACCGGCCGAGGTGCTCCAGCCCGCGATGCTCCGCACCGCCCCCGACGAGACCGACGAGCGCGAGTAGCCGATAGGGGCGCAAGCAGCCCTCAGGTCACTATGGCGACCACGGCGCTGAAGACCGCGGTGCAGATGCTGATCACCAGTGCCGCCAGGAGCGCCGCGCCGAAGTTGTCGAGCGTGAGCACCGTGTCGAACCGGGCGGTGATCTCGAGCAGCACCGCGTTGATGACCAGCGAGAACAGCCCGACCGTGAGGATGCGGATCGGCAGGCTCACCACCCGGATCACCGTACCGATGACGATGTTGACGACCCCGAGCACGAGCGCCACGCCCAGCAGGTTCTTCCAACCCGGCACCAGGTGGATGCCCGGGACGACCTTGATCGCGACCGCGATCGCCGCGGCGAGTACCAGCCACCGCACGAGCAGCTTCATGGTTGCCTTCCGATGTACTCGGCCATGCCGGGCACCGTGAACGCGACGTAGCCACGTTCCGGTGCATAGATGACACCCTTCTTGATGAGCTGGTCGCGGCGGACGGAGAGGTCCCCACGCCGACGGCCGAGATGCGTGGCGACGTCCGCCACCGAGACCTGCTCGATGCCCGCTGCGGAGATGGCTCGCAAGAAGTCCCGCTCGGCAGGTGTGACGCGGTTCCAGCGGGCGAGGTAGAGGCCCGCGTCGATCTCCTCACGGGCCTTGCCGATGCCCACCTCGGCGTCCTCCGCGCTGAACGGGCTCGCGGTCGCGTAGTCCCAGACGAACTTGCCGACCGTCTGGATGAAGTACGGGTAGCCGCGCGCGAACTCGAGGGCCGCGGCCAGCGCGGCCGGACCCCACTCCGCACCGAGCAGGCGCGCCGGGCCCACCAGGGCCTGCGCATCCGCCCCACCGGCGAGGCGACCGATCGGTGCGTACGAGTAGAGCCGCTCGGCGTACGAGGTCGCCTCGGCAAGCACACCGGGGAGCGACGGCAGACCCGCGCCGGCGACGACCACCGGCAACGGAGCCGAACCCTGACCGGCCTCGTGCACCGCCTTGTTGACGGCGGTGAGCTCGTTCGAGCTCATGTCCTGCATCTCGTCGATGATCAGCAGTGCACCCACGCCAAGGTCCCGCGCAGTGCTCCCCAGCTCGGCGAACAGCTCGGTGAGGTCGAGGCTGAGGTCCCCGCTGTCAGCTCGCCCAGTCGCAGCGGCCACATCGACCCCGAACGAGTAGGTGCCGGTCGGGTCGACCTTGACGGTGAACGACTTGAAGACACCGAGCAGGCGACTCAGCCGGCTCGGGCCGAACTCTCCGGTGGCCTCGCGCAGCGCGCGATGCAACGACTGGGCGATCATGCGCGTCGCGGACTGCTCGGTCGAGGCCTCGATCTTGGCCACGATCCAGTGCCTGGCCTCAGCCAGCGCGGCGAACTCCCCGAGCAGCACCGTCTTGCCCACCCCACGGAGCCCGTGCAGGATCATGCCTCGCTCGCCAAACCCTGCCTCGCAGCGTCGAAGGACGACGTCGAAGGCATCGAGATGGACGGCACGGCCAGTCAGCTCTGGCGGTCGTCGCCCGGCACCAGGCTGGTACGGGTTGCGTATCGGGTCCACGGCCGCAAAGTATCAGACACTATCTACCCATATCTACGATTTGTAGATACAGACAGATAGTGTCTGATAATTGGCGTGAGTCAGGCGAAGTCGAGTCCGTCCTTGATCGTGTTCTCGCGGGCGGCGAGCACGAGGAGCTCGTCCCGGCTCATCCTCGGCCCTGGACCGCCCGCCGACAGCGCGATGATGAACTCCGGCCCGACCGTGTCGTGGAACGACACCTCGCGCAGGCCGATGAAGCCGAGCGTGTGCAGGTCGTCGATCAGCAGCCTGAAATGGTTCGGCGTGAAGACCCAGTTGTGGGTGTCGACGTACTCACCGCCGGCCGCCTCAGCCGCTCGCTTGCGCGCCGTCTCGAGCGTGCTGGTG
>JANMWN010000271.1:0-9253 GCA_031394045.1 Sporichthyaceae bacterium
AACGCCCGGTCCAGATCCACCAACACCGACTCCACCAGCACGGCGCCACTGGCCGTAGTGGGGGTCGCCGAAGGGGCCAGCGCGGTGATCGACATACCCAGACCCTAGATCACCCCACCGACAAGAAGTCGTTGTCCACAAGCACTTTCTCGCCATCCACAGACCGTCAGTCAACCCTTGACAAACACCTGCGGCCGACGTACGCGGTCGATCGGCGCTCTGGTCAGGATGCCCGCCGCGTTACTGCTTGGTGAACACCAGGAAGTCGCTCTCCGGCAGGGGCGAGCTGTCTCCGGTCGTGAGGAGCAGGCTGGCCGACGCCGACAGCTGGTACCCGCACGGCGGCAGACTGGCGATCAGCACCACGTTGTTCGCCGCGTCGAGCAGCGCCGTCACCTGACCGGCGTAGTCGGCCGACACCGGTGGCAGCGCGTAGTGGTACGGACCGCCCGGACCGGTCACCCCGATCGAGACGCCACCCAGATTGGGGTGGGCCGCGGTGTAGTCCACCGTCAGAGCGTTGGTGATCTTGGCGCAGCCGTGGCCGATCAGCTCCTGCACGTCGAGGCTGACCACCCCAAGCTGACCGTCGAGCCTGGTCGGCACCCACGAGCCCTGCTTCTGCACGTGGTTGTAGACCGTGTTCGCGATCGCGAGGCGGTCGCAGCGGCCGGCCTCCACCGCGGTCGAGGGCGCGGCAGCCGACTGCCGGATCACCATCCGCAAGGTGAACAGCTGGTCGGTGGCCAGCCCGGCCGGCGCGGTCGGGTTCCCCGCCGTGATCGCCGCCAGGTCATAGGTCTGGGTGGACAGCAAGCTGCTGGCCAGCCCGAGCAGGTTGTTGTTCGGCGCGAACAGCCCGGTCAGCAGGTTGTTGTCCTGCGGCACCGTGATCCAGCCGTCGGCGTCCGGTGTCACCGCGATCTCGTCGGGTCCGTCGACGCCGAGCAGCACGACGGCTTTGGTCTCGACCCCGCTGAGGGTGAACCGCTGCCAGGTGCCGATCTGCATCCGCGACATCTGCGCCTGCAGGACCGAGTTGGTACCCGTGGTCGACGTCTCGAAGCGGTACGCGAGCGGCTGCCCGCCGAGGGTGCGCCCCAGGACACCGTTGAGCCGCAGGTTGGAGTAGAACGCGCGGTGGTCCCCCACGGTCCGGCCGTTGCCGCCGGGACCGCTGTCGATGGCCGTGAGCAGCTTGTAGCCACCCACATGGTCGAACCACGGGTACGGCTCGGTGACCGGCGGCTGCTCCTTGACGCAGAGGTCGACGCACAGGCACGGCCCCACGTTCTGCCGGTCCGGCTGCCGGCCCCGCGCACGCGGCTCGGCCAGCAGCGCGCCGCTCGGGCCGTCGATCCGGAAGTACACGTCCGGCCCGGGCACGAGCTCGAAGTTGATCCACGGCGAGAAGGGCGTACGGGTGAACTGCTCCGTCGTGTAGTCGATCCGGAAGTGACCGCTCGTGCTGGTGGTCGCCGACCCCAGGGCGTCGTCCTGGAGCCAGTCGACGTCGAACGCCGACACCTTCACGCCGGGTACGGGTACGTCGGTGCCGCACACGGTCACGTGGCCGCAGATCGTCCACCAGCCGAACAGCCCGCGGATCGCGCACCAGTAACGGAAGGGGATCTCATACTCCCAAGCGGCGACGCGTACGTCCTCACGCTCGCGCCACTGGGGAGCCAGGGTGGTCAGGGCCACGGTGAGCGGCCGCGGGGGCACCGGGTGCCCGGTCAGCGTTCCGCAGTAGACGTCGACCTCGAAGGCCTCGCCCTCGTAGCCGGAGCCGATCTCGACACTGAAGCTGCCGTCCGCCGCGAGCACGGTCTCAGCGAGCAGCCGCGACTCGCGCTCGCGCGCCTCTTCTTCGGTGAGCACCGTCGCCGTGAGCTTGGGGTCGGCGGCGGCCTGGTGACTCACCCGCGAGGCGTCCCCCGTGCGCACGAGACGCAAGGTGGCACCGGCCAAGGGCTCGGTGCAGTCGTCGCAGATCCAGCCGATGATGCGGCCGTTCAGTTGGTAGGACATGACCATCTCCATCCCCGTTCGGGAGTGTTCCCGTGCCGAGGAGGAGCCCTGGGGCGGCGCGGCTGATACCGCTGTCACCCATTCGGGTGGTCGGGTCCGGCCGAGCGCGGCCGCTCTAGCCGGCTGCGGGCTCTGCGCGTACCCCGGCGTACGTCGATGGGATCGTCAGCGCCGCGACGACCGCGCCGAGGACGAGCAACCAGGCACAGATCAGCATCGAGGTCCGGTACGCCGGGGCTAGGGTGAGCGGGTCGGTGAGGCTCGAACCCACGCCAGAGACGAGCGGCAGCGCGGCGACAGCGAGGAGCCCGGCGGTCCGCGCGACAGCGTTGTTGACGCCGCTGGCGACCCCGGCATAGCGATCAGGTGCAGCCGCCAGGGCGGTCGCGGTCAGCGGAGCGACGGTCAGCGACAAGCCCAGCCCGAGCACCACGACCGCGGGCAAGACGTCCCCCAGGTACGAGGCGCCGACGCCGATCCGGGACAGCAGGACGAGTGCGCCGGCGCACACGAGCGGTCCGACGGTCATCGGCAGCCGGGGGCCGATCCGGGTCGAGAGAGCGCCGGCCCGCGCGGAGAGCAGCAGCATCAGCGCGGTCACGGGCAGCAGCGCGATCCCCGCGGCCAGAGGGGCGAAGCCGCAGACCACCTGCAGGTTGATGACGACGAAGAAGAAGACGCCAGCAAGCGCGGCGTAGACGGCAAACGTCACGAGGTTGACGGCGGTGAAGGTCCTGGCGGCGAAGATCGACAGCGGGACCATCGGGTGCGAGGAGCGGGCCTCGGTGACGACAAACCCGACCAGCGCAAGTCCTCCCAGCACCAAGGCGAATACCACCGCGACGCTGGACCCACCGCCGGACCACGCGGTCAGCCCGTACGTGACGCCCCCCAGCCCAGCGGCACCCAGCAGCGCGCCAGCGATGTCCAGACGATGCTTAGCGTTCGGGTTGCTCGACTCGGGGACGTGCCGACGCGCGACCAGGAAGACGGCGATCGCGATCGGGACATTGATCAGAAAGACCAGGCGCCAGCTGGACACCTGGACGATCCAGCCGCCGAGGAACGGCCCGATCGCCCCCGCTACGCCGGCCAGGCCGGACCAGGCACCGATGGCCCGCATCCGGTCCGCGTCGACGAACGAGGTCTGCAGGATGGCCAGCGCACCCGGCGCGACCAGCGCGCCGCCGACACCCTGCAGCGCCCGGGCGGCGACCAGCAGGCCGATGCTGGGCGCGAACCCGCAGAGCAACGACGCGATCGCGAACCAGGCCACCCCGATCAGGTAGACCCGGCGGCGGCCGAAGCGGTCACCGAGCGAGCCGCCGAGCAGGATGAACGAGGCCAGGGTCAGGGTGTAGCCGTTGACCACCCACTGCAGACCGGCGGCGCCAGAGCCCAGGTCGTGACCGATCCGCGGGAGCGCGATGTTGACCACCGTGCCGTCGATGAACGCCATGCCGGAGCCAAGGACAGTGGCCAGCAGCACCCACCGGCCAGCGACCTCGCCGTACCTGACGTGACCGGGGGGAAGCGCGCATCCCGGGGCCCGCGGCACTAGAGGGCGCTGCCCGCCTGCCAGGCGGACCAGCTGAGGTTCCAGTCCGTGTAGCCGTTGCCCAGCTCGAGCGAGCGCTGCGAGTGCACGTACTTGACCACGTCACCGACCCGAGAGATCGAGTAGAACCAGGCGGCGTTGGCCTGGCTCATTCCGGTGCAGCCGTGGCTCACGTTCTCCTTGCCCTGGTGGGCCACCGACCAGGGAGCAGCGTGCACGAACTCGCCCGAGTAGGTCAGCCGAAGCGCGTACTCGACCTTGAGGCGGTAGGCGTCCGGGCTGTCTACGGGGATGTCGACCGTGGTCGAGTCCATCACTCGGAAGCGTTCCTTGGTCATGATGACCTTGGTACCGCCACGGGTGAGGAAGCCCGCCTTGCCGGTCGTGATCGGGATGACCCTCAGCACCTTGCCGTTCCTGGTCACCGTCATGGTGTGGTTCGTGACGTCCACGGTGCTCACCAGCGCGTCGCCGATCTCGAACGCGAACGTGCGGTCGCGGTCCCCCCAGACTCCCCCGCCGGCGTCGACACCCGTCAGGTTCAGCTCGACCGTGACCTTCTCACCAGCCGGCCAGAACGACTTGGGTCGAAAGTGCACGACCTTGCTGGAGAACCAGTGCCACGCCCCGTCGACCGGCTGGGACATCGTCACGCGCAGCCGCGCCTCGACGGCGGCCCGGTCGGTCACCGCGGAGGTGAAGGAGACCATGATCGGCATCCCTGCACCCACCAGGCTCCCACCCCCGGGCGTGACGACGGTACGGAGCACGGCCTTGGGCTTGAGCGTGGCGAACGACGAGGTCACGGTCCTGCTCACGCCACGGCTGTCGACCGCCTTGGCGTCGACGACGTAGCTGGTCGACAGCCGGAGCAGGCCAGGTGCGGCGGTCCAGGACATCCCGTCGGCGCTCAGGGTGCCGGCCAGCGGCTCGCCCCCCGACTTGGCCCGCACGACGACCGAGGTGAGCATGCCGAGGGTGGCCTTGACCTGGACGGCCGCGTCGGGGCGCACGGTGGACCGGGCGGCGGGCGAGATGG
The DNA here is from genome assembly GCA_031394045.1 of Sporichthyaceae bacterium. Classification (GTDB taxonomy): domain Bacteria; phylum Actinomycetota; class Actinomycetes; order Prado026; family Prado026; genus JANYIP01. Next base: position 4,629 of record JANMWN010000271.1, read on the forward strand.
CCACCGACGCGAGCGAGCTCGGCGGTGCCGTGGAACCTGCGGGCGCGGCACTCGGGTTCGCCGCACCGAGCCCGCGGGCCGGCCCCGGCGACGAGCATGCGGTCAGGACCGACACCAGGGCACACAGCAAAACGAGCCCGGCCCTCGCAAGGGCCGAGCTGTCAGTCGGTGGTCGTGCTGTGAGCAGACCCCCCGGTCTCATCGCGTGCGCCCCTGCATGTCCTCGAAATGCCCGGATCCCGGCGGTCAGCCCGCCGCGTGGTACCCACGGTAGTACTCGAAGACGAATCCTACTGCCGAGCAGATGAGCATGAACAACCCGAGAACCGTCAGCCACCACCCGAACGCGAACCCGGCGCACATCAGCGCGGCCGAGAACGCAGTCGGCAGCGGCCACCAGCTGTGCGGGCTGTAGAAGCCGTACTCGCCGGCCACCTCGGAGATCTCGCCGTCCGCGCGGTCCTCAGGACGGGGGCCGAAACGGGCGGACAGCCGCAGCATGTAGAACGCGATGGCCAGGGCCAGACCGCCGGACAGGATCAGTGCTGTCGTGCCGACCACCTCGTGCGAGAGCAGCCCGTAGACGGTGGCGACGACCGCGAAGAACAGCGCCATCACTGCGAAGATCAGGCCTTCGATCTTCACGCGCGATCACCGCCGGACCCGTCAGAGCCGCCGGGACCGGTACCCACTGCAGCCGGGACCGGGACAGCCGGAGCCGGGCGGTGCGGTGCGAACTCGGGGTGGTGCAGGTCGAAGGCCGGGGACTCCGATCGGATCCGGGGCAGTGACACGAAGTTGTGCCGCGGCGGCGGGCAGGAGGTCGCCCACTCGAGCGACCGGCCCCATCCCCACGGGTCGTCGACGCCAACAAGCGGAGCGTGCTTGGCGGTCTTGTAGACGTTGTAGAGGTACGGCAACGTCGAGGCGCCGAGGATGAACGACCCGATCGTCGAGATCGTGTTGAAGGTCGTGAACCCGTCCGCCGCCTGGTAGTCCGCGTACCGGCGCGGCATGCCCGCGACGCCGAGCCAGTGCTGGATCAGGAACGTGGTGTGGAAGCCGACGAACGTCATCCAGAAGTGCAGCTTGCCCAGACGCTCGTCGAGCATCTTGCCGGTCATCTTCGGCCACCACATGTAGAAGCCGCCGAACATGGCGAACACTACGGTCCCGAACACGACGTAATGGAAGTGGGCGACCACGAAGTAGCTGTCGGAGACGTTGAAGTCGAGCGGGGGCGACGCGAGGATGATGCCGGTCAGACCGCCGAAGAGGAACGTGACCAGGAAGCCGATCGCCCACAGCATGGGTGTCTCGAAGGTCAGCGAGCCGCGCCAGAGCGTGCCGATCCAGTTGAAGAACTTCACACCTGTGGGTATGGCGATCAGGAAGGTCATGAACGAGAAGAACGGCAGCAAGACCGAGCCGGTGACGAACATGTGGTGCGCCCACACCGCGATGGACAGTGCCGCGATGCCGAGAGTGGCGAAGACCAGGCCCTTGTAGCCGAACAGCGGCTTGCGGCTGAAGATCGGGAGGACCTCCGAGACGATGCCGAAGAATGGCAGCGCGATGATGTAGACCTCTGGGTGACCGAAGAACCAGAACAGGTGCTGCCACAGGATCGGGCCGCCGTTCGATGCGTCGAAGATGCGCGCCCCGAACGCCCGGTCGACCTCGAGCGAGAGCAGCGCCGCGGCCAGCACCGGGAAGGCCAGCAGCACGAGCATCGAAGTGACGAAGATGTTCCAGGTGAAGATCGGCATCCGGAACATCGTCATGCCGGGGGCGCGCATGGTGAAGACCGTGGTGATGAAGTTGACGCCGCCGAGGATGGTGCCCAGGCCGGACAGCGCCAGACCCATGATCCACAGGTCCGCACCGGCGCCCGGGGAGTGGATCACATCGTTGAGGGGTGCGTAGGCGAACCAGCCGAAGTCGGCGGCGCCCCCAGGAGTCAGGAAGCCCGCCACGACGGTGAGCGAGCCGAACAGGAACAGGTAGAAGCTCAAGAGGTTCAGCCGCGGGAACGCGACGTCAGGCGACCCGATCTGCAACGGCATGATCACGTTGGCGAAGCCGATGAACAGCGGGGTCGCGAACATCAGGAGCATCAGGGTGCCGTGCATGGTGAACAGCTGGTTGTAGAAGTCCGGCCCCATCAGCGTGTTGTCGGGCCGGGCCAGCTGCAGGCGCATCAGGGCGGCAAGCAGGCCGCCAAGCAGGAAGAACACCAGGGTCGCGGCGATGAAGCGGCGGGCGATGGTCTTGTGGTTGACGGCGGTGAACCAGCCGAGGAAGCCCGGGTCGTCGCTCCACGTGCGGTCCAGCGCCATGGCCTCGGGCGAACCGGGGCCTGGGCCGTCCTTCAGCCGCGGCGCTGCCTCGCGAATCTCCTGCGCAGTCAGCGCGCGCCTCATTTCAGCGTCTCCAGGTATGCGACGAGGGCGTCGAGGTCCGCTGCCGACAGCGGCGTCGCAGGCATATTGGTCCCCGGCTTGATTTTCTGCGGATCCGATATCCACGCGGTCAGTTGGGCCCGCGAATTCGGGATCGCGAGCGACGCCAGCGTCTGGCGCGTCGCCACATGCGTCAGGTCCGGCCCGTGCTGCGCGTTCGCAATGGTGCCCTGGACTGCATGGCACAGAGCGCAGCTCTGGCTCTGGAACAGGTCGCGCCCGCGAATGGTTTTCGCCTCCGTCGGACTCGGGGCCGGATTGCGTTGCGCGCTGGCCCACGCGTCGAATTGCGCCTGCGGTTCGGCGATGACGAGCAGGCCCATCAGCGCATGCTCCAAGCCGCAGAACTCCGCGCACTGGCCGCGGTAGACGCCCGGCCGGTCGGCCCGGAAATGCATCTTCGAGGTCCGGCCCGGGATCAGGTCCTTCTTGCCGGCCAGGCTCGGCACCCACAGGCTGTGGATCACGTCGTCGGCCTTGAGTGTGAGCAGCACCGGCTTGCCGACCGGGATGTGGATCTCGTTGGCGGTGACGAAGGTCTGCGACACCGGCCCGTTCAGGTATTGCGCCGTCCACCACCACTGGTGCGCGGTGACCTGGATGTTCACCGCGTCCACCAGCGACATCCGCGCCAATGCGCGGTCGGATACGACACTGGCCACCACCAGCGCGAACAATGCGAGCACCGAGGCGATGACGGCCCCGGTCACGCTGCGGCGTGGGCCGCGTTCCGGTGTATCCACACCGGACAAGTCGGGCGCTGTTTCGCGGCTGCTGCGCGGGGCGCGCCAGATCGCCACCAGCAGCACCAGCACGATCGCCGCGAAGACGACCGCGCAGGTCCAGGCAATGACGTGCCACAGCTGCAGGATCTCCGCCGACTGCACGCCCGCGGCATCGTAGACGCTGTGCGGGGGGGTCACTTGCCGGCTCCCATGGAGCGCAGGTACGACACGATCTGCCAGACCTGGTCTTGCGGGATGTGGCCACCGAAGGACGGCATGCCTTCCGGCCGGCCCTGCACGATCGATGCGTAGATGCTGGCCGGATCGCTGCCGTATTTCCACTCGGGGTCGATCAGCGGCGGACCGATGGCGCCGCCGCCGTTGAGCGCATGGCAGCCGCTGCAGTTGTACCAGCGGTACAGGCGCTTGCCCTGGTTCACGCCGTACGCGTTGCCATCGTAGGGACTGGCTTTGACGGTGGCCAGCCGGACCTCCCCCTGCTGCGGCGTCGCCGGCTGCAGCAACCCCAGCCGCGCCGCGCTCGCCACCTGTGGCGGCGGCGGGGTGGCGAAGCGGCGGGCCTCGCGTTCGCAGCCCGACACCAGCAGCGCAGCCGCGATGGCGCCCAGCAGCAGCACGGTGCGGGAGGGCTGCGTCACGGCCGGGCCTCCTGCGTCGGCACCTGCGGCACGTCGTATTGCGCCAGGATGGCGTCGATCTCGGGCTTGCGGTGCCGGATGATGGCGTTCAGGGACTGCTGGAACGCCGTGTCTTCGCGCCGGACGCCCATCGCGATCGAGAATTCGAACGGCTGCGCCACATCGGCCGGCGCGATGGCGCGGCTCATTCGCAACGGCACGGGCGAGCGCCGCACGTAGTAGCCGGCCTGCGGTCCCCACAGGACGGCGGCATCCAGCATGCCCTGGCTGACCGCTTCCACCAGGCGCTGCGCCGCCGGCGTCTCACCGGCCAGCGTAAAGCCGACAACATTGTCAATGGCGCTGTGGCGCGCCAGTGCGTATCCCGGCGGCGAGGCCGCCAGGTCGTTCCCGATCAACTGGATGCCGATGCGCCACTGGCGCAGCCGCGGGTCGTCGAAGCTTGCCAGCGGGAACTCTCCCGGGGCCGGTTCGCGCTGGACGAAAACGAACGCCGAACGGTAATAGGGCAGCGTCGCCAGCACGCGCTCGACCTGCACCGGGATTCCAACGATCAGGTCACAGGCATTGGCGCTGAGCGTCTTGCGCACGAAGCCGCGCCGGTCGGGCAACCATTCGTATTGCAGTGAAGCGCCCAGCTCGCGGGCTACCAGGCTGGCGATCCGGTTCTCGAAACCGCTGCCGTCCTGGTGCGAGAAGGGCAGGTTGTCCGGATCGGCGCAGACCCGCAGCGCCTGCGCCGCGGGCTGTGCTGTCGCCGGTCGCGCGGGCGCCTGGTC
>JANMWN010000297.1:0-12127 GCA_031394045.1 Sporichthyaceae bacterium
GCGGCGTAGGTGCAGGTGTCCACGGCAGCCACCGCACGTGTCAGCGACCGGGTGAACTCGGCGACTGACTGGTCGGACGCCCGGGGCAGCACCCGGGCCTCGACCTGGGCGGCCTGTTCACCTGTCAGCTCGGCGTCGGTGGAGCCTGTCAAGATTTCTGTGTAAGGGGTTCGGTCGGGGTTCATAGGTAGGGCTGGATTCGGTCGGGGTAGGCCAGTGCGAGCTGGGCGAGGGCTTGCTTCCAGTTGGTGGTGATCTGGCCTTCGACGAGGCGGCCGGCGGCTTTGCGTTCGTGGGTGGGTTTGCCGCGTTCTCGTTCGCGTTCTCGGGCTCTCTTGTCCTCGATGTTGCAGATCGCGAGCCAGAGCAGCTTGGTGACGGCGTCGTCGCCCGGGAAGTGCCCACGGTTCTTGATGATCTTTCGGAGCTGGTAGTTCAGGGACTCGATCGCGTTGGTGGTGTAGATGACCTTGCGTAGCTCGGGCGGGAACGCCAGGAACGGGATGAACCTCTCCCACGCGGCCTCGAACGTCGCCACGGTGTTCGGGTACTTCTGGCCCAGCGGCGAGGCGATGAACTCCTCGAACGCGACCCGGGCGGCGTCGGCGTCAGCGGCCTGGTAGATCGGCTTCAGTGCCGCCGCGACCACCTTGCGGTCTTTGTAGTTCACGAACCGCATCGACGCGCGGATCAGGTGCACCACGCAGGTCTGGACGGTGGCCCGGGTCCAGGTCGCCTCGATGGCCTCGGCGAACCCGGTCAGCCCGTCGCAGCACACGATCAGCACGTCACGGATGCCACGGTTGGCCATCTCGGCGCAGACCCCGGCCCAGAACTTGGCTCCCTCGTTGGTCTGGACCCAGATCCCGAGCACATGCTTGATGCCCTCGAGGTCGACACCGATCGCGATGTGCGCGGACTTGTTGCGCACGTGCGCCCCGTCGCGTACCTTGACCACCAAAGCGTCCAGGAAGATCACCGGGTAGAACGCCTCCAGCGGGCGGCGCTGCCAGGCCAAGACCTCTTCCAGGACTTCATCGGTGATCTTGCTGATCGTCTCGTGCGAGAGCTCGGTGCCGATCGTGGACACCAGATGATGCTGGATGTCCCGGATCGTCATCCCACCCGCATACAGGCTGATGATCATCTCATCGAGGCCGCCCAGGCGCCGTGAGCCCTTCGGGACCAGTCGCGGGACGAACGTCCCGTCCCGGTCCCGAGGCACGTCCAACGGCACCTCCCCAACCTGGGAGGCCACCGTCTTCGGGGTCGACCCATTGCGCGAGTTGGTGAACTGCGACGCCTCCGGGTCACCCTTGTCATAGCCCAGGTGACTGGTCAGCTCGGCCGCCAGACCACGCTCAAGCGCAGCCTTGATCAACTCCGGGATCAGGCCCCCCGAACCAGTCATCTCGATCTCGCCCGCATCGATCCGGGCGAACAGCCGATCAAGATCACCAGCCGCCTTCAGCTCCGCAACGACATCCGCACCAGACAGCGGTTCATCAGTCATGACGTCCATCTTGTTCCTCTCAGAAGGACCGACCGCTTACACAGACCATCTGACACCCCCGACCAGGATGGCCTTCTTGACCGCCCGACCGAACTCACTCACCGTCTGCTGCTGCGCCTTGGCCAGGACCCGGTCCTGAACCGCGACCGCCACCGCGGGGTCCAGGTAGCGGACCTCTTCGACCAGCCGCCGGACCTGCCCGGGACTCACGGCACCGCCGGCCAACGCCAGGTGAGTGTCGGTGAGGATGGTGGCAAGCAGCCGGGCCGTGTCGATCCGGTCCTGCGCGGCCGGCCTCGACAGCCGCAACGCCGCCCGCACGTCCTCACGAACGAAGTCATCGGAGTCCACCGGCTGCTGCCCAGCGAACGAGGCGGTCGCGGTCAAGGTCTGGGCCCAGACCCAGTGCTGCTGCCGCTCCCAGACCTCCAGCACGACCAGCCGATCAGGCTCGGACAGTGCGGCCAGGTCCAGGGCGGTCAGCGCCGCCATCACGTCCGGCCCGGGCGCGGCCGCGAGCAGGGCAGCCACATCCAGCTCCGCAGCACCGGCGGTTGAGATCGAATCGTTCGTACACATGTTCGAAGACTACGCGGCCCGCCCACCCCGAAACCGGTTGTCCACAACCAAATCCGTGGCCGACCTACGCCATGGCGCAAGGTGTTCAACCAAGCGACGCCAAGCGGTCTGGACTAACCCGCAGCCGGGCCGACTTCCGGTGGCACCAACCGTCGGTGCAGCTCGCTGGTCAACGTGTGGATCTCCCGGGTCAGGTCGGTGTTGGTCTTGAGCTCGAGGTCCTGGACCTGGAAGTCGTGGTCGGCCTTGGCCTGCTGGAAGGACGCCTGCCGGTTCTGCCCGATCATCACGAAGGTCGACAGGAAGATCGCCTCCAACGAGACGATCAGCGTCAGCTTGGGCCACGGGTTCGGCTCCACGAACAGCATCCACAGGACGAAGACCACGGCGTGCAGGTAGACGAAGCGCATCGATCCGGCGAAGGCGGTGATCGCGTCCGCGATCCTCAGCTGGACGTCGGCCGCGCGGGAGGCCTTGTGGGCCACGACCACGGGATGGTGGACGACTCCTGATTGCTGGACGACTGCGGACTGCTGGCTTCTCATGGGTTCTCCTGGGACGGCCGGATCGTCGTCCCAGTGAATCCCGTACGACCGGCCGCAACGTAGCGCCGCGCCGATCCGCTCCAGCCGACCCTTCGCTTAGCCGGAAGCCAGCTTCTGGGCGGCAGCGATGGCCGAGGCCTGGGACTTGGCGGCCTCGCCGTCCTTGCGGGCGACGGCGACCGTCATGAAGTGGTCGCCAGCGAGCACCGTCACCTGGCTGTCGACCAGCTTGCCGAGTCGCTGGGTGAACCCGAACGAGTCGGGCATGCCAACCTCGGAGATGACGATCGCGGAGCCCGCCGCCTTCATCCGAGCCTTCGCCGCAGCGATCAGCTGGGGGCCCAACGCCGCCGACACCTGGACCACGTCGTACCCCATCGAACCCTGAGTGGCGCTGCGGTACGAACAACCCTCGATCTTTCTTGAAGCCTTCCGATCCAGCCCCTGCCTTGCTCGCCTCCGTACCCGGCGGGGTCGGGAAGCCCAGGATGTCCGCAGCGGTCTGCTGGTCGATGGTCGAGCAGCTCCCACTCGCCAACGTCACGCCACCCCCGTTGCCCGTCGTTGGCGTCGGCGTCGCTGTCGGTGTCGGTGTCGGTGTCGGGCTACTGGCCGGGGCGGTCGAGCCGGCCTCGCCGCTGGGTACGCCTGACCCGATTCCCGTCCCTGTCCCTGAGGCTGCGGCCGAGCACGCACTGAGACCGAGGGTCGTGGTCAGCAGTGTGACGGCGAAGACGTGGCGTCGGTTCATCTCGGGTACCTCCTGGGACGGGCTGGGTGGTGCGTACCCCGAGCACACCCGCGATGCCCCCTGCGTGGCGCCGGGTGAAACCCTGGCAGGACGCGACTCAGCTGGACCCGCGGGTGAGCAGCACGCGTACGAGCTCCGACCGGCTGCGTACGCCGAGCTTGCGGTAGATCCGCCCCAGGTGGAACTCCACGGTCTTCCCCGAGAGGAACAGGCTGGCGGCGATCTCCTTGTTCGACATCCCGGCAGCAGCAGCGCCCGCGCCTCCAGCCGGTGTCCGAGCCGCCGTTTCATCGCGCCGGCGAACAGCTCTACCCTGGCTCGCCAGAAGACGTACGCGTGCCCCTCGAGACGGAGGGCGAGCGTCGCGGTCTCGTCGGCGAGCCCCTCGGAGTCCGGGCCCAGGGCGCAGCGGACGAGCATCTCGGCGGCTCGACACTCGAGGCGAGCGTCCGCTCCACCACGACGGAGCAGCAGGTCGAGCAGGTCTGCCGCCTCCCCCTTGCGCCCGGCCAGGGCCAGGGCGACCGCTGCGTCGAAGTACTCGGGTTGGGACGCAGCCACGCGATCCGCGGCCACGAACTGGCTGAGCGCCTCTGCCGGCGGAACCATCAGGGCTGCGTCACCCACGGACAGCGTCGCGACGAGCTGGCTGCAGAGCGCCTCGGCGACCAGGTACGGACTGTCGAGCGCCTGAGCCAGCCGCAGCGCCTCGGCTGAGTGGGCGAGAGCGTCGGCCGTATGGCCGCGCGCACCCTCCAGGGTGGCAACCTGCGCCAGCGCCTCGCAGATGTCGGTGTCGCGGCCGCCGATCCTGGCCAGGTCCATGGCGTCCTGCGCCCGCACAGCCGCGGCATCCCAGTCGGCGTTCGAGTAGTCGCACCAGACCAACCCACGTACCGCTGCGGTGATCTCGCGCGTCTCCCCTGCAGCACGCCACCGTGCGACCGCGGCATGGCCCTGGCCCGGATCGACGACGACGGTGCCGTGATTGTGCACGTGGGTGCCGCCTCGTCGTCGTCGCCGAGTGGTTCGTCCGGCCCGGGGCGGGGCGGATGCGAGGCCGGGTGTCCGTACGCGTCGCGGCGGAGCTGTCCCCCGACGGTCGGACCTGCTCGGGTCGAATGCAGTGGCGCCGGTTCGACCTGTCCGGACGACCCGACGGGCCAGCGGTCGCCGGCGAGGTAGAGGCCGCGCGACTGGAACCCTGATCTGCCGCGGTCAGCACTCCGGGTGGTGAATGATGACCGACCATGACCGCAGAGACGCCAGCCGCCGCCGTCAGCACTGTCAGCACCGCGACCTCGCTGGATGGCCGCTCCTTCCGCTATCGCGCCGGCGGTGCCAGTTCCCTGCTGCCTGGCGACCTCGTCGTGATCACGACACCGGACGGCGTCGAGATCCTGGGCCAGGTACGCGAGGGTGGCCAGGCCAGCAGCAGCGCCGAGCAGTCGGGGACCGGGACGGTCATCGGGGTGATCGGGCCCGACGACGCGCCGCTGCGCAGGCAGAAGCCGGCCTTCGCCGCCGGCACCGTCCGGGCACCGTCCGTCACCCATCTCGTTGCGCTGCAACGCGCAGGTGGCGCCGACCTGCCGATCGGCACCTGGCGCTCCGGCGGAGCCGAGGCGGAGGCGCGGCTTCGGGCCCAGGGCTTCAACCGGCACAGCTTCCTGTGCGGGCAGAGCGGCTCGGGCAAGACATACGCACTCGGCGTCATCCTCGAACAGCTGATGCTGGGTACGGACCTGCGGATGGTCGTGCTGGACCCGAACGCCGACTTCGTCCGGCTGAGCGAGGCCAGGACCGACGCCCCCGCGGCGGAGGCCGGACGGATCGAGGCCATGGACGTACGGATCCTGCGGCCGGACAGCGCAGGAGGGCAGCCGCTCCGGCTCCGGTTCGCGACCATGCCGCGGCAGGCCCAGGCCGCCGTGCTCCAGCTCGACCCGCTGGCCGACCGGGGCGAGTACAGCCAGTTCATGCGGATGACCGAGGACGGCGTGCCGGTCGACATCGCGACCCTGGTCGCGCGGCTGGCCGCCGGCACGGCCGACGAGCAGGCCCTGGGCCAGCGGATCGAGAACCTCGGTCTGCTCGACTGGGAGGTGTGGGCGGGTGAGCAGGCCTCGGCCGCCGAGGTGGTGGAGAGCGGCGCACGGGTCACCGTGCTCGACCTCGGCGGCTTCCGGCACCCGCGCGAGCCGGTGGCCGTGGCCCTCGACCTGGTCGAGCGGCTGTGGGCGAAGCGAGGGAGCCGTACCGCCACGCTGATCGTCATCGACGAGGCGCACAACCTCTGCCCGGCCGAGCCGAGCGGACCGCTGCAGACCGCGCTGGTCGAGCGGCTGATCCAGATCGCGGCCGAGGGACGCAAGTACGGACTGTGGCTGCTGCTGTCGACGCAGCGACCCTCGAAGATCCACCCCCAGGTGCTGTCCCAGTGCGACAACCTCGCGCTGATGCGGATGAACTCCCCGTCGGACGTCTCGGACCTCGCCAAGGCGTTCGGGTTCGCACCGGAGGCCATGCTGCGCACGGCGCACGACTTCGCCCAGGGTGAGGTGCTCGTAGCCGGGGGGTTCGTCCCCGTGCCGGGCTTCGTCCAGATGGGCGCCCGGCTCACGTACGAGGGCGGGTCCGACGTCTCAGTGCCGCAGAGCGCACCAGCCCCCGCGTCGTGACCTCGACGCTCTGACCGGTCGGGTCGGGACGTTGGTCCCCGACCGCCGGGCCGACCGGCTCTGCTCCGCACGCGCCGTACGGACAAGGCTGGGGGTACGGCCAACGGTGGCCGGGACGAGCAGCATGGAGGATCCCATGAACGCCAAGCCGATCGTGGTCGGGTACGACGGTTCGAGCAGCAGCCGGCACGCACTGGAGTGGGCGCTGGGCGCCGCACGCGGCCGGCACACCTCCGTCTGCATCACGCACGCGGTCCGCCCCTACGTCGACCCGTGGCCGGCCTTCGGCGGGTACGCGATGCCGAACCCGGCCGAGCTGATGACCACTGCCGAGCGCACCGTCGCCTCGGGCCTGGCCAAGGCGCACAAGCTGGCCCCCGACGTCGAGGTGACCTCGCGGATCGCCTCGGGCAACCAGACCCAGGTCCTCATGGAGGACACCGGCGGCACCGAGATGATCGTCGTGGGCTCGCGCGGGCTGAGCGGCTTCGGTGAGCTCCTCGTCGGGTCGACCGGCGTCACGCTCGCGGCGCACGCCACCTGCCCGGTGGTCATCGTCCGTACCAACGAGCCGACCGATGTCGAGCCGGGCCCGGACGCCAGCCGCATCGTCGTCGGGGTCGACGGGTCCCCCCTGTCGGAGGATGCCCTCCTCTTCGCACTGGAGCAGGCTTCGGTGACCGGGCATGGCGTGACGGCGATCCATGCCTGGCAGGCCCCGTTCTACGAGGTACCGGGCAAGGGCGCACCTGTCCCCGAGGGCGTGATCGACGCAGAGTTCCGCGCGGGCGAGATCTCGGCCCTGACCGAGTCGCTGGCCCCGATCTGGGCCAAGTTCCCCGCGGTCGACGTCCGTCAGGTCGTCGTCCACGCGGACCCGGCCGCAGCCCTGGTCGCTGCCTCGGCCGGCGCGGACCTCGTCGTCGTCGGATCGCGCGGGCGCGGCGGGTTCGGGAACCTCCTGCTGGGCTCGGTGAGCCACGCGGTCCTGCACCACGCGCACTCCCCCGTGGCCGTCGTACGCCCCACCAGCTGATCTGATGGCTACCACGGTGGTGACTCCTCCGGTGGGCAATCAGGTGCCCACCGGACCGGTGAAGGGGCTGGGGCTCACCTCGGCCACCACCTTGGTCGTGGGCAGCATCATCGGTACCGGCGTCTTCACGATGCCGGCCGTGATGGCGGGGGCCGGGACCGTGTCGATCCTGACCCTCGCTCTGATCTCGGTGTGCGCGGTGCTGCTCGCCGTGATGTTCGGGCAGCTCACCCGCCGGATCCCTACCAGCGACGGCGGGCTGTACGCGTACGCCCGGCATGAGTTCGGCGACTTCGCCGGCTTCGTGACGGCGTGGAGCTACTGGATCACCTGCTGGGCGGGGAACGCCGCGATCGTCTCGTCGTGGGTGCTCTACGTCGAGTCGTTGCTCGGCATCGACAACCCGTCGACCGGGACCAACCTGCTGATCGCGCTGACCGGGCTCTGGGTGCCGGCGCTGGTCAACCTCGGCGGCCTGCGCGGGATGGCGTGGTTCCAGAACGTCACCGTGGTGCTCAAGTACGTCCCGCTCCTGCTCGTCGGGGTACTCGGCTGGTTCTTCGTGCAGTCGGCCAACTTCCCGCCGTTCAACGCCTCGGGCGGATCGCTCTTCGATGCCGTGTCCATCGCGGCCGGCGTCGCCCTGTTCTCGTTCATCGGCGTCGAGTGCGCGGCCATCGCGGCCGGCCGGGTGAGCAACCCGCGGGTCAACGTGGGCCGCGCCTCCGTCCTCGGTACGGCGGCCAGCGCGTTCCTCTACATCGCCGTCACCGCAGCCGTCATGGGGCTGGTCCCGAGCGACGCGCTGGTCACCGACGGCGCACCCTTCGTGGCGGCGTTCCAGACGATGTTCGGCAGCGCTGCCTGGGTCGGCAAGACGGTCGCGCTCGTCGCGGTCGTGTCCGGCATCGGTGCCCTCAACGGCTGGACCATGGTGACGGCCGAGATGCCGTTCGTGGCCGCGAGGGAGGGCCTGTTCCCGCGCCAGTTCGCGTGGACCAACCGCCGCGAGGTGCCCTGGTTCGGCATCGTCGTCTCGACCGTCGTGGCCTCGGTGCTGATGGCGTACAGCTATGCCGGCGGGACCGTGGGCCTGAAGGTCTTCAACTACCTGGTCGCCCTGTCCGTGGTCACCGTCGCCATCCCGTACTTCATGTCTGCGACCGCACAGCTGGCCTATCTCGTGTCGGGGCGTCGCAAGGTGCACGGGCCGCGACTGGCCCGCGACATCGCGATCTCCGTCACCAGCCTGCTGTTCTCGCTCTGGGTGACCGCGTCCTCGGGCTACCAGGCCGTGTACCAGGCGATCCTGATGCTGCTCGTCGGACTGCCGGTCTACGCCTTCCTCAAGGCGGCCCGCGAGCGGCAGGGCCTCGCCGTCGAGCCGGTGGAGTTCGAGGCGGTCTAGCGACGAGCGAGGAGGCCGAGCCGACCGGCCCGTTCGGTCAGTTCGTCCCGCGCTCTCGGGTCGGCAGCGTGCTCGATCAGGGCCAGCGCCTGCCCCGCCTCGCTGCCTCCCCAGAGCACGGCGGTGCCCTGCTCGGTGACCACGGCCGTGTGCTGGAACGAGGTGACCGGTGCCGGGAGCAGGTCGACGATCGTCGAGCAGCCGGCCCTGGGGTGCCAGGCATGCAGCGCGATCAGCGCCTGGCCGCCGGCCGAGTGCAGGGCGCCGACCACGAAATCGGTCTGACCGCCGAATCCTGAGTACACCCGTGACCGTACGTGCGCTGCGTTGGCCTGGGCGTACAGATCGACCTGCAGCGCGCTGTTGATGGACACCATCAGCGGGTTGGCCGCGATCCGGGCCGGGTCGTTGGCCTTCTCGGTACGCAGCATGGACAGCCGCGGGTTGCGATCGGCCCAGGCGTACAGCTCCTGGCTGCCGAACAGGAACGACGCGCTGATGGGCCGGTCCTGGTCGAGCGAGCCGGACTCGTCGAGCCTCCGGACGCCGTCGCTGATCATCTCGGCCCACACCCGCAGCCCGACCCGACCCCGGAGCCCGTCCAGCGCCGCGTCCGGCACAGCGCCGATACCGGCCTGCAGGGTGGCTCCGTCAGGTACCCGGGCAGCCACGCGCCGTCCGATCTCCGCCGCGTTGTCGTCGGCCGGCAGCACCCCGGGCGATGGCAGGGGCTCGTCGATCTCTACGAGCACGTCCACGTCCGCGAGCGGCATCTCGGCATCGCCACCGGTCCACGGCATCCGCGGGTTGACCGCGGCGATGACGAGCCCTCCCCTCGCTCGCGCCGCCTCGACGGCGGCCGGGAGGATGTTGACCTCGGCGCCGAGCGACACGAGCCCGGTACGCGGCGGTGCGACATGAAGGACCACGACGTCAGGAACGAGCGCACCGCGCAGGAGTGCGGGGACCAGCGAGAGCCGGCTCGGGACGTACGCAAGGGTCGGCTGGTCACGCATCCCCGGTCCGACGAAACACGTCTCCAGCCGAACGCCCACGCGACTCGGGACACCGACCTGGGCGTTGAGCATGTGCAGCGTCCAGACCGGCAGCGCGGCGTCCAGCGCATGCACCAGAGGCCACGGCGTCGCGAAGTTGCCGGCCACCACCACGCGGGGTCGTGCCGTCAGCCCCGCGACGAGCTGGCCGACCGCGTCGAGAGCGACCGTCCTCGGCGTCACGCACCACCGCGGCCCGCGACAACCAGCGCCACCGGGATGTGCCGTCGGGAGACCCGCTGCCGGAAGACCCAGTAGGTCCAGCTCTGGTAGAGCACGACGAACGGCGTCATCACGGCGGCCACCCAGGTCATCACCGTGAGGGTGTAGTGCGTGCTGGCGGCGTTCGTCGTGTTGAGACTGTTCGCCGGGTCGGTCGACGAAGGCATGACGTCAGGGTAGAGCGTGGCGAACAGCGTCACGACTGTGAGGGCCAAGGTCACGCCGGTGAGGGTGAAGGCCCAGCCTTCACGACCGGCCCGGTTGGCGACCGCAGCAGCGACCAGCGCGACAGCCGTGGCCACCGTCAGGGCCCAGGACAACGGCCGGCCACCGGACACCTGCGTCCACACCAGGAAGACCGCGCCGAGGACCACGACGGGCGGCGCGACCTGCCCGGCGAGCTTCCCTGCCCTTGCACGGATGTCACCCTCGGTCTTCAGCGCGAGGTAGTGCGCGCCGTGCAGGGTGAAGAGCCCAAGGGTGACCAGCCCGCCGAGCAGCCCGTACGGATTGAGCAGGGTGAGCAGCGACCCGGTGAACTCGTAGTTCGCGTCCAGGGGCACGCCATGCACGATGTTGGCGAAGGCGACACCCCAGAGCAGCGCAGGTACGGCCGAGCCCCAGAAGATCGCCTGGTCCCAGCCGGCCCGCCAGCGGTCGCTGTCCACCTTGCCGCGGTACTCGAATGCCACGCCGCGGGCGATCAGAGCCAGCAGGATGAGCAGCAGCGCGAGGTAGAACCCGCTGAACAGCGTCGCGTACCACTCAGGGAACGCCGCGAAGGTGGCTCCCCCGGCCACCAGCAGCCACACCTCGTTGCCGTCCCAGACGGGGCCGATGGTGTTGATCACGACCCGACGGTCGGTCTCGTCGTGGGCGAGCACGGGCAGGAGGATCCCCACGCCGAAGTCGAACCCCTCGAGGAAGAAGTAGCCGATCCACAGGACCGCGATGATCGCGAACCAGACGTCTGTCAGCGCCATGTCGTCGCTCCTGCCCTCAGTACGCGAACGCCATCGGGCGCCGCTCGTCGCTGTCGCCCTCGTTGACGCTGCCGTGGTCATGGTCGCTGCCGTGGTCGCGCGCCGGCTCCGGGAGCGGGCCGGCCTTGGCGTACCGGAGGAAGCGCGTGAGCTCGACCACCGCCAGCAAGCCGTAGACCAGGGTGAAGGCGATCAGCGACGTGAGCACCGTCCCGACCCCGACGGTCGGCGACACCCCGTCCTTGGTCAGGAGTCGGACCGCGGCCAGGCCGGTCGGGTTGGGCACCACTACCCAGGGCTGGCGGCCCATCTCGGTGAAGATCCAGCCGAACGAGTTGGCCAGGAAGGGTGCCACGGACACGAGCACGGCCAGCCGCGCGTACCACCGTCCGGACGGGCTCCGCCCCCGGCGGAACACCCATACGCCCAGCAGGGCAACCAGGATCGAGAGCATGCCGAGCCCGATCATGAGCCGGAAGCTCCAGTACGTCACGGGCAGGCTGGGTACGTAGTCGCCAGGCCCGTACTTGGCCACGGCCTGGGCCTGCAGCTCCTTGATCCCCTGGACCGTCCCGCTGGTCGAGTTGGTGGACAGGAACGACAGGAGGCCGGGGACCGTGAGCGACTTGACCTCGTCACAGCTCCCGTTGATCGAGCCGATCGCGAGCAGCGAGAAGCCAGCCCCGGTCTCGGTCGAGCAGAGGGCCTCGGCGGCCGCCATCTTCATCGGTTGCTGCTCGGTCATGATCTGGGCCTGCACGTGCCCGGAGAGCGTCACGGCGACGCCGGCGATCAGCACGGTGGCCATCCCGACCCGCAGGCTGCGACGGAAGGTGTCGGTGTCCGGCTGGACTCTGGCTAGGTCCCACGCCGAGATCGCCAGCACGACTGCGCCCGCGACCAGGAATGCGCCCGCGATGGTGTGCGGGAACGTGATCAGGACCGTCGGGTTGGTGAGCATCTTGCTGATGCTGGTCAGCTCGGCGCGTCCCGATGTCGGGTTGAACGTCACCCCGACGGGATGCTGCATGAACGAGTTGGCCGCCAGGATGAAGTACGCCGACAGGTTGACACCGATGGCGACCATCCAGATGCAGACCAGGTGGATCCGTTTGGGCAGCCGGTCCCAGCCGAAGATCCACAGCCCGAGGAAGGTCGACTCGATGAAGAACGCGGCCAGCCCCTCGATCGCCAGCGGTGCCCCGAACACGTCACCGACGAAGCGCGAGTACGCGCTCCAGTTCATGCCGAACTGGAACTCCTGCACGATCCCCGTGACCACGCCGAGGGCGAAGTTGATCAGGAAGAGCTTGCCGAAGAACTTCGTCAGCCGGTACCAGGCCGGGTTGCCGGT
>JANMWN010000341.1:0-8672 GCA_031394045.1 Sporichthyaceae bacterium
GCCGCCTCGCAGGAGTGCCGTCGCTCGGCATACTCCCCGTCGACCAGTGCGTGCGGGGTCTTGCTGTCGATGACCAGCAGCGCCAGCCCGTGCGCGGCCAGGTCGAAGGGCACCTGCTCGGTCTCCAGCGTCCGCGCGTCCAGGAACAGCGCGTGCCCCTCGGTGGCCAGCAGGGACGCGCTCTGGTCCATGATCCCGTTGGGCACCCCGACGAAGACGTTCTCGGACAGCTTCGTCACCTGCACGAGCTCGCGCCGGGACAGCCCCAGCGCGTACGCGTCGGCCAGGGCGGCCGCCACCGAGCACTCGAGCGCCGCCGAGGACGAGAGCCCGGACCCGGCTGGGACATCGCCGTCGACGTGCACGTCGGCGCCGCCGACCGTGATCCCCTTCTGCTGGAGCGCCCACACGACGCCCGCGACGTACGCCGCCCACCCGTCGACGGAACCGGGGGAGAGACCGTCGATCGACACCTCGACCGCACCCGCGTCCGACTGCGCCGAGGTCATCCGCAGCAGCCGGTCGGTGCGCGCTTCGACGGTGGCGGTGACGCCGAAGTCGATCGCGATGGGCAGCACGTACCCGTCGTTGTAGTCGGTGTGCTCACCGATCAGGTTGACCCGGCCGGGCGCGTGCCAGCGTGGCATCAGCCGATGGCTTCGGTGCTACGCACCGCCGGTGCGACGATCAGCTCGCCGACGTGCTCGGCCAGGACGTCGTGGACCTCGGGCGACAGCTCGTCGTCGGTGATCAGGATGTCGGCCTCGGTCAGGGCCGCGATGGAGCTGAGCCCGACGACGCCCCACTTGGTGTGGTCGGCGACGACGACGACCTTGCGGGCCGCTTCCATCAGGGCCCGGTTGGTGTCGGCCTCCATCAGGTTGGGCGTGGTGAAGCCGCGGCGCAGGTCCATGCCGTGGACGCCCATGAAGAGCAGGTCGACGTGCAGGTGCCGCAGCGCGTTGACGGCCACCGGACCCACGAGCGCGTTCGACGGCGTACGCATGCCGCCGGTCAGCACGACCGTCTGGTCCGGCCGGCCGATCCGGTAGAGGATCTCGGCCACCGGGATGGAGTTGGTGACGACGGTGAGCTGAGGGACGTCACCGAGCAGCCGGGCCAGTGCCCAGGTGGTCGTGCCGGCGCTGATCGCGATCGCCGTGCCCGGCCGGACCATGGCGGCGGCCCGCCCGGCGATGCCCTCCTTCTCCGGCTGCTTGAGCGAGGACTTGGCCTCGAACCCGGGCTCGTCGGTGCTGTGCTGCGGGATCGCGGTGGCGCCGCCGTGCACCTTCTCGAGCATCCCCCGGGACGCCAGTGTCTCGAGGTCGCGGCGGACCGTCATGTCCGAGACGCCGAGGACGTCGGTGAGCTCGCTGACGCGTACGCCGCCCATCAGCCGGATCTGCTCGAGGATCACGGCCTGGCGTTGCTGCGCAAGCATCCGTCAGCTCTCCCTCCGGCCGGACTCCCTGATCACGACGACCGAGCCCGCTGCGACCGCCACCTGCCCGACATGATCCTCGCCGGTGAGCAGATCCGTGCCGGAACCGGAGACTGTGGCTGCGGAGCCGGTGTGGTTGATCGCGAACAGGTACGAGGCACCCGCGCCGTTGCTCCGACGGACCACCTCGACACCCGGAACCGTATCGGCTGCCGGGACCACCCCCGAAGCCGCGGTCACCTGCGCGAGGAAGCCGGACAGCGCGGCGGCCGGGAGCCGGGTGGTGACGTACCACGCGGTGCCCTCGCCGTGGCTGTTGCGGGTGATCGCCGGGCCGCCGGACAGCGGCCCGTCGGCATAGGCCACGACCGTCTCGGCTCCGTCAGTGGCCATCAGCTCGGACCACACCTCGCCGCTGGTCCCGTCGCTGAGCGCCACCTGTTTTCCGGGCACCAGTGGGAAGAACTCCTCGCTGCGTACGCCGAGCATGCTGCGGAACGCCCCGGGGTAGCCGCCCAGCCGGATGTGCTCGTCCTGGTCGACGATGCCGCTGAAGTACGTCACTACCGCGGCACCGCCGCCGGCGACGAACGCCTCGACGTTGACCGCGCCGGCGTCGGTGACGAGGTAGAGCGTTGGCACCAGGACCAGGCGGTAGCCGGAGAGGTCGCCCTCGGGGTGTGCGAGGTCGCAGGTGACGCCGGCCTGCCACAGCGCGGTGTGCATCGCGCGGGCCTGGTCGAGGTACCTCACCTCGGCGCTGGGCAGGCAGCTCTCCTCGACCGCCCACCAGGCGTTCCAGTCGAACAGGATCGCCACGTCGGCCTCGACCCGGCTGCCCACGACCTCTGCGATCGCCTCCAGGTTCCGGCCCAGCTCGACCACCTCGTCCCAGACCTTCGTGCCGGTCCCGGCGTGGGGGACCATCGCGGAGTGGAACTTCTCGGCGCCGGCCTTGGCCGCGCGCCACTGGAAGTACATGACGCCGTCGGCGCCGCGCGCCACGTGGCTGAGGCTGTTGCGGCGCAGCTGGCCGGGCACCTTGGCCACGTTGACCGGCTGCCAGTTGACGGCGCTGGTCGAGTGCTCCATGAGCAGCCAGGGGGCGCCGCCGGCGAGCGACCGGGTCATGTCGGCGCCTAGCGCGAGGTCGACGTGCGGCTGGTCGAACTGGCCGCGCAGGTAGTGGTCGTTGGAGACGAAGTCCATCTCGGCGCCCCACGCCCAGTAGTCGAGGTCCTTGAAGTTTGGGGCCATGAAGTTCGTCGTCACCGGTACGCCGGGGGTGACCCGGTGCAGCACGTCCCGCTCGGCGCGGTAGCAGTCGAGCAGCTCGTCGGAGGAGAACCGGCGGAAGTCCAGCAGCTGCGTCGGGTTCGTGAACGAGGCGGTCGCGCGGGCCGGGGCGATCTCGTCCCAGTCGTAGTAGTGCTGGCTCCAGAAGGCGGTGCCCCACGCCTGGTTGAGGGTGTCGATGTCGCCGTACCGCCGCTGCAGCCAGCGCCGGAACGCTCCTGCGCTCGCGTCGCAGTAGCAGAGCGCGTTGTGGCAGCCGTACTCGTTGTGCACGTGCCACATGGCCAGGGCCGGGTGGGCGCCGAAGTGGGCCGCGAGCGCCTCGGTCAGCGCCACCGCGGCGTCGCGGTAGGCGGCCGAGCTCGGGCAGAAGGCCTGCCGCCCGCCCGACCGCAGCGTCGTGCCGACCCGGTCGACCGGCAGGCTCTCCGGGTGCAGCCGGGAGAACCAGGGGGGCGGCGAGGCGCTGGCCGTCGCCAGGTCGACCGCGATGCCGCCGCCGTGCAGCAGGTCCACGACCCGGTCCAGCCAGCCGAACTCGTACCGGTCGGCGGCCGGTTGCAGCAGCGCCCACGAGAAGATGCCGACGCTGACCAGGTTGACCCCCGCCTCCTGCATCAGGCGTACGTCCTCGGTCCACACCTCCGCCGGCCACTGCTCGGGGTTGTAGTCCCCGCCGTAGGTGAGCTTGTGGTGGTCCCAGCGGGGCCAGGGCGTGGACGGTGCTGCGGGCACTTCGGACCTCCGGGGACGAGAACAGGCACGCTCAGGCTTCCCCTGCCCCGCACATTAGTCAACATGAAGCACGACAGGTTCTGAGCAGTCTCGTTCGATTCTGTGTGTCTGCCGCGCCGCCACTGTCTGTCGCTGTACCCCCGACTGGCCGTTACCCTGATCGACATGGCTGGTGGGGACGGATCAGCGGACGATGAGTGACACCTGGGGCAAGATCGCCCTGGTGCTGGTGTTCGTCTGCGTCGGCGGGGTGTTCGCCGCGACCGAGATGGCGCTCATCTCGCTCCGCGAGAGCCAGCTCAAGACGCTGGCGGGCCGCGGCAAGCGCGGGGCCAGGGTGGCCGCCGTGGCTGGCAACCCCAACCGCTTCCTGGCCGCCCTGCAGATCGGCGTCACGCTGGCCGGCTTCCTGTCGGCGGCCTTCGGCGCGGCCACGCTGTCGGACAAGTTCGCGCCGGTCCTGGTCGACTGGGGCGTACCCAAGGGCATGTCCGACGCGACCGCCCTGATCGCCATCACGCTGGTCATCTCGTACTTCTCGCTCGTCCTCGGCGAGCTGGCCCCGAAGCGGCTGGCGCTGCAGCGGGCCGAGAGCATCGCGCTGGTGGCTGCGCCCTTCGTCGACCGCTTCGCGAGCTTCGCCACCCCTGCGGTGTGGCTGCTCTCCCGGTCGACCGACTTCGTGGTGCGGCTGCTCGGTGGCGACCCCAAGGCGGGCCGTGAGCGGATCAGCAACGAGGAGCTGCGCGCCCTGGTCACCGAGCACGAGTCGTTCGGTCGCGAGGAGCGCGAGCTGATCGAGGAGATCTTCGCCGCCGGCGACCGCCAGCTGCGCGAGGTGATGATCCCGCGCACCGAGGTGGCCTTCCTCGACGCGTCGATGTCGGTGCAGAAGGCGATCCGGATCGTCGCCGAGCTGCCGCACAGCCGCTACCCGGTCGTCGGCGCGAATGCCGACGACGTCGTCGGCTTCGTCCACGTGCGCGACCTGTTCGGACCCGCTGCAGCGGCGACCGGGTGCAAGGTGGGCGAGCTGGCCCGAGAGGTGGCGCAGCTGCCCGGCACCAAGCGGGTCCTGCCCGCGCTGTCGGAGCTCCGGCGCGAGGGCAAGCACCTGGCGATCGTCGTCGACGAGTACGGCGGCACGGCGGGCATCGTCACGCTCGAGGACATCGTCGAGGAGCTGGTGGGCGACATCCGCGACGAGTACGACACGCAGGAGCAGGTCTCGCGACGACTGCGCGGCGGCGACCTGGAGGTCGAGGGGCTGCTCAACCTCGACGACTTCGAGGACGAGGCAGGGTTCGCGCTGCCCGAGGGACCGTACGAGACCGTGGCGGGCTTCGTGCTGGCCTCCCTCGGCCACATCCCCGCCGTCGGCGAGAGTGTCGAGGCCGTCGGGCACCGCCTCACCGTCGCCGAGAAGGACGGCCGCCGGGTCTCGCGGCTGCGGGTGACCGCCCTCGACTCTTCCGGCGACGTGTCACCCGCTGCCCCCGGCGAGGGCGGCGGTTTGCCAGAATGACGGCCATGTCCGCCCGACCCCGTGTTTTCTCCGGCATGCAACCGACCGCAGACTCGCTGCACCTGGGCAACTACCTCGGCGCTCTCCTGCAGTGGGTCGAGCTGCAGGAGAGCCACGACTGCGTCTTCTGCGTCGTCGACCTGCACGCGATCACGATGGGCCACGACCCGACGGAGCTGCGGGCGCGGACGCGCGCGACCGCCGCGCAGTACCTCGCCAGTGGCATCGATGTCGGGCGCAGCACGCTGTTCGTCCAGAGCCACGTCCCCGAGCACGCCGAGCTGGCCTGGGTCCTGGGCTGCATCACCGCCCACGGCGAAGCCAGCCGGATGACGCAGTTCAAGGACAAGTCGACCCGCGAGGGTACGGGCGGCGCCTCGGTCGGGCTGTTCACGTACCCGGTCCTGCAGGCCGCCGACATCCTGCTGTACCGCACGGATCAGGTGCCGGTCGGCGAGGACCAGCGCCAGCACATCGAGCTCTCGCGTGACCTGGCGCAGCGGTTCAACCAGCGCTTCGGCCAGACGTTCGTCGTGCCCGAGGCGTACATCGTCAAGACCCGCGCCAAGATCCTCGACCTGCAGAACCCGGACAAGCAGATGAGCAAGAGCATCGGCGGTCCTGGCGTCCTTTGGCTGCTCGACGAGCCGGCCGTCAACGCCAAGAAGATCCGCAGCGCGGTCACCGACGCCGGGCGCGAGGTGCGCTACGACCCCGGGGGCAAGCCGGGGGTGTCCAACCTGCTCACGATTCTGTCGGCGCTGTCGGGCGACTCGGTCGAGACCCTCGAGAAGCGCTTCGACGGATCGGGTTACGGCGACTTCAAGGCGGCTGTGGCGGATGCTTTCGTGGCCATGTCGACCACGTACCGCGAGCGGGTGCTCGGCTACCTCGACGAGCCCGGCCGGCTCGACGAGGCACTGGCTGCGGGGGCGGCCAAGGCGCGACCGGTCGCGACCGAGATGCTCGCGACCGTCTACGACCGGGTCGGCTTCCTGCCGCCCCTGCGGTGACGGCGACGAGCCCCGCGGGGGAGGCGAGAGTGATCGGGGTCGCGGTCGCGATCCCCGAGCCGTACGGCTCGCAGCTGCAGGCGATCCGCGAACAGCTCGGTGACACCCAGGCGCACGGAATCCCCACGCACGTCACCCTGCTGCCGCCGACGACGGTGGACGACAGCCTGCTCCCGGAGATCGACGAGCACCTCTCGGCCGTCGCGGCGGCCCAGGTCCCGTACGTGATTGCGCTGCACGGGACCGGCACGGTCCGGCCCGTCTCGCCGGTCGTCTTCGTCACCCTGGTCGAGGGCATCTCGGCCTGCGAGCGGCTCGAGAACGGTGTGCGGTCGGGGGTGCTCGGGCGGCCGTTGCACTTCAGCTACCACCCGCACGTGACTGTCGCCCACGACCTGCCCGACGAGGTGCTGGACGCCGCGCGGGCCCAGCTCGACGGCTACGCCGCCTCGTTCACCGTCGACCGCTTCACGGTCTACGAGCACGTCGACGGTGCCTGGAACCCACGTCGGGAGTTCCCCTTCCCCGTGGGCGCGGTCCCGTCGGGGTGAAGGAGCAAGCGGCACCTCTGCTCGGCCGGCTGCGGGCGCGGCTGGCTCAGATCCGCGACCGCAGCCCCGTCGCCGACCACGGTGTGCGCGCCGTCGACCGGTTCCTCGAGACGCAGGGCTCGCTGCTGTCGGCGGCCGTCAGCTACTACGGCTTCCTCGCCCTGCTGCCGCTGCTGGCGGTCGCTCTCGGCGCCGCCTCGGTGCTGTCGAGCGTGGCGCCCTCGGTCGGGAGCGGCCTGCGCGACGAGCTGGCCCGACTGTTCCCGTCGGTCGACGTCGACGCACTCGCCCGGGACAGCATCACGATCGGCATCGTCGGCCTGGTGCTGCTGGCGTACACCGGCGTCAAGTGGGTCGGGGCGCTCCGGCGCTCGGTGTCGCTGATGTGGGACGTTGCGCCGCGCGCGATCGGGTACTTCCGCGGCATCCTGCGGGACATCCTGGTGCTGTCACTGCTCGGGGGGTGCCTGCTCGCCACCGGTGCGTTGACCCTGGTCACGCAGCTGGCCTCCGACGTCGTCGGCCGGTGGATGGGTCTGGACGGGCACGCGTCGTCCCTGCTCGTGCATTTCCTCGCGCTGGTGGCGTCGCTGGCGGCAAACTTCCTGGTCGGCTGGGTGTTGTTCTCGGCGCTGCCGCACGGGCCGACGACGCGGCGGGCGCTCGCGCTGGCGGCCGCCGCCTTCGCCGTCGGGTTCCAGCTGCTGATCCAGCTCGTCACCGTGATCGTGGCGCAGGCCTCGCACAACGTCATCTACGGCACCTTCGCCGCGAGCGTGGGTGTGCTGGTCTGGATCTCGTACGTGTCCCGGTTGATCCTGCTGCTGGCGGCGTGGAACGCGACCGGCGATCCGGCCCGCGTGGCCCCGGTGGGTACGTGATGATTAGCGGACCAGGGAGGTACGTCACGAGGGGACCCAGCCGACCGAGTGGACCGAGGGGAGACCGATGAGCCTGGCCGCGAAGGCGCCAGAGCAGCGCCGCCGCCGCATCCTGCTGGCTGCGGTCGACGTGCTCCGGCAGCGCGGCTACGCGGGCACCCGTGTCGTCGACATCGCGGAGGCCGCCGGCACCTCGTCCGGGCTGGTGCTCTACCACTTCAAGTCGCTGGAGGGTGTGCTCGCCGAGGCGCTGACCACCCTCGAGGACGACTTCTACACCGAGCTCGACGACGCGTTGCGCGCGACCAGCAGCCCGGTCGAACGGTTGCGGCACATGGGCGAGCTCGGGGCGGGCGCCGGCCCGGCCGTGGGCGACTGGTCGCTCTGGCTGGAGATCTGGGTACGCGCGCTGCGCGACCAGGGTGCGCGCGCCACCCGCGAGGCCCTGGACCGCCGCTGGCGCTCGGCGCTGCGCGACGTCATCACCGAGGGAGTCACGTCGGGCGAGTTCACCTCGGCCGACCCCGAGGCTGCGACCGTCCGGCTGGCCTCCTTGATGGACGGGCTGGCGATCCAGCTCGCGCTGGCCGACCCCGACATGACGCCCGCGCGGATGTCGGAGCTGTGGCTGGCGGCCGCGTCGCTCGAGCTCGGTACGAAGATCTAGCCTGCTCTGGTCCCGCTTGAGATGGCCGATCTCTGCCATGGCGTGGTTCGGCCAGGGGAAAAGTCGTTGTTGGGTATGGACTTCTCCTAGACTTCGAACATGTGTACGAACACCTCGCCCGCCGCTCCGGTGGACGTGGCTGCCCTGCTCGCGGCCACCCCTGGGCTCGCGGTGATGGCGGCGCTGACCGCGCTGGACCTGGCCGCTCTGAGCGAGTCGGACCGGCTGATCGTGCTGGAGGTCTGGGAGCGGCAGCAGCACTGGGTCTGGGCCCAGACGTTGACCGCGACGCTCGCGTTCGCCGGGCAGCAGCCCATCGACTCCGATGACTTCGTCCGTGAGGACGTCCGCGCGGCGCTGCGGCTGTCGAGGCCGGCGGCGCAGGACCGGATCGACACCGCCCGCGTGCTCGCCAGCCCGCTGAGCGACACTTCTCAGGCGCTGGCGGGCGGGGCCGTCAGTCCGGGGCAGGTCCGCTGCTTGGTCGAAGAAGTGAAGTACCTCGCGCCCGAGGTGGCTGTCGCGGTCCAGGACCGGGTACTTCCCAAGGCGCAGCAGCA
>JANMWN010000363.1:0-3608 GCA_031394045.1 Sporichthyaceae bacterium
TCCGGATGGGCCGTCCAGCGGCCCGATGAACTCCACGGTCACAGCCGGTCGCCCTTGAGCTCGAGCCGGTCGCGGGCATCACGGGCGCGCTCGTCGGCCACCGATGCGCCGTAGCGATCGACCATCTGCCGGGAGCGCCACCCGGCCAGTCGCATCAGGTCGGACTCGTTCCCGCCGGCGCCGAGGAAGTCGGCGGCGACGGTGTGCCGGAACAAGTGCGGTCGGACGTTGGCCGGCAGCCCGGCCTGGTCGCTGCGTCGGCGGAGCATGATCCGGACGCCGTCCGCGGTCCATTTCGTCCCGCCGCGTTCGGCCAGCCACAGCGCCGTCGTACGCCCGGCGTGGCGGTGCCGGGAGCGGACGCGCAGGTAGCGGTCGAGGGTCTGGGCCGTCTTGTACCCGAAGCGGACGGTGCGGGGCCTGCGGCCCTTGCCCAGGACGGTGACGGTGCGGTCCTTGAGGTCGATGTCGTCCAGGCTCAGCCCGACGATCTCCGCTCGGCGGATCCCGGTGTCGAGTAGCAGTCGGATGACGGCGGTGTCGCGTAGGGCTGGGAAGTCCTTGCCGGCGCAGGCCTTGAGCAGCGCCGAGACGTCGGCGTCGGAGATCACGGGTACGGCCTTGATCGGGACCATCGGCGCGGTCATCCCGGCCATTGGGTTGGTAGTGATCTCGTCCTCGCGCAGGGCCCACTTCCAGAACTGCGCCAGAGCCCGGTACCGAAGCGAGATCGTGGCCGGGCTCGACCCCTTGGTCTGCATGGCCTCGACCCAGCGGCGTACGTCCTCGCGGGTGACCTTCTCGGCGTCCGAGCGCTTGGCTTCGGGCAGGAACGACACGAATGCGTCGACCGCGGTCAGGTAGGTCTCGACCGTCCTGGGGGCCTTGTTCTCGGCGCGCAGGGACAGCTCGAACGAGTCGCGCAGGGTTGACAGCGGGATGCCCACGGCGCTTATTATGCGGTGTGTGAACGCAGAGCGTCAACGCGGCCACGCCGAGCAAGCCGGAAACCTGTTGTCCCGTAAGGGATAGTGGGCGCAGAGGGACTTGAACCCCCGACCACCTGCTTGTAAGGCAGGTGCTCTACCAACTGAGCTATACGCCCGAGACGCCGGAGAGCCTACCCGGCGAGGGCGTACGCGAGCCCGCGAGCAGTGTCAGACGGCGACGTTCAGGCCGCTGAGGACCTTCTCGTACTCGTCGGGGTCGCGCGGCTCGCCGATCCCGTTGATCACGGTCCAGCGGACGATGCCGGCCTTGTCGATGATGAAGGTTCCGCGCTTGGCCGCACCCTTGTCCTCGACGAAGACGCCGTACGCCTGGGCGGCGGCGCCGTGCGGCCAGTGGTCGGACAACAGCTGGAACTGATACCCGTCCCGCTCCGCGAACACCCGTAGCGAGAACTTCGTGTCGCAGGCGACCGCCAGCGTGACGGTGTCCTCGTTGTCGAAGTCGCCCATCCGGTCCCTGATCGAGCACAGCTCGCCGGAGCAGGTCCCGCTGAAGGCCCACGGGAAGAAGACGAGCACGACGTTCTTGTCACCGCGGTACTGCGACAACGTGACCGACTCGCCGTGCTGGTTGACCAAAGTGAAGTCCGGAGCCTGCTGCCCAACCTCGATCATGTGCGGGTCCTCTCCTACGTCAGCACACCGACAAGCGCGTCATCAGGAGCGTACGGCAGGATCTGGCAGGTGCCCGAACTGCCTCCCGACCTCACGCCGACCGCGGGCGAGCGGGGGGTCCTGACGTCGGACGCGACCGCGGCGGGGACCCGGACGCTGGCCGCCTGGGACGCCTTCATCGCACTGGCCGAGCAGGTCGACCTCGCCGCGACGGCGCGCGCCAAGGGCCGCCTCGGGCGCGAGGTGCTGCTGCCGCTCGGTCGCTGGCCGCAGACCCGGTCGCTCGCCGAGATCCTGTCCGACGCGCATGCCGGGCGTACGTTGCCAGCGGTCGACCTCGAGCGGGAGGAGCGCGGGGTGCTGTCGGCTCAGCAGGACGCCAGCGATGCGGACGTCGTCGACGCGCTGCGGCTGGCCCGCGACGACCTGGCCGGCTGGCTCGCCGGGGCCAACAACCGGCAGACGGGCGGGGAGAGCCACCTGCTGACGGCATCGCCGCTCGGGCCGCTGCCGGTGCTGACCTTGCTGCACGCCGTCGCGTACCAGCTAGCGGTCTGCGCCCTCGACCTCGAGCCGTGCGGCGCCCGTGCGACCGACGACCTGCTGGAGTGGGGGGTGGTGGCCCTGGTGGACACGACGGGTGCGCTCGCCGGTCGCCAGGGCATCACCGGGTCGATCACCGCGATGCTGCCCGGGTCGACCTGGGGGTTCGCCGCGAAGGACGGCTCGTGGCGAACGGCGGAGCTCCACCGGGGGGCCGAGAAGCCGGACGGCCCAGCGGTTCAGGCCGACGCCCGGGTCATCCTGGACATCACCTCTGGGCGCAACCTGAACGTAGCGGGGCTGTGGCGGGACGGCTCGCTGGTCACGCACGACCTGGCCGGGCTGTCGCGACTGGCGCCGGTGCTGGAGCAGGTCCCGGGGATCCCGGGCGGCACCGCACTGAAGGCGGCGTCGAAGGCGTTCTCAGGCGTGGGTCGGATCCTTGGCCTGCTGCCAGGCTGGCCGCTGTGACCGCTGCTGATCCTGCCAACCGGTCAGCGGCGCGAGGATTTCGGCGTGACCAGCCGGGTGCCCGACCAGTCGGGGGCCGCGGCCACGCTGGAGGTGGCCGACAGCCCCGCGGTCGGGGCCGCCTCGCCGATGTCCGACGGCTCGACATGCCCAGGGCGACCCGACTTGGGGGTGAGCAGCCAGATCACGCCCCCGGCGGCGAGGGTGGTCAGCCCGTCGACGAGCGCGTCGACGAGGTCACCGTCGTCGTCGCGCCACCACAGCAGGACGGCGTCGACGACGTCGTCGTAGTCCTCGTCGACCAGCGACGTACCAGTGACTTGCTCGATGGCGACCCGGAGGTCTTCGTCGCAGTCCTCGTCCCAGCCGAGCTCCTGCACCACCTGGCCGGGCTGCAACGCCAGGCGACCCGCCCGCTGGCGGCCCTCCGCGGCGTCCGCGGTCGCACTCACGAGACGGTCCCTTCTGCTCACGTACCCGGCTGACGTCGGATCTCTTGCAGTACTTGGCGGGTAGTCCATCGGAGCAGGCCGCGCGGTGCAAGTCCTTGGCGCGTGTTCGCGGCAACCCGTCCTCATTCGCAGCAACCCGTCCGTAGGGGAGAGAATGCCTGAGACGACGGTTGTGGGCAGTAGATCAAACGAACTGTCGCCGCAAGACGCCCAAATGGACGAGCGTAGGAGACAGGACGACCGTGGCCATCGGACGTGAGCGTGAGCCCCTCATCAACGCCGGACTCCCGACCCAGCTGGTCGACGTGGACCCCGAGGAGACCCAGGAATGGCGGGACTCTCTCGACGACGTGATCGACGGCGCAGGCCCCTATCGCGCCCGGTACGTCATGCTCAGCCTGCTCCAGCGCGCCCGCGAGCGGGCCGTCGGCGTTCCCTCGCTGACCACCACCGACTACATCAACACGATCACCCCCGAGCAGGAGCCGTGGTTCCCCGGCGACGAGTGGGTCGAGCG
>JANMWN010000238.1:0-2408 GCA_031394045.1 Sporichthyaceae bacterium
CGGAGCCAGCCCACCGCACGACACGAGATTCAGATCGTCGAACACCGCCGACACCTGACCTGGAGCGTGAGAAACTTCCATCCCGTGGATGTCCCTTCTGAGCGGGTAGAACGTGCCTGTCGCAAGCCACATTCTCCTTGCACAGCAGGGCATCCGCGGGTTACGACCCACCCCCAACCACTACCCCAACGGTGGATCCGGGCTCAGGCGTCCGCCCGGCCAGGCTCCACGACGCCCGCCACACCGCCGCCTCCACCCTGCTCATCATGGGAGTCCCCGCCCGCGTCGTCATGCAGATCCTGGGCCACTCCCAAATCGGGCTCACCCTCGGCACCTACAGCCACGTCGTCCCCGAACTCGCCACCGAGGCAGCCAACAAAATGGCGAAGGCCTACTGGTCATAGTTGATGCGGCCACAAGCGTTCGGACGGCCGAAGGGGTCAATTGCAACCACGGTTGCACCATCGATCTTGTGCCAGCGGCGCCGCCTGGACATCGTTGCAGGTCAGGAAGGTCCCCCTGGCAGGACTTGAACCTGCGACCCGCGGATTAGAAGTCCGCCGCTCTGTCCACTGAGCTACAGGGGGCGAACCGAAGTCTAGGCGCCACCTCGGCGAGCAGCCGGGACGATCAGCCCGAGTAGTACTGGTCAGCGCCCATCGTGCTGAACGCAGCCAGCGTCCCGGGGACGAACTCCACCCGCCAGTCGCAGACCCGCTTCAGGTCGAAGTAGAGAATTCCCTTGAAACGCGTGTAGTCCGGCGTCTGGAAGAGCGCCTGCGCATCAGCCAGCCAGGCGGCCCTGCGGCCAGCCTGCGCAGGGTCCTCGACCGAGGCGTACTCCGGGATCCAGAGCTCCGGGCCCGTGTGCGCCAGCGAGAACAGCCGCAGCCCCTCGACCAGCGTCTGCAGCGAGTTCCACGGGTTGGTGATGTTCGCCCGGCAGTTCGTCCAGTTGTAGAGGTCGGCTCCCATGGCGTCCACCACATCGTCGCCCGGGTACCACTTCGGCGCCTGCCGGCGGTCGTTGACGCCCACTTTGAATGCGTACGCGGTCATGATCCACAGCGCCTTTGCGTTGTCCGCGTGCTCACCGCGCAGGATCCCCACCCAGGTCCGCCACGCAGCCTGGTACTCGGTCGCATTCCCCTGGGCGGTGTTGCTCGACACCTCGGGCTCGTGCTGCATCGTCACGTAGATGGGTACGCCGAAGTCGCGGACGCGGTCCGCCCACGACTTCATGTCCAGATAAAGCTGGGACCCCGGTGTCGCGGCCGCGATCGAGGCCCAGCTGACGCCGGTCCCGTTGAGCCGCTTGGTGCTGAAGGACAGCAGGATCGTGGTCCCGTCGGCCTTGAGCGCGTTCTCGTACGAGGTGGGGAACGGCGCGTCCCAGGTCAGGAAGTCGCGCGTCGCGCGAAGGGTGCGCCCTACCTTGGTCTCGAAGGAGTGCACCGCGTCGATCTGAGTCTGGGTACCGGAGTTCTTGACCGTGGCGCCCCAGACGATGGGGGCCGGGCTCGCCGTCGCATTCGAAGGGATCCCGATCGCCACCAGGACGGCCGATGCCAAGAACAATGCGCAAGTCCCGGCTCTCGTCATCGAGGCCTCCCCAAGGTCGATGCCCGGACCCAACCACTAAACACCTATATGCGCAATAGTCGATCGCTCATGGGCTCGAAGCGCCTACGGCGCGTCATTCTTTGGCCGAAAGGGTCACGCGCCCTCCCAGAAGGAGGATGCTGCGGACCATCGGGGTGGGTACCCCGACTTCGGTCGGAGGGGACATGATGAGGCGCAGTCGCAGCCGGGCTCGGCGCTCTCGCCGCCAGCTGGCGGGGGTAGCCGTCGGAACCCTCGCTCTGGTGCTCGCCTCGTTCTCGGCGATACAGACCGCGGGCGCCGCGACCGTACCGGCGGCCGCAGCGATCTCGTTCGGCAAGAGTCTGCTCTCCGGCGAGATCTCGACCCGCCCGTCCACGCTGCAGTTCGGTCCCGACGGACGTCTGTACGTGGTCCAGCAGGACGGTACGATCTACATCTACACGGTGGCCCGCAACGGCGCGAACAACTATCGCGTCACCGCTACCGAGACCGTGCTGCTGATCAAGAACATCCCGAACCACGACGACGACGGCGCCCTCAACACCACCCTCGGTGTACGGCAGGCGACCGGCATGATCGTGGTCGGCACCGCCGCGCGCCCGATCATGTACGTCTCGTCGAGCGACCCCCGCTACGGCGGCGGACCCCGCGGTGACCTGAACCTCGACACGAACTCCGGCATGGTCTCCAAGCTGACCTGGACTGGCACGGCGTGGACCAAGTTCGACATCGTCCGGGGCCTCCCCCGCTCCGAGGAGAACCACGCCACCAACGGCGTCGCGCTCAACGCAGCCGGCACGGTT
>JANMWN010000063.1:0-4663 GCA_031394045.1 Sporichthyaceae bacterium
GTACAACACCAGGGTGGTCCGGCTCAGCAACGCGATCCAGGACTGGGCGTACGGTCCGCGGTTCCGCTACCAGGAGTACCAGGCGTACGGGGAGGGGCTGGCTGGCCCGGTGGTGGCCGCCGCGGCCAGCGCCGGCCTGGCAGCGGCTGTTGTCGGCATGTCCTTACGTCCGACCAGGGCCGTGCTCGACCGCATCCTTCCTTCGCCGGGCGAGGGACCCTCCGAGGAAGCCCGTCGACGCGGGCACTTCCGGATGGAGATCCGTACCCGGACCGCGACCGGCGCGCGCTATCGCTGCATCGTCGCGGCCCAGGGCGATCCGGGGTACCAGGCGACCTCGGTCATGTTCGGCGAGGCCGCACTCTGCCTGGCCCTGGACCGCGACCGGCTCCCGGACCGGCACGGGGTGCTCACGCCTGCGACCGCGATGGGCGACCTGCTCGCCAACCGGCTACGCGCCGCCGGACTGACCTTCACCGTGGAGCTCGCCGCTCCTCGTCCCTCGTGAGTGAGCCGTCACAGCTGCACTGCTAGTCCAGCCGAAACGTGCTCCAGGGTGAGTCGACATCGTCCCGGGATGCGCCGTGGTCAAGCTCCAAGCCGCCTACATCGACGAGGCTGGGGGCTGAGCGGACCAGGTGGGAGATATGCACGATGCGGAGGTCGTCCGTAGCGTGCTCGGCAGCCCCGCAGAGGATGCACCAGTCCTCACCTCGCTGATCGTCGGTCTCGCGCAGAACGCGAAGGATCGCCTCGCCGTTCTCGAGCACATGGGCGCAGGTGAAGGCCATCCGGTCAGGGGGTACGGGAAACACCCACTCCGGGACTACAGCCACACCCCCTGTGTGCTCCATCGGCTCGCGCCAATGACGAGGCTGCAACGCGTCGAGGACATCAGGCGCCCCGGGCTGCCAGGGGAACAGGCCTGAAGTGCTGGGCCACACGATCACCAGGGCTTCCGGCTTGCGCCGGTGGAACCACCCGGACCAGGGGACCGTCTCGCTCAGTGCGTCGTCGGCAACCCGCTCCAGGACGACCGGGACCGTTCCCAGGACCCCCTCGAGCGCATCCCCTGGAAGCAGGCGCCGACCGTCCATCACCCGGCGAGCCACGCCGTTGATCGCTCGGTGCATGAGCTGACGGTCCAGCCCTGACATCAGCAGCTCGGGATGCCCGGCGCGATGTCCGAGGCCCACCGTGTAGGCGAAGGGAAGCACAGGGTCCGGATGCTCGCCGCCGTCGTGAGCGTGGTCCGGGCTGCTGCAATCGGCCTCGTCCGAGATGACGATGACCTGCCAGCCGTGCTCGAGGATGGTGTCGATCGAGCGGCGGTCCTCCGGGTCGTACGAAGGCTCCGGCCGGCAGATCTGGCAATCGCATCCGCTGGATGCGGGGAGGGGCCCCATCCACGGTTTGCCGTTCTCCCCTCCGCTCTGGTTCAACGGACACCGCTCCAATCGCACATCGGGCACGAAGATCAAGTATTACCAGATGGAAGATCTCTCGAGCAGGTGGGTCCAGGACTCCCAGGGGCTCAGGAGGTCGACGGTACGCACAGCGCGAAACAGTTCCCTGCATGGTTCGCGCTCGGGCTGCTGGTCTGGGCCCTGCTGGTCGCCGTCGCCGTCGTGGCCCTGCTGCTGCTCGCACCGCGGGCCTGCTGGCAGCAGCCGAGGCCTTCCTGGTCAGCGCTGGGCGCGGTCTGAGCGCGGTGAACGCTGAGCCGGCGTGACTGCAGAGCCGGACTGGCTCAGCTCGTCTCGATCTGGACGTAGTCGATCTGGCCTTTGAAGTAGTCGCAGTCGTGGTCAACGGAAGCGGCGGTGCAGTTGAGCTTGCCGCCGATGGTCAGGGGCACGGTGTTCGTGATGGCGCCGGTCGGGTGCCCCAGCTGCGTGGTGACGTGGCCGTCGACAGTCGTGGACACGAAGCCCGGGCCGCGCTCGCAGATCACGATGTGCCACTGGTTGTCCGCGACATTGATGGGGCTGCGGATGCCGCCGTTGGTGGTGACTCCGTTGACGATCGAGCGGAACCCGCAGAAGACCAGTCCTCGGGTGGGTCCGTCGAGCTCCATCTTCCAGAAGCCCGTCGGCGTCCCGGTCTGTCCCTTCTGCATCACGTTCCCGAAGGCGTCGGCCGGCTTCGCGATCTTGATCCTGGCGGTGACCTTGAAGTCACTCGTGCCCGGGTTGGTCCGCGGATCGTTGATCACGTCGAGGTGCTGCGGGTCGAACGTGGCGTTGTTGAAGCCGCGTACCACCTGCGGAAAGGAATGGACGGCGCCGTTGCCGGTGATCGAGGTGCCGATCGTGCCGTTCATGTGGTTCGGGCCGGAGTCAACGAGCACCTTGGACCCAGCCGCCTCGTTCATGTTCCACAGCGCGACGACGGTGGACGCCCGAGCGGATCCAACCGGGGCGCAGAGCGCCGCTAAGGCGGTGGCCGCGACCGTGACAATCAGACGTCTTGAGGGGCGGCGGACCAAGGTCCTACGGCTCACTGGCTTCGGTCCTGAGCGCACGATGAAGCCTCACTTCTCGGGTTGGAGGGAGACCACTCTGGCAGGCCGTACCCGGGCGTAGCGAATGGGCCGAACGGGCCATCTGCGCCAGGTCCGGCCGAGGCCCTTCGTCCATCGGTGGGTCTGTCTCGATGAAGAACTGTGGGTGCTACGGGCCTGCGCCTGACGGCCCTGTGCTTCGACGTGCCACTCATGAGCACGACTCCGCTCCGGTCAGACCCCACCGGTTCGCCGGTCCCAGTTTCACGGGAACGTGGTCGCCGACCGTTGCTGATCGTGGTCGTGGTCGTGCTGCTGCCCGCACTGGTGATCTTGCTGCTGGCCTGAGCGGTTGGTTGGCGAGCGCACCCCAGCGGCAATGCGCCTGCGGACCTGGCCGTCCACGTGATGTCGGCCAACGACTCGACCTCATAGCCTCTTGCACACCGGGCCGGGATGTTCGCGATCAAGGGGTGTCCGAGGGGGGACTTGAACCCCCACGCCCGTTAAAGGGCACTAGCACCTCAAGCTAGCGCGTCTGCCATTCCGCCACTCGGACTCGCCCACAGCGGGTGTGGGCAGCGCGGGAAATCCTACCAAAGGACGCCCGTCTCCCCGGACGCGCCGCCAGGGGGCAGGATGGACGCGTGACCGCCCCAGCCGAGCATCCGTCCGACCGACGTACCGCCGCCGACGAGGTCGTCCAGCTGTGCAGCGACCTGATCCGGATCGACTCGACGAACTTCGGCGACGGCTCCGGGCCGGGGGAGCGCCAGGCTGCTGAGTGGGTCGCCGCCCAGCTCGCCGAGGTCGGACTCGAACCCACCATCGTCGAGACCGGCGAGCGCCGTACGAACGTGATCGCCCGCATCGAGGGCGAGGATCGCAGCCGCGACGCGCTGCTCATCCACGGCCACCTCGACGTCGTACCCGCCAACGCAGCCGACTGGACCGTCGACCCGTTCTCCGGCGAGGTACGCGACGGCTGCGTGTGGGGGCGCGGCGCCGTGGACATGAAGGACATGGACGCGATGACCCTCGCGGTCGTACGCCAGCGGCTGCGCGAAGGTCGCAAGCCGGCCCGCGACGTGGTCCTTGCCTTCCTCGCCGACGAGGAGGCCGGCGGTCAGAACGGTGCCCACCAGCTGGTTGCGACGCGGCCGGAGCTGTTCGAGGGCGTCTCCGAGGGCATCAGCGAGGTCGGCGGCTTCAGCGTCAGCCTCGGCGACGACGCCCGGTTCTACCTGATCGAGACGGCCGAGAAGGGCCTGGCCTGGATGCGGCTGACGGCGCGCGGGCGCGCCGGGCACGGGTCGATGATGAACGACGACAACGCAGTGACGGCGCTTTGCGAGGCGGTCGCCCGGGTCGGGCGGCACACGTTCCCGATCCGGGTCACCAAGACGGTCAAGCGCTTCCTCGCCGAGGTCTCCGAGGTGCTCGGCGTCGAGCTCGACCCCGACGACATGGACACGGTGGTGGCCAAGCTCGGCCCGATCGCGATCCTGATCGGCGCCACCCTGCGCAACACAGTGAACCCGACGATGCTGGCTGCCGGCTACAAGGTGAACGTGATCCCCGGCCAGGCCGAGGCACACATCGACGGACGGTTCCTGCCCGGCTTCGAAGACGAGTTCTTCGAGACGATCGACGCGCTGCTCGGCCCGGACGTGCAGCGCGAGTTCGTCCACCACGACATCGCTCTCGAGACGGAGTTCGAGGGTCGGCTGGTCGAGGCGGCGTGCGCGGCCCTGGTGGCCGAGGACCCCATCGCCCGCCCGATCCCGTACACGCTGTCGGGCGGTACGGACTCGAAGGCGTTCTGGAAGCTCGGCATCCCCTGCATCGGGTTCGCGCCCCTGCTGCTCCCGCCGGAGCTGGACTTCGCGGCGATGTTCCACGGCGTCGACGAGCGGGTGCCCACCGAGGCCCTGCAGTTCGGCACCCGGGTGCTCGACCGCTTCCTCGACCTCTGCTGACTAGCCGGTTCGGTCGGAGAACGTACGTGCGACCCGGATGATCCGCCGCCGCAGCCAGACCTTTCGCCTCCCGTCCGGGTAGAGCAGCAGCCGTGAGAGCTCCCAGCCGCCGTACTCGGCCTGCTCGGTGAGCAGCCGCCGAGCGGCACCCCGCGACGTGCCCCGCGGGAGCACTAGGTGG
>JANMWN010000077.1:0-4014 GCA_031394045.1 Sporichthyaceae bacterium
CACAAGGCCGGCGTGACGTTCGTCCTCGACCGGGCGGGTGTCACCGGTGACGACGGCGCGAGCCACAACGGCATGTGGGACCTGTCGATCCTGCAGGTGGTGCCCGGCTTGCGGGTAGCCGCCCCCCGGGACGCCGCGACCCTGCGCGCCGAGCTGCGTGAGGCGGTCGCCGTGTCGGACGCGCCGACGGTGCTGCGCTTCCCCAAGGCCGTGGTGGGGCCGGACATCGTCGCGGTCCGCAAGGTCGGCGGCATGGACGTGCTGTGCCGCAGCGGTGAGCAGGACGTTCTCGTGGTGTCCGTCGGCGTGATGGCAGAGACGTGCCTGGAGATCGCCGACCGGCTCGCCGACCAGGGGATGGGGGTCACGGTCGTCGACCCCCGCTGGGTCAAGCCGCTGGACCCGGCTCTGCCGGCTCTGGCCGCCGAGCATCGGCTGGTCGTGACGGTCGAGGACAACGGACGGGCCGGGGGTGTGGGTTCGATGGTGGCGGCGGCGCTGCGCGACGCGGGCGTCCACACGCCGTTGCGCGACTTCGCGATCCCGCAGGAGTTCCTGCCCAGCGCCAAGCGGGCCCAGATCCTCACCGCCATCGGCCTCAACGCCCAGGACATCTCCCGTGCCGTGGTCGAGCAGATGGCCGGCCTCGAGAACGGTCTAGCCGTCCCCGCCGAGGGCGCTGTCCGCGAGCCCGCAGAGGCTGCCGCCGACGTCGAGCCGGACCGTGACTGAGCCGGTCGTACGCCTGGCATCGGCAACCGACCGAGACGCTGTCGTGGCCACCGTGGTGGCGGCGTTCGTGGCCGACCCGGCCTTCCGCTACTTCTTCCCGGACGACCAGACCTACGCGGCGGAGGCCGGTGCCTTCGCGGCCCACCTGTTCGACCAGCGGGTCCGGCAAGGGACGGTCTGGTTGATCGACGCCGGAGTCGCGGACGGATCGGCTGGGGGAGCGGTGTCGATGTGGAACCCGCCGTCAGCTGCGTCACTACCCGATCAGCCGCTGCTGGACGTACCCACGGCTACCCGGGCCCGGATCGACGCGTACGAGGCGGCCGCGCACACCGCCCTGCCGACCGAGCCGCACTGGTACCTCGGCGTCCTGGCCACCCATCCCGACCACGCCGGCAAGCGGTGGGGTCGCGCCGTGATGGCGGCCGGCCTCGAACGAGCGGCGGCTGACGCGCTGCCGGCCTACCTCGAGACGACGAGCGCGAGCAACGTGGAGCTGTACGAGCGGTCGGGATGGTCCGTGGCCGCGACCGTACCGATGCCCACGATCCAGATCCGGGTCCTGCGCCACAGTGGCACCGCTCAGCGGTAGCGGACCGCCGGCAGGATCGGGTCGGCAGGGGAGCCGTCGCGTAGCGCCTGCAGCACGGGGTCACCGCCGCGCCGGGCCATCACGATCTCCTCGGCCGTGATGAGCAGGGGCCGCTCGAAACCGCGCTCGTGGTCGTCGGCGAGCGTCGCGGCGACGAGGGCGAACGCGGGGTCGATCCGCGACAGGTCGAGCCAGCCACGGCGTCGGGTCGGCATGGCCGCGGCGCGCATCCCCGTGGAGTCGCCGCCGACCAGGGCCCTGCGAAAGGCCGCGCTGCCGATCAGGGTCACGACGTCGCAGTCGCCCATCGGCCGGATCGGCTGGGTGCGGTTGAGCTTGTAGCGCGACGCTGCGAGCTCGCCCATCTCCTCGAGGTAGCGACGGCACGCGGGCCACCAGTCGCTCGGTCGGTGCCCGCAGGCCTCGAGCAACCCGGCACGCACGACCACGACCTCGTCCGGGTCGGTGCCGATGCCGACCAGACCGACGCCGAGGTCGAGCACGCTGCCGGGGATCGTCGCCAGGGCCCATCCGGCCCCCGGGTGCAGTGCGTGGTCGCGGGGCAGGCCGACCGGGCGCGCGCGCCCGGCCAGGTCCTCGGGGGAGCGCCAGGCGATCGACGTCAGAGCCTGCAGCCAGCTGCTCAGGGCGGCGCGGGTCTCGGGTGCCTCAGGGTCGTGGCCGGCCAGCCCGGCCTCGATCGTGTCCCACGGTACGAGGCGGCCGCTGCCGATGATGACGCCGTCGTCCATGGGCACCAGGTCGAGGTCCTGGAGCACGGACACGGCTAGCACGCACTGCCGCAAGGCAACGCGCGACCCCACCCCCGACTCCATACAGCGACGGTAGCGGCGTGGATGACCACGCACAGCGACCACCGGGGTGACGTCGACTACTCACGGTAGTCGCTCGGAAACCCTGCGCCCCGAGGCCACCATGCGTCACGCTTGCTGTCATGTACCAGGGGGGAGACGCCGCCGGAGAAGTGCGCGTCGCGGAGCGCTACGCCGGTTCAGGGGCTTGGCCGTACGGCGGACCGTCCGTACCGCCACGGCTGAGCTCCGGCGCCGGTCAGCCCGCGGCCCTGGTCCCAGCGCTGTCGCCGCAGAAGCCGGCCCGGCGCCGGCGCGTCATCGTCGCCGTGGCGGTCGCAGCAGCCGTGGCCGCCGCTGCTGTCACCGGGGTCGTCACGCACTCCAGCCCGGCGCCGAGCCCGCAGGCGGTCGTACCGACGAGCACCCCGACGGCGGCCGACCCCGCCAGCCGGAACACCGAGGAGACGGGCCGGCTCGACGCCGCTGTGACCCTGGTGCTGACCAAGCGCGCGACCGCGTTGGCGCACGGGGACCTCGCCGGCTGGCTCAAGGACGTCGACAGCACGCAGCCGGCCCTCGTGGCGCACGAGAAGATGGTGTTCACCAACCTGCGCAAGCTCCCCCTGGGCAGCTACGGCTGGGTGGAGCAGAGCAACGCCACCTCGGCCAACCTCGCGATCTCGCAGACGGCGACCAACCTCCTGACCGACCACACGGCGACGTACAGCCGGGGGTATCGGCTCCGCTACGCGTTCCGCGGCTACGACGCGTCGACCGTGCAGGACGACTACGTTCCGATCTTCCTGCTGCGCGGGGATCGCTGGCTGCTGGCCGGGGACCAGACGTCAACAGCAGGTACGCGGCGGGCCGAGCCGTGGGACAAGGAGCCCATCGTGGTGGGCACCGGCAAGCACGCGCTGGTGGTCCTGTCCGCATCAGACGCCAAGAAGCTGCCGTCGGTGGTCAAGCAGGCGGACGCGGCGGTCGGCAAGGTGACGGCGATGTGGCCGTCCGGGTGGGCGCACCGGGTGGTGGTCTACGACACCCGGAACGCAGACGTCTTCAGCACGTACCTGGGGCGCAACGCGTCGATCTCGGACTTCGACGGCCTCACCGTCGGGATGGGGCACGACGACGCCACCCGGGCCACCGAGCCGCTGCGCGTCGTGGCGAACCCGCGCTACGAGCCACCCGGCTCCAAGAACCTGCCGGCGTTGCTGACGCACGAGTTCACCCACGTCGCCAAGTGGGCCGACGTCGGGGACGGTACCCCGCTGTGGTCGATCGAGGGCATCGCCGAGTACACCGCCTACCGTGGCCACCCGTACGACCAGAGGGTGGCCGAGAAGATCGGCAAGGACGGCCGCAGCGGTCACCTGCCGAAGGCGCTGCCGACCTCGAGCGGCTTCTATCACGGCGGCATCACCGCGGCGTACGACTACGGGATGGCCTGGCTGGCCCTTGAGTACATGTCCGAGACGTACGGCGAGAGCAAGGTCAGGCTGGTCTACGAACGGCTCGCGAAGATCTCGACGCCCGAGGACTCGGCGGCGTCGCGGAAGGCTGAGGCCGCTGCGTTCCAGGCCGTGCTGCACATGAGCGAGGCCAAGTTCGTGAGCGGTCTCAACAAGTGGATCGCGCGAGTGATCCGCCCGGTCCACTAGCCGATTCGGCTAGCCGACAGAAGCCACGCCAGGGGCCAGGAACCGTTTCCCCGTCACGCGTTCTGACACACCGGTACGGTCGAGCGACGGCGTGATGCCACCGTTCCAGAACGCCCAGCCGCCGCCGAGCAGCACGCACAGGTCGATGTCCTCCGGGGCAGCGACCACACCCTCGTCGAGCATCAGCCGGACCTCCTGCGCGAGCGCGCAG
>JANMWN010000098.1:0-15480 GCA_031394045.1 Sporichthyaceae bacterium
CCGGTCCTCATCATCATCGCGATCGCCCTTGCGGTCCTGCTGAAGACGTTCCTGGTGCAGGCGTTCTACATCCCGTCGGGGTCGATGGAGAACACGCTGCAGATCGGCGACCGGGTCATGGTCAACAAGGTCGTCTACCACCTACGCGACATCAAGCGCGGTGACGTCGTCGTCTTCGACGGGCTCGACTCGTTCTCCCCTGAGGTGACGATCACCGAGCCGACCAACCCGGTGACCAAGGCGTTGTCGTGGTTCGGCGGCCTGGTCGGCTTCGCGCCGCCGTCTGAGCGGGACTTCATCAAGCGCGTCATCGGCATCCCAGGTGATCGGGTCGCCTGCTGCGACGCCAAGGGTCGGGTCACGGTCAACGGGGTCGCGCTCGACGAGCCGTACCTGTTCCCGGGCAACTCGCCGTCCGACTCGCCGTTCGACATCACCGTTCCCGCGGGGCGCCTCTGGGTGATGGGCGACCATCGCGCCGCCTCCTCGGACTCGCGCGCGCACCTGGGTGACCCGGGCGGCGGCACCGTGCCCGAGAGCAAGGTGATCGGGCGCGCCTTCGTGATCATCTGGCCGGCCGGGCACTGGTCCTGGCTGTCGAACCCGACCACCTTCGACCAGGCCGGACTGAACAAGTCCACGGCTTCTGCCATTCTCAGCAGCCCGTTGGCCCTCGGCCTGGTCGGCGCAATCCCGATCGTCGGTGGCCGCCGTCGCTGGCGGCGCAGGCGGGCCACCCGGTCGGCTTGAGCCGACCCATTTCGAGCTGGCCGCCGATGACTCGCCGATGACCCGCCGATGACTGCGGTCCCCTCCGACCTCGACTTCGACGTCGAGCGGACCTCGGTACGCGTCGTGCTGGTCGACCTGACCGGTGCGGTGCTCCTGTTCCGTACGGTCGACGCAAGTACCCCAGAGCTCGGCACCTGGTGGGAGCTGCCCGGCGGCGGGATGGAGGCGGGGGAGTCGGTCGCCGAGACCGCGGCGCGTGAGCTGCTGGAGGAGACCGGCTTCGACCTTGACCCTGCCAGCGTCGGGGCGCCGACGTGGTCCCGGTCGGCGACCTACCGGCGCCGGGGCCGCCGCATCCTGCAGCACGAGCACGTCGTCACGACGAGGATCGCGTCGACCGGCCCTGCGCCGGTCCGCGACGGGCGTACCCCCGAGGAGCTCGAGGACTATGTCGGGCACCGTTGGTGGGCCGTTCCGGACGTCGTGGCCAGCGCCGAACGGTTCTTCCCCGGCCGGCTGCCCGGCTTGCTGGTCCCGTTCCTCGCGGGGGAGCGAATCGTCGAGCCGTTCGAGTGGTGGAACTGACCGGCTGCTCTGACGTGGCGCCTCCCGGCCGACGTACGCTGCCGGGCATGACCACCGGGACGGAGCCGATCGACCGGACCGGCGCTCGCGTCCTCCTGCTCGACGGTGCCGACCGAGTCCTGCTCCTGCGCGGTTGCGACCCGGCCGACCCGGGGTCCGGGCTCTGGTGGTTCACCCCGGGTGGTGGCCTGGACCCGGGTGAGACTCCCGAGGAGGCGGCACGCCGCGAGCTCGCCGAGGAGACCGGCCTGGTGCTGAGCCGGCTCGGGCCCGCCGTTTGGGTGCGTACCGCGCACTTCGACTTCATGGGCCGCAGCTACCGGCAGGCCGAGACGTTCTTCCTGGCTCGGGTCGACCGGCACGACGTCGACTTCAGCGGGTTCACCGAGCTGGAACGAGACAGCGTGGACGCCTTCCGCTGGTGGTCGGTGACCGAGCTCGCAAGCACCGACGAGACCGTCTACCCATCGACTCTCGGGGCCGAGCTCGCCCTCCTGCTCGCCGACGGGCCGCCCGCCGAGCCCAAGGATGTGGGGGAGTGAGCCCGCCGCCCGGCCGGGCGCCCCGTCTCTTGGTCGAGTCGGGTCTGGTCGGCGAAGGGTTCGCCGTCGTCGCCGGTGTCGACGAGGTCGGCCGCGGCGCTCTCAGCGGTCCGGTCACCGTCGGGGTGGTGCTGGTCGGCGCCGACCAGGGCCGGCCGCCGCGCGGGCTGCGCGACAGCAAGCTGCTCACCCCCGCGGCTCGGCGGGCGCTCGTACCCAGGATCCAGCGATGGGTGTCGGCCTGGGCGGTCGCCGATGCGAGCGCTGCCGAGATCGACGAGATCGGGCTGATCGCGGCGTTGCGGCTGGCCGGGCACCGAGCGTTGGCCGGGCTCGCGCAGCCGCCGGACTGCGTGCTGCTGGACGGCAACCACGACTACCTCACACCGCCGGGGGCGGGCGGGGGTACCGAGGCGTTGTTGTCGGTGTTCCCGGTGCCCTTCCCGCACGTACGTACGCTGATCAAGGCTGACCTGCGCTGCGCGAGCGTGGCGGCGGCGAGCGTCCTGGCGAAGACCACCCGGGACGCGTACATGACTGGCCTGGCAGCCGACCACCCCGAGTACGGCTGGGAGGTCAACAAGGGCTACGCCACGCCGCAGCACCGTGACGCCCTCCGGCGGGTCGGGCCGAGCCCCTACCACCGGCTGAGCTGGCGGCTCGGGGTCGATGACTTCGGGGTCGGCGACTTCGGGGCGGGCGACGAGCTGGACCTGGCGGCGTGGGGCCCGGAGCCGGGGCAAGATGGGGCCCTGATCCTGCTCGACCGCAACCAGGAGGTGCGCACGTGAGCTCGGAGGACCTCGAGCGGTACGAGACCGAGATAGAGCTGCAGCTCTATCGCGAGTATCGCGACGTCGTCGGTCTGTTCGGGTACGTCGTCGAGACCGAGCGCCGCTTCTACCTCACCAACAACGTGGACCTGCAGGTTCGCTCCGCGGACGGCGAGGTGTACTTCGAGGTCACCATGAGTGATGCCTGGGTGTGGGACATGTACCGCCCGGCGCGGTTCGTCAAGAACGTCAAGGTGCTGACCTTCAAGGACGTCAACATCGAGGAGCTCGCCAAGCCCGACCTCCAGGTGCCTTCGGACTGAGGCTGTCCACCCGCAGCTGTCCACAGGTGTCCGCAGCTGTCCACAGGTGTCCTGTTCGTCCACAGGTCGCACACTCGTCCGGTCCAGGTCGGTCGCTCCACCGCAGGCTTGCCGCTGGAGGTGGTGCGAGATGCGTGCCAAGGATGCACTGGGACGGTACGGCGAGGACGTGGCGGCGCGGCACCTGATCGAGCAGGGGATCGTGGTGCTCGAGCGCAACTGGCGCTGCGACGCGGGCGAGATCGACATCGTCGGGCGGGACGGTCAGGTACTGGTCATCTGCGAGGTCAAGACCAGGAGCGGGCTCGGCTACGGCACGCCGCTCGAGGCGGTCACCCCGCGCAAGGTGGCGCGGCTGCGACGCCTGGCCGCCCGCTGGCTGGCCGAACGAGAGGTGCACCCGTCCGCGGTTCGCTTCGACGTCGTCGGTGTCCTTCAGGCGGGCACCGGTGCTGCCCAGGTGGAGCACGTCCGGGGAGTGTGCGCGTGACCCTGGCGCGGACCCGAGCGGTCGCCGTGCTCGGCGTGGCTGGTCACATCGTCGAGGTCGAGGCGCACCTCGCCCAGGGGCTGCCCGGGCTGACGCTGATCGGGCTGCCGGACACCTCGTTGTCCGAGGCGCGCGAGCGGGTCAAGGCCGCCGTCATCAACAGTGGCGAGCCCTGGCCGCAGCACCGGATCACCGTCAACCTCTCGCCCGCGTCGCTGCGGAAGTCGGGCAGCGGCTATGACCTGGCGCTCGCGATCTGCGTGCTGGCTGCCGCCGAACGCGTCGACCCGCGCTGGGTGGCCGACCTGGTGCTGATCGGCGAGCTCGGGCTCGACGGGCAGGTCCGTCCAGTCCGTGGCGTACTTCCAGCGGTCCTGGCCGCGGTGGCGTCCGGCGCCGAGCGGGTGGCCGTGGCCCGGGGCAACGCTGTCGAGGCGGCGGTGGTCCCGGGCATCAGGGTGGTCGCCGTCGGCAGCCTGGCCGAGCTGCTCGCGATCCTGCGCTGCGAGATCCCGGTGCCCGACCTGCCGGACCCGCCCCCCGTCAGTCCTGACCGGCTGGACACGCTCGACCTCGCCGATGTCGCGGGCCAGCCCGAGGCCAGGTACGCGCTCGAGATCGCGGCCGCCGGCGCCCACCACCTGTTCCTGCACGGTCCACCGGGCTCGGGCAAGACGATGCTGGCTGAACGGCTGCCCGGGCTGCTTCCCGAGCTGACGCGAGGCCAGGCCGTCGAGGTCACGGCGATCCACTCGGTCGCCGGTCAGCTCCCTGCCGACGTCTCGTTGATCCTCCGCCCGCCGTTCCGGGCGCCGCACCACACCTCGTCGACGGCCGCCGTAGTCGGGGGCGGGTCGGGCCTGGCCCGTCCTGGCGCGGCGAGCCTGGCGCACCACGGGGTGCTGTTCCTCGACGAGGCCCCCGAGTTCGCCAAGGGCGTGATCGACGGGCTCCGGCAGCCGATCGAGTCGGGGCGGCTCACCCTCGACCGGTCCCGCGGTGCCGTTCACTACCCCGCGCGGTTCCAGCTCGTCATGGCGGCCAACCCCTGCCCCTGCGGCCTGGCGACCACGTCGACCCAGTGCCGCTGCTCGGCGATGCGGCAGCGCAGCTACGTCGGCCGGCTGTCGGGGCCGCTCATGGACCGGATCGACCTGATGGTGCGCGTTCCGCAGCCGACCAGGGCCGACCTGCTCGACGGGCTGGCCGGCGAGAGCACCGCGACAGTCGCTGCCCGGGTCAGCGAGGCCCGCGACCGCGCGGCCAGCCGGTGGGCCGGCACCCCGTGGCAGTCCAACGCGCACGTACCCGGGTCGGTGCTGCGCGGGCCCTCCTGGCGGCTGCCGCCAGGTGACCTCAGCTGCCTGTACACCGAGCTCGC
The DNA here is from genome assembly GCA_031394045.1 of Sporichthyaceae bacterium. Taxonomy (GTDB): domain Bacteria; phylum Actinomycetota; class Actinomycetes; order Prado026; family Prado026; genus JANYIP01. Next base: position 4,827 of record JANMWN010000098.1, read on the forward strand.
GCGCGGTGCCCTGTCGGCGCGTGGGGTCGATCGGGTCCTGCGCGTCGCCTGGACACTCGCCGACCTCGCAGGCAAGGATCGGCCGCAGGCGCCCGAGGTCGGCCTGGCCCTCGAGCTGCGCCAGGCGGCCGTCCTGCCCGGGCTGGCCGCGTGAGGGCGCCGGACGACGAGCGCCTGGCCAGGGCCGTGCTCGGGCGGCTGTCCGAGCCGAACGACCGCCAGCTGTTCACTCTCGTCCGCGACGTCGGCGCGCCTGCCGTCGTGCGGGCGATCGAGGCCGGGACGTCGTCGCTGCCCGGGCTCGACCACTACCGGGCCCGCCTCGGCGGCACTCGCACCTCGGTGACCGCGGCCGCCGAGCAGGATCTGGTGCTCGGGGAGCGCGACCAGGTCCGGTACGTCGTCCCCGGCGACCTGGAGTGGCCCAGCCAGCTGGGAGACCTCGAGCTGGAGGCGGTCCGTGGGCATCGAGAGGCGGCCCCACCGCTCGGCTTGTGGGTGCGCGGCGCGGCGAACCTGCGGATCGCGGTCCTGCGCTCGGTCGCGGTGGTTGGGGCCAGAGCCGCCACTGCGTACGGCAGCCGGGTCGCGTCAGACCTCGGGTCAGGACTGGCCGAACGGGGGTACGCGGCGGTCTCCGGCGGGGCCTACGGCATCGACGCGGCCGCCCACCGCGGGTCGCTGGCCCTGGGCGGGATGACGGTCTCGGTGCTCGCCTCGGGCGTCGACGTGCCTTATCCCGTGGGGCACCAGTCGCTCTTCGAACGGATCGCGGTCGAAGGGCTCCTGGTGAGCGAGCTGCCGCCGGGGTCGCATCCGACCAAGCTCAGGTTCCTCGACCGCAACCGACTGATCGCTGCGCTCACGCGCGGGACGGTCCTGGTGGAGGCGGCGTTCCGCAGCGGCGCGCTGAGCACCACGTTGTGGGCGCGCCGGATGCAGCGACCGGTCCTCGGGGTACCCGGCCCGGTCACCTCCACCCTGTCCGCGGGCGTGCACCGCGAGCTCGTCGAGGGCCGGGCCACGATCGTGACCGGGGCCGCTGACGTCGTCGCGGCTGTCGGGTCGATGGGGGAGACCTTCACCGAGGGCGAGGCGCTGGAGACGCAGCAGCAGACCTCGCGGTCCGGTGCTCGGCGGCCGGAGGACCAGCTCGACCACCTGGCCCGGCGGGTGCTGGACGCGATGCCCGTACGCAGGACGCTGACCCGTGAACAGCTCGCGCGCGAGAGCGGGCTGTCCGCCGACCTGGTCGGGCAGCGGACCCGGCTGCTGCGGTTGCTCGGCCTGGTCGAGGAGGTCGGCGGTGGCTGGCGGCTTGCGGCCGGCCGCGGACCCGGTGCCGGAGGCATCGACGCTGTTCGAGGCAAGTGACTCCGAACGGGTGAACGCCGGACGGGTGAACCTGCGGGGTGCAGCAAGGTGCCGAAAAGGTCCGCCCCGGCCGTGGCGGTCCTTGACCCACGACCCTGACTCACGGACCGTGGTCGGGTGGTCAAGACGGCGAGACGTGGCGCGCCCGGGGTTGACCTGTCCGCGAGCTCCGCCGCTGCCGTCCACGCCTTCCGCCGGCATCTGGAGGCCGAGCGTGACCTGTCGGTGCACACCGTGCGCGCCTACACCGGTGACGTGACCGCTCTGCTGGCCCACGCCGGAGCACGCGGGTTCGCCGAGCCGGGGGCACTGGACGTCAGCGTGCTGCGCAGCTGGCTGGGGTCGCTCGCCGCCGCAGGAGCCGCCCGGTCCACGCTCGCTCGCCGGGCTGCCTCGGCCAAGGTCTTCACCGCCTGGTGCCACCGTCGCGGCGTACTGGCCGCAGATCCGGGGCTGCTGCTCGGGTCGGCCCGGCCGCACCGTACGTTGCCCGGGGTGCTGCGCCAGGACCAGGCGAAGGCACTGATGGACCTGGCTGCGGTGGCCTCCGACGACGGCTCGCCGGCCGGGCTGCGGGACCGCGCTGTCCTGGAGGTGCTGTATGCCAGTGGCATCCGCGTGGGCGAGCTGGTGGGTCTCGACGTCGACGACTACGACCGCGCGAGGCGGGTGGTCCGGGTGCTCGGCAAGGGCCGCAAGGAGCGCACCGTCCCCATCGGGTTGCCCGCTGCGCGAGCGCTCGAGGAGTGGCTGACGTCCGGGCGCGGGTCTTTGGTCACCGCGTCCAGCGGCCCGGCGATGTTCCTCGGAGGTCGTGGCGGACGCCTCGATCAGCGCGCTGTACGGCGCCTGGTCCATATGATGGTGGGGGAGTTGCCGGGGGCACCGGATCTTGGTCCGCACGGGCTACGTCATAGCGCCGCCACGCATCTTCTTGAGGGTGGCGCGGACCTGCGTTCCGTCCAGGAGCTCCTGGGTCACGCTACGCTCGCAACCACGCAGATCTATACGCATGTGTCCGTCGAGAGGTTGAAGGCGACGTATGAGCAGGCGCACCCCCGAGCGTGACGGCATGTCCGTCGCGGCCGAGGACGACCAGCTCAAGGTCGTCAGTGTCGAGAACGGGTCTGCCAAGCCCGCCCGGGCTCCGCGCAAGACCGCGACGAAAGCCGTTGCCAGGCCTGTCCGCAAGTCAGCCGAAACGAAGGAAGCCAACAACGTGCCGGCCGACACCGAGGCAGCAGCAGTCATCGAGGTGGGATCCGAGTCGGAGCCCGACACGGACGCATCGGACGCAGCGACCGCGGAGGTCGACGAGCCAGTCACGGTGATCATCCCTGACGACGTGCCGGACCCCGAGGCTGCGGCCACGGCGCTGCGCGAGCTCTGGGAGGGCTTCAAGGCCACTGCGGACCAAGGTCTGCGCGAGCGGCTGATCCTGCACTACTCGCCGCTGGTCAAGTACGTCGCCGGCCGGGTCGGCGTCGGTCTTCCGCCGAACATCGAGCAGGCCGACCTCGTCTCGTACGGAATCTTCGGCCTCATCGATGCCATCGAGAAGTTCGACCTCGAGCGGGCGATCAAGTTCGAGACGTACGCGATCAGCCGGATCCGCGGCGCCATCATTGACGAGCTGCGCGCGATCGACTGGATCCCGCGCTCGGTCCGGTACAAGGCGCGCGAGGTCGAGAAGGCCTATGCCGCGCTCGAGGGCCAGCTGCACCGGACCCCGACCGAGGCCGAGGTTGCGGGCCAGATGGGGATCAAGCTCGAGGACCTGCACGCGATCTTCAGCCAGGTGTCCTTCGTCAACGTGGTGGCGCTCGACGAACTGCTGAGCGTCGGCGGCGAGAAGGGCGACAAGCTCAGCCTGGTCGACACGCTAGAGGACACCCGCGCCGAGGACCCGGTGGCCGCCTTCGAGTCCGAGGAGACCAAGTACCTCCTGGCCAAGGCGATCAACACCCTGCCCGAGCGCGAGAAGATCGTGGTGACCCTCTACTACTACGAGGGACTCACGCTCGCCGAGATCGGGCAGGTGCTCGGTGTCACCGAGTCGCGGATCTGCCAGATGCACACTAAGGCCGTGCTCCAGCTCCGCGGCAAGCTGGCCGAGCAGCGCGACTGACCCTGGCGGTCAGCACGCCAGGCTGAGTCGTTCGACCGGTCAGGCTCGAAGCGCGGCAAGCTGCGGTCGGCCAGCGACGACGTCACCGCACGAGCCTATGCATGACTTCGAGGTCGGCGCCGAACCCGTCGCAACAGGGTGAAGGCCGAGAGTGCGCCGATACCGGCGCCGGCCACCAGTACCGGTTCGCGCAAGCCGGACATAGGCACTGCCGATGCAGCAGCATCGGGCGGAGGCCGGGAAGCACCCGCACGAGGGGGCGCCGGTTCTGCCGCCGGGCTGCGCGGCGCGGCTCTCGTGACGAGATCGCCCGACGATGGGACGGCACCCCTGGATGGGCCCGTCAGCCAGGGCAGCAGGCGTACGCGCCGCGGGTCCTGACCGCCGACGAGGAGCAGGGGGTCCAGGTAGGTGCTTCCGCGCAGCAGGCCCCAGTGCAGGCAGCTCCGGGGTGGGCAGTGCGAGCCGCCGGCCAGGAGCGTCCCGATGGCCTGCCCGGGAGCGACCACCTGCCCGAGCCGGACCGTGGGGAACACCGGCTCGTAGGTCGTCCGGAGCCCGCCGGCGTGCAGGACCACCACCACCCCTCGCCCGGCGAGCGGTCCGGCGAATCCGATCGTGCCCGCCCCGCCGGAACGGACCGGAGCCCCGGCGACCGCGGCGAGGTCCACCCCACGGTGGCCTTGGCGCCAGGGCTCCAGCGCGGGAGGTGGGTCGAAGCCGCGGACGACCACGAGGGCGCCGTACAGCGGCCAGACCCAGGCCGGGCCGGCGGACCTGTCCGGGGCGGGCAGGAGCAGGGCGACGGTGAGTGCGAGGACGAAGGACATGCGGCCAGCCTGCGTCGGCGGGCGGGGTCAGCGGCCGGCGGATCTGCGCGCTGTGGATAGCCCGCGACCGCGCCAGCCCTGTGGACAACGGTGCGTAGCTGGCCGCCCAGCCGATCGCGTAGACTCAAAAGGTCCGGAGCACTGCGCCGGGCAAATTCGCATGTCTCCTCGCCCACCCGGCAGCCGCCGGACGCAAGCGGCTCCTCGGTCCGCCTCGGCGGCTGAGCCGAACTCGAGGCATCAGGAAGTGCACGCGCAACCGCCGTGCACGACGAACCGAGTCGGGCCGGCTCGGGCGTGCCTGCGCCCACCGGACCCATGAAGGAGTGCTTCGGCTATGGCCGTTGTCACCATGCGCCAGCTGCTCGAGAGCGGCGTGCACTTCGGGCACCAGACCCGCCGTTGGAACCCCAAGATGAAGCGCTTCATCTTCACCGAGCGCAACGGCATCTACATCATCGACCTGCAGCAGTCGCTGTCGTACATCGACCGCGCCTACGAGTTCGTCAAAGAGACCGTGGCCCACGGGGGCTCGATCCTCTTCGTCGGGACCAAGAAGCAGGCTCAGGAGTCGGTGGCCGAGCAGGCGACCCGCGTCGGCATGCCGTACGTCAACCAGCGCTGGCTGGGCGGCATGCTCACCAACTTCTCCACCGTGCACAAGCGCCTCCAGCGCCTCAAGGAGCTCGAGCTGATCGACTTCGACGACGTGGCAGCCTCCGGGATCACCAAGAAGGAGCTGCTCGTCCTCAAGCGCGAGAAGGTCAAGCTGGAGAAGATCCTGGGCGGAATCCGCGACATGACGCGGGTCCCTAGCGCGGTATGGCTGGTCGACACCAAGAAGGAGCACATCGCGGTCGCCGAGGCGCGCAAGCTGCACATCCCGGTTGTCGCGATCCTCGACACCAACTGCGACCCGGACGAGGTCGACTTCCCGATCCCCGGAAACGACGACGCGATCCGCGCCGTCGGCCTGCTGACCCGGGTCATCGCCGATGCGGTCGCCGAAGGCCTGATGGCGCGCGCAGGCGTGGGCCAGACCGACGAGAAGCCGGGCGCCGAGCTTGGTGGCGACGAGCCGCTGGCCGACTGGGAGCGCGAGCTCCTGTCCGGCGACACGGCTCCCGCGGCTCCTGCCGCTGAGGTCGAGGCCCCTGCTGCCGAGGTCGAGGCCGAGTCCCCCGCAGTGGAGGTCGAGCCTCAGGTCGTCGTGGCCGAGGTCGAGGCGCCGGCGGACGAGAGCACCGAGCAGGTCTGACGCCAGCGACCGGCACCAGGCCCGCGCAGTCGCGCAGGCTCGGTGCCGGTCCTCCGCTCCCTCGGGGCGGTCCGTAGGACCCCCGACCGAGCGATTCCCCTCTGTACCCGTCCGTACCCCGCCGGACGACCGATCGAACGAAACGAGACTGCACCATGGCCGACTTCACCGCAGCCGACGTCAAGCGCCTTCGCGAGCTCACCGCCGCGGGCATGATGGACTGCAAGAACGCGCTCGTCGAGGCCGACGGCGACTTCGACAAGGCCGTCGACATCCTGCGCACCAAGGGTGCCAAGGACGTCGGCAAGCGGGCCGCGCGGGTCGCCGCCAACGGGCTGGTCGCCGTGTCCGGGCCGGCCATCATCGAGCTCAACTGCGAGACCGACTTCGTCGCCAAGAACGCCCAGTTCCAGGAGCTGGCGGCGTCGATCGCCGGCTTGGTCGAGGCCACCCGCCCGGCCGACGTCGAGGCGACCCTCGAGTCCATCCTGCCCGAGGGACAGACCGTCCGGGCCGCCATCGAGGCGGTCTCCGCGATCATCGGCGAAAAGCTCGAGCTGCGCCGGGTGGCCGTCCTCGAGGGCACGATCGCGACGTACGTCCACCGCAAGGACCCCGCGCTGCCGCCGCAGATCGGCGTCCTCGTCTCGTACGAGGGTGCGGACACCGCGTCTGACAAGGTGGCCGCCAAGGTCGTTGCCCAGCAGGTGGCGGCGATGCGGCCGAAGTACCTCTCCCGCGACCAGGTGCCGGCCGAGACGATCGAGGCCGAGCAGCGGATCGCCGAGGCGACCGCGCGCGAGGAGGGCAAGCCCGAGGCTGCCCTGCCGCGGATCATCGAGGGCAAGGTCACCGCGTACTACAAGGACTTCGTCCTGCTCGAGCAGCCGTCGGTGACCGACCAGAAGAAGTCCGTGCAGCAGCTGCTGGCCGACGCCGGCGTGACGGTGACCGGCTTCGCGCGGTTCGAGGTTGGGTCGAACTAGCGCCACCTGGTAGGGCAGACTGCGGGACATCCGCACCCCCTGCGGTCGTCGGCGGGGCGTACAGGAGGAGGCGGCTCCAGTGGAGGAGATCACGGTGGAGCTCGACGCGCCGACGGTCGTACCAGAACCGCTGTGGCCGGGTACCCCTGAAGGCGGCTTCCACCGCGTCCTGCTCAAGCTGTCCGGTGAGGCGTTCGCCGGCGGCGAGGCCCTGGGTGTCGACCCTGACATCGTCCAGGCCATCGCCCGGCAGATCGGTGAGGTCGTGCGCACCGGCGTGCAGGTCGCCGTCGTGATCGGGGGCGGCAACTACTTCCGCGGCGCACAGCTGTCCGAGCGGGGCATGGACCGCAGCCGGGCCGACTACATGGGCATGCTCGGCACGGTGATGAACTGCCTCGCGCTGCAGGACTTCCTGGAGAAGCAGGGCGTCGAGACGCGGGTGCAGACGGCGATCACCATGGGCCAGGTCGCTGAGCCCTACATCCCCCGGCGGGCGATCCGGCACCTCGAGAAGGGTCGGGTGGTGATCTTCGGCGCCGGGTTCGGGCTGCCGTTCTTCTCGACCGACACCACGGCCGCCCAGCGAGCCCTCGAGGTCGGTGCCGAGGTCGTGCTGATGGCCAAGGGCGTTGACGGGGTTTACGACTCCGACCCGAGGATCAACCCCGCGGCGCAGCGCTTCGACCGGCTCTCGCACTCGGAGGTGCTGGCGCGCGGGCTCAAGGTGGCCGACGCAACGGCGATCAGCCTCTGCCGCGACAACGACCTGCCCATCGTCGTGTTCAACCTGCTGGTCGAAGGCAACATCGCCAGAGCCGTACGGGGTGAGAGGATCGGGACGCTCGTCACGGCCGACCATGCCTGACACGGCGACCGCGACAGCCATCCGGACCGCCATCCCGATAGCCATTGCCAGCAACAGCCTTCACCGACAGGGAGACCCAGCGTGATCGACGACACCCTCCTCGAGGCCGAGGACAAGATGGACAAGGCCGTCACCGTCGCGCGGGACGACTTCGCGGGCATCCGTACCGGCCGCGCGCAGCCCTCGATGTTCAACAAGGTCCAGGCCGACTACTACGGCACGCCGACCCCCGTACCGCAGATGGCCTCGCTGCACGTCGTCGACGCACGCATGGTCGTGATCACCCCTTACGACAAGGGCATGCTCACCGCCATCGAGAAGGCCATCCGCGACAGCGACCTCGGCGTCAACCCGACCGACGACGGTGCGGTGATCCGGGTGTCGTTCCCCCAGCTCACCGAGGAGCGCAGGCGCGAGTTCATCAAGGTGGCCAGGACCAAGGGCGAGGACGCCCGCATCTCGATCCGCAGCGTACGTAGGCATGCCATGGGCGCGCTCCAGAAGCTGGCCGATGACGGCGACGCGGGCGAGGACGAGGTGCGCCGTGCCGAGAAGCACCTCGAGGAGATCACGCACAAGTACGTCGCCAGCATCGACGAGCTGCTCAAGCACAAGGAAGCCGAGCTTCTCGAGGTCTGACGGACCCCTGTGCCTGACATGACCCAGACTCCCGACGCGCCTTCGCCTGCCACACCCGCCTCGCCCCCGTCCCGGGCCGGCCGCAACCTGCCGTTGGCGACAGCGGTGGGCGTCTTCCTGGCGGCGCTCTGCGTCGTCACCGTCAACTGGTTCCCGGTCGGGTTCGTCGTCGTGGTCGCCGTCGCGTTCAGCATCGCGGTGCTCGAGCTCGTGACCAGCGTCGCCACCGTGGGGGTACGCGCTGCCCGGGTCCCGCTCGTGCTGGGCACCGTCGCGATGGTGTTCGCGTCCTACTACGGCGGGCTCCCCGGGCTTGCGGTCGCCTTCGCCGGCACGGTCCTGACGGTGCTGTTCTGGCGCCTGCCGGGGGAAACCGCCGGTGCCGTGCAAGACGTGACGGCAAGCGCGTGGATCGCCGCATACGCCGCGTTCCTGGGCAGCTTCGCCCTGCTGATGTTCGCCCAGCCTCGCGGCGCCGACCGGGTCGTTGTCTTCATCGCGCTCACCGTGTGCAGCGACGTCGGGGGGTACGCGCTCGGCGTGCTCCTGGGCAAGCACCCGATGGCGCCGCGGATCAGCCCGAAGAAGTCGTGGGAAGGGTTCGCCGGCTCGGTCATCGCCTGCCTCCTCGGCGGCTGGCTGATCACCGGCTGGCTGCTGGACACCAAACCCTGGCAGGGGCTCCTCGTCGGGCTGGCTGTGGTGATCACGGCCACCCTCGGTGACCTCGCCGAGTCGATGGTCAAGCGCGACCTCCGCATCAAGGACATGGGTCGGCTGCTGCCGGGTCACGGCGGGATGATGGACCGGCTGGACTCGCTGATCCCGGTGGCACCTGTCGCGTACGTGCTGCTGTCGCTCGTAGTGGGGCGCTGACCCGTGCCGACGACCCCGGGCGAGCTCACGTTCATCGCACCTCGCCGGGCCAAGCCGCCACGGCACCTGGTGGACATGACCGCGGCCGAGCGGGTCGCCACCGCTGCCGGTCTGGGCGAGCCGGCCTTTCGTGCCAAGCAGGTGGCCACCCACTACTTTGGCCGGCTGGCCGACGACTCTGCGGCGTGGACGGACATCCCGGCGGCTGCCCGCTCGGGACTGGCCGATGCCCTCACCCCCACCCTGATGACGTACGTACGGGCGCTGGAGTGCGACGGTGGGCTGACCCGCAAGACCCTGTGGAAGCTGTTCGACGGCACGCTGGTCGAGTCGGTGCTGATGCGGTACCCGAAGACGGCGACCAGCGCGGCGCGTACGACGATCTGCGTCTCGTCCCAGGCCGGGTGCGGGATGAACTGCCCTTTCTGCGCCACCGGGCAGGCCGGGCTCACCCGCAACCTCTCGGGCGGCGAGATCGTCGAGCAGGTCGCGGCCGGGGCCAGGGCGCTGGCGCGGGGCGAGGTGTCCGGTGGCCCGGGGCGGGTCAACAACGTCGTCTTCATGGGCATGGGCGAGCCACTGGCCAACTACTCGGCCGTCGTCACGGCCCTGCATGGGCTGATCGACCCGTCGCCGGCCGGCCTTGGCATCTCCGCGCGCGGGGTGACTGTCTCCACGGTCGGGCTGGTGCCGCGGATCGCCCAGCTCGCGGACGAAGGTCTGCCGGTCACCCTCGCCGTCTCGTTGCACGCACCCGACGACGAGCTGCGCGACGAGCTCGTCCCCGTCAACACCCGCTGGCCCGTGGCCGAGGTGCTCGACGCCGCCTGGTCGTACGCGGGGCGTACCGGTCGCCGGGTGTCCATCGAGTATGCGCTGATCCGGGACATCAACGACCAGGCCTGGCGCGCCGACCTGCTCGGCCGGCTGCTCGCCGGGCGGCTGGTCCACGTCAACCTGATCCCGCTCAACCCGACGCCGGGCTCGAAGTGGACGGCGTCGCGGGCGTCGGACGAGAAGGCGTTCGTACGCGGGCTCGAGGCGCATGGGGTCGCTGTCACCGTCCGCGACACCAGGGGGCGTGAGATCGATGGCGCCTGCGGGCAGCTGGCGGCGTCGACCGGGTCGGACGACGTCGCGACAAATCCCTGAAGGAGCGGGTCGTTCGTGCCGATGACGGGGGAAGAGCCCTCGGTCTTCCCGGGGGAGGCACCCGCGAAAGGGCCCGGCGTACATGGCGATCCTGGTGGGTGCGAACGCCCCTGACTTCACGCTCTCCGGCTGGTACAACAACGCCGAGGCGCGGTTCTCGCTCTCCGCGGAGCGGGGTCACCCGGTCGTCCTCGCGTTCTATCCCGGCGACGAGCGGCTGGTCTGCTCGCGGCAGATGTGCGCGTACTCCGACAGCATCGCGGACCTGCACCTGTACGACGCGGTGGTGTGGGGCATCTCGCCGCAGGACGTCGAGTCGCACCGGATGTTCGCCGAGGGCAAGAAGCTGAAGATGCCGCTGCTGGCGGACACCGCCAAGGGCACCGCCCGCGAGTACGGGATCGTCGGCCCGATGGGGCTGCGCCGGTCGGTCTTCGTGGTCGACGCATCGGGCCGTATCGCGTGGCGCTGGGTCGCGGCCCTGGGCTTCCAGTTCCCCGGCATCGACGAGATCAGGCAAGCCGTCGTCGACGTCAAGGCCGC
>JANMWN010000111.1:0-35237 GCA_031394045.1 Sporichthyaceae bacterium
CGACCTGCCCGATCCCACGGCCGCGTTGCGCGCGCTGGACGCCGCCCCGTTCGTCGTCAGCCTCGAGCTGCGGACCAGCGCCGTCACGCACTTCGCCGACGTCGTCTTCCCGATCGCTCCGGTCGCCGAGAAGTCCGGCACGTTCGTCGACTGGGAGGGCCGCCGGCGCACGTTCGACGCGGTCCTCAAGGAGTCCGCGGCGGTCAGCGACGGCCGGGTCCTGTCCATGCTGGCGGACGCCCTCGGTGCCCCTATCGACCTGGAGTCCGCCGAGGCGGCCAGACGCGAGCTGGCCGACCTGGGTCCCTGGAACGGTGACCGCGAGGCGGCGCCGGCTACCGACGCCTCGACCGCCGCCAGCCCGGAGGCCGGCGAGGCCGTGCTCTCGACCTGGCGGCTGCTGCTCGACGCGGGCCGGATGCAGGACGGCGAGCCCTACCTCGCGGGTACCGCGCACCCAGCGGTCGCCCGGGTCAGTGCAGCGACCGCGGCCGAGGCCGGTGTCGCCGAGGGCGAGCGTCTCACGGTCACCACCTCGGCCGGATCGGTCACGCTGCCCGTCGAAGTCACCGCGATGCCCGACCGCGTCGTCTGGCTGCCGACCAACTCGCCCGGCTGCTCGCTGCGGCGCAGCCTCGCCGCCGGCGACGGATCCCTCGTCCGCCTCAGCCCAGGGGGTGCCGCGTGACCGGCCTGCTGACCGACGTGGTCCCCGCCGAGCAGAACCTCGGCCTCTTTGGCATCGACCCCTGGTGGCTCATCGTCATCAAGGCCGTCGCCATCTTCGTGATCCTGGTGCTGCTGACGCTCTTCAACATCTGGGCCGAGCGCCGCATCGTGGCCCGCATGCAGCAGCGCGTCGGTCCCAACCGGGTCGGCCCGTTCGGCCTGCTGCAGGGTCTGGTCGACGGCATCAAGCTGGCGCTCAAGGAAGACATCATCCCGACGGCGGCGGACAAGGCGGTCTTCGTCATCGCGCCGCTGCTGGCCGCGATCCCGGCCTTCATCACCTGGGCGGTCATCCCGCTCGGGCCCGAGGTGTCGATCTTCCACCACCGCACCCCGTTGCAGCTGACCGACTTCCCCGTCGCGGTGCTCTATCTCATCGCGGTCGCGTCGGTGGGGATCTACGGCATCGTCCTGGCCGGCTGGTCGAGCGGCTCGACGTACCCGTTGCTCGGTGGCCTGCGCTCGACGGCCCAGATGATCTCGTACGAGGTCGCGATGAGCCTGTCCTTCGTCGCCGTGTTCCTCGCTGCAGGATCGATGTCCACGTCGGCGATCGTCGGGCAGCAGCAGTCACGCTGGTTCGTCGCGGTCGTCCCGATCTCGTTCATCATCTACGTGATCGCGATGGTCGGTGAGACCAACCGTGCCCCGTTCGACCTGGCCGAGGCCGAGGGCGAGCTCGTCGGCGGCTTCCACACCGAGTACTCCTCGCTGAAGTTCGCGATGTTCTTCCTGGCCGAGTACATCAACCTGGTCACCGTCTCGGCGATCGCCACCACGCTGTTCCTGGGCGGCTGGCGGGCACCGTGGCCGCTGTCGATCTGGTCCGGCGCCAACTCCGGGTGGTGGCCGCTGCTCTGGTTCTTCGGCAAGATCGCAATCTTCGTCTTCGCCTTCATCTGGCTGCGGGGCACGCTGCCCCGGCTGCGCTACGACCAGTTCATGAAGCTGGGCTGGAAGGTCCTGATCCCGGTCTCGCTGGTCTGGATCGTCGCGGTCGCGGCCGTACGCGTCGTACGGGCCCAGGGCGTGGACCTGCAGCGGCTCCTGATCGGCGTCGCCGTCGTGCTCGCGATCCTGATCGTGGTCTACCTCTTCCTGCCCGAGAAGGCCGCGGGAGGTGGCGGGGGCGACTTCCTCGACGACGACGGCTTGGCAGGCGACTTCTACCACTCCGACGACTCGGCCGACTCTGATGGCTCGACCGACTCGGGCGACTCTGACGACTCCGGGGAGCAGGTGTACCCGCCAGGGACGTACGCCGGCGGGTACCCTGTCCCGCCGCTACCCGGACAGGTCCTGCCGCCCCTGGTGACCACCGTCGCCTCGTCCACTTCAACCACCGGAGAGGAGCCGCGCGGTGTCTGACGTCAAGCTCCCCGGCCGGGGCTTCGGGGTGACCTTCCTGACCATGTTCAAGAAGGTCACGACCGAGCTCTACCCCGAGGACAAGAAGCCGACCGCGCCGCGCTACCACGGCCGGCACGTGCTCAACCGGCACCCGGACGGGCTCGAGAAGTGCATCGGCTGCGAGCTCTGCGCCTGGGCCTGCCCGGCTGATGCGATCTACGTCGAGGGCGCCCAGAACACCGAGGAGGCCCGGTTCTCGCCGGGGGAGCGGTACGGCAGCGTCTACCAGATCAACTACCTGCGCTGCATCTTCTGCGGCCTGTGCATCGAGGCCTGCCCGACCCGCTCGCTGACCATGAGCAACGAGTACGAGCTGGCCGACGACAACCGGGCCGACCTCATCTTCGAGAAGAAGGACCTGCTCGCGCCTCTGCTGCCCGGAATGCTGGCGCCGCCGCACGCGATGGTCCCCGGTATGACCGACAGGGACTATTACCAGGGTCGCGTCACTCAGGCAGTACCAGAGCAGGACCCTCAGAACGCTCTGCAGCCTGAAGAATCAGTCGTGGAGGAGACGGCATGAGCACCGTGCTCGCGGCCGCGACGGCCGCCTCCACGGCCGGGCCGAGCATTGCCGAGGAGATCGCGTTCTGGGCGGTCGCGCCGATCGCCGTGCTCGGCGCGGTGATGATGCTGCTCAGCCGCAAGGCCGTGCATGCGGCGCTGTGGATCGCGCTCACCATGTGCAGCCTGGCGATCCTCTACATCATGCAGGGCGCGGTGTTCCTCGGCGTCGTCCAGGTCGTGGTCTACACCGGCGCGGTCATGATGCTCTTTCTGTTCGTCCTGATGCTGGTGGGCGTGGATGCCTCCGACTCCAAGGTCGAGACGCTGCGCGGTCAACGCGTCGCCGCACTGGTCGCCGGCCTCGGCTTCGGCATCCTGCTGGTCGGTGCTGTCGGCCGCGCCACGACCGGCGACGCGACCGGCGTCGACGCGATCAACTCGGCCGACGGCGGCAACATCTCGGCGCTGGCGCGGCTGATCTTCACCCGCTACGTCTGGGCGTTCGAGGTGACCTCGGCGCTGTTGATCACAGCAGCGGTCGGGGCGATGGTCCTGGCGCACCGCGAGCGGGTCTTCCGGCGCAAGACCCAGCGCGAGCTGTCCGAGATCCGGGTACGCAGCGGGGCCCCCACGCCTCTGGCCGCCCCCGGCGTCTACGCCCGCCACAACGCGGTCGACGTCCCCGGCCTGCTCCCTGACGGCACCCCGTCGTCGGTGTCGGTGCCCCGGGCGCTCGGCGAGGTCAGCGGTCACCCGCCCGTACCCCTGCTCACCGGTCCGGCACGCGACGGTCAGGACGACCGCGCGGGATCGGGAGGCCAGGCATGAGCCCGACCTACTACCTCGTGGTCTCCGTGCTGCTGTTCACCCTCGGCGCCGCCGGGGTCCTGATCCGCCGCAACGCCATCGTGGTCTTCATGTGCGTCGAGCTCATGCTCAACGCCTGCAACCTGGCGTTCGTCACGTTCAGCCGGATGACCGGCACCCTCGACGGGCAGGTGATGGCGTTCTTCGTCATGGTCGTCGCGGCGGCCGAGGTCGTCGTCGGCCTCGCCATCATCGTGGCGATCTTCCGTACCCGCCGCTCGGCCTCGGTCGATGACGCGAACCTGCTGAAGTACTGACGATGGAGACCGCCGACGTGCAACAGATAGTCGCCGCCACCGGAGCGTTCTCGCTCCTCTGGGTCGTCGTCGCGCTCCCGCTCCTGGGCGCCGCGGTGCTGCTGCTCGGGGGTCGCCGTACCGACGCCTGGGGCCACCTGCTCGCCACCGGCCTGCCGGTGTTGTCGTTCCTCCTCGGCACGATCATGTTCTTCGCGATGCTCGGCCGCGACGGGGCCGACCGCACCATCGGGCAGCACGTGTACTCCTGGGTCCCGGTCGCCGGCTTCAACGTCGACGTCGGGCTCTTGCTCGACCCGTTGTCGGTCAGCTTCGTCCTGCTGATCACCGGGGTCGGCTCGCTGATCCACATCTACTCGATCAGCTACATGGAGCACGACCCCGACCGGCGCCGGTTCTTCGGCTACCTCAACCTGTTCCTCGCGTCCATGCTCCTGCTGGTGCTGTCCGACAGCTACCTCACGCTGTACGTCGGCTGGGAGGGTGTCGGGCTCGCGTCGTACCTGTTGATCGGGTTCTGGAACCACAACCCCGAATACGCGACCGCGGCCAAGAAGGCGTTCATCGTCAACCGGGTCGGTGACCTCGGCCTGTCGCTGGCGATCATGGTGATGTTCGCGACCTTCGGCACCGTCACGATCGCGGGCGTCGCCTCGGGCGCACCGAACGCCTCGAAGGGCACCCTGACGGCGATCGGCCTGCTGCTGCTCCTCGCGGCCTGCGGCAAGTCGGCCCAGGTCCCGCTGCAGTCCTGGCTCGGCGACGCGATGGCCGGCCCGACCCCGGTGTCGGCCCTGATCCACGCCGCGACGATGGTCACCGCCGGCGTCTACCTCGTGGCGCGCTCGCACGCGATCTTCGACCTCTCTCCTGGCGCGCAGCTCGCGGTTGCCATCGTCGGAGCGGTCACGCTGCTCTTCGGTGCGATCGTCGGTGCCGCCAAGGACGACATCAAGAAGTCGCTGGCCGGATCGACGATGAGCCAGATCGGCTACATGGTCCTCGCGGCCGGCCTCGGCCCGATCGGGTACGCCTTCGCGATCGCGCACCTGCTCACCCACGGCTTCTTCAAGGCCAACCTGTTCCTCGGGGCCGGGTCGGTGATGCACGGCATGGACAACGAGGTTGACATGCGCCGGTACGGCGGGCTGCGCAAGGCCATGCCGCTGACCTTCATCAGCTTCATGGCCGGCTACCTCGCCATCATCGGCGTACCCCCGTTCGCCGGGTTCTTCACCAAGGACAAGATCATCGAGGCGGCCTTCGACAAGGGCGGCGCGCAGGGCTGGATCTTCGGTGTCGCGGCGCTCGTCGGCGCCGGCATCACCGCGTTCTACATGACCCGCATGGTCGTGATGACGTTCTTCGGCGAGAAGCGCTGGGCCGACGGTGCGCACCCGCACGAGTCGCCCAAGGTGATGACCTACCCGGTCGCGGCCCTGGCCGTCCTGTCGCTGCTCGGTGGTGGCTTCCTGATCCTCGGCAGCCGGTTCGTCGGCTGGCTCGAGCCGGTGTTCGGGGCCGAGGTCGAGGTCACCCACACCATCGCGCCCGCGACCCTGACCGTGGTGACGCTGCTGATCGTGGCGTTCGGCGTCGGCCTGGCGTACTGGCAGTACGCCACCCGCCCGGTCGCGGCGATCGCGCCTGCCCTCGTCACCCCGCTGACGACCGCCGCCCGCCGCGACCTCTACGGCGACGCCTTCAACGAGGCGGTGTTCATGCGGCCGGGCCGGTACCTCACCCGGTTCCTGGTCTTCTTCGACAACCGGGTGGTCGACGGCGCGGTCAGCGGGTTCGCCGCCTTCGTCGGCGGCCTGTCGGGACGCTCGCGCCGGATCCAGACCGGGTTCGCCCGGTCGTACGCCCTGTCCATGTTCGCTGGAGCGGCCGTCCTTGTCGTCGCCGTCGTCTTGGTGAGGATCTGACGTGAACGGCTTTCCCTGGCTGACCCTCCTCGGCGCGCTGCCGCTCGTCGGCAGCATCGTCGTGGCCGCGCTGCCCAAGGGTCGTGAGCTGCTCGCCAAGCAGGTGGCGCTCGGCGTCTCGCTCGTGGTGTTCGCGCTGGCGCTGGTGATGGCGACGAGATTCGAAGCCGGGGGGGCATCTTCGAAGGCAGAGTTCCAGTTCGTCGAGCAGCACAGCTGGATCTCGAGCTTCGGCGTCTCGTACTCGCTCGGCGTCGACGGCATCGCACTGGTGCTGATCGCGATGGCCACGATCCTGGTGCCGATCGTGATCATCGCCGGGTGGCACGAGGCCGACGACGCCAAGGCTCCGGTCAAGGCCTTCTTCGCGCTGATCCTGATCCTTGAGACGATGATCATCGGGGTGTTCTCGGCCACCGACGTGTTCTTGTTCTACGTCTTCTTCGAGGCGATGCTGATCCCGGTCTACTTCCTGATCGGCAGCTTCGGCGGGGCCCAGCGCTCGTACGCCGCGGTGAAGTTCCTGCTCTACAGCCTGTTCGGCGGGCTGCTCATGCTGGCCGCCCTCATCGGGCTGTACGTCGTCTCGGTGCACCAGCTCGGCACCGGCACCTTCGACTACGCCAAGCTGGTCGGGCTGAACATCGATCCGAGCACCGAGAAGGCGTTGTTCCTCGGCTTCTTCGCGGCCTTCGCCATCAAGGCGCCGCTGTGGCCGTTCCACACCTGGTTGCCCGACGCCGCCGCCGAGTCGACGCCGGGGACCGCGGTGCTGCTGGTCGGGGTGCTCGACAAGGTCGGCACCTTCGGCATGATCCGGCTCTGCCTGCCGCTGTTCCCCGACGCGTCGAAGTACTTCACGCCAGTGATCCTGGTCCTGGCCGTGGTCGGGATCCTCTACGGCGCCCTCGTGGCGATCGGCCAGACCGACATGATGCGGCTGGTCGCGTACACCTCGCTGTCCCACTTCGGTTTCATCACCCTCGGCATCTTCGCGATGACGTCGCAGGGCCAGTCGGGCTCGACGCTCTACATGGTCAACCACGGCTTCTCGACGGCCGGGCTGTTCATCGTCGGAGGGTTCCTGGTCAGTCGCAGGGGGTCGCGCCTGATCGCCGACTACGGCGGCGTCCAGCGGGTCGCGCCGTTGCTGGCCGGATCGTTCCTGGTCATGGGGCTGGCCAGCCTCGCGCTGCCCGGGCTATCCAGCTTCGTCAGCGAGTTCCTCGTGCTGGTGGGTACGTACACGCGGTACCCGGTCTACGCCGTCATCGCGACCCTCGGCATCGTGCTGGCCGCGATCTACGTGCTGCTCTGGTACCAGCGCGTGGCCACGGGCCCGGCCACCGACAAGGTCAAGGGTTTCCGCGACCTGGGCCGGCGCGAGATGTTCGCCATCGCGCCGTTGATCGCGGTCATCATCGCGCTCGGGTTCTTCCCGAAGCCGCTGCTCGACGTGATCAACCCGGCGGTCA
Organism: Sporichthyaceae bacterium; assembly: GCA_031394045.1. Classification (GTDB taxonomy): domain Bacteria; phylum Actinomycetota; class Actinomycetes; order Prado026; family Prado026; genus JANYIP01. Next base: position 7,174 of record JANMWN010000111.1, read on the forward strand.
GTCGTACGCTCGACCAGGTCGGTCAGACCGACCCCGTCCCGCCCGTCCCGGTCTCCGCCGGCATCGCCGAAGGGACCGCCAAGTGATGCCGCTCGAGCTGGCGCCCATCAACGCCCCGAGCTTCGAGTACGCCGCGCTCGCGCCGATGCTCATCGTCTTCGGCGCAGCCGTGGTCGGGGTGCTGGTCGAGGCGTTCGTCGGCCGTCGGCAGCGGCCGCAGCTCCAGCTGGCCATCGCGATGGTCGCCCTGTTCGGCGCCCTTGCCGCTGTGATCATCTTCGCAGCCAAGGGCACCAAGGGCCTGGTCGTCCAAGGCGCGGTCTCGGTCGACGGGCCCACGCTGTTCCTGCAGGGGACGATCCTGATCCTCGCCGTCGGCGGCGTCCTGATGATGGCCGAGAGCAAGCTCGACCCCGCCGGTGACGCCTTCGCGCCCATGGCGTCGGCCCAGCCGGGCAGCGACGAGGAGCGCGCCGCCACGGCAGCGGGCTGGCGGCAGACCGAGGTCTACCCGCTCGCGATGTTCGCGGTCGGCGGCATGCTGCTCTTCCCTGCGGCCAACGACCTGCTCACCATGTTCATCGCGCTCGAGGTGCTCTCGCTGCCGCTATACCTGATGTCCGGCCTGGCCCGCCGCCGCCGCCTGATCTCGCAGGAGGCGGCCCTGAAGTACTTCCTGCTCGGGGCGTTCTCCTCGGCCTTCTTCCTGTTCGGCGTCGCGTTCCTCTACGGGTACTCGGGGTCGCTCTCGCTCAGCGCGATCGCGACCGCCACGGGTTCGACCGTGGGCCAGGAGCCGCTGCTGCTGATCGGCATCGCGCTGGTCGCGGTCGGGCTGCTGTTCAAGATCGGCGCCGCGCCGTTCCACTCCTGGACCCCCGACGTCTACCAGGGGGCACCCACCCCGGTGACCGGGTTCATGGCGGCCTGCACCAAGGTCGCCGCCTTCGGCGCCCTGCTCCGGGTCTTCTACGTCGGTCTCGGCGGCGTCCGCTGGGACTGGCGGCCGATGATGTGGGCCGTCGCCATCTTGACCATGGTCGTCGGCTCGGTGCTGGCCATCACCCAGACCGACGTCAAGCGGTTGCTGGCGTACTCGTCGATCGCGCATGCCGGGTTCATCCTCACCGGCGTGCTGGCCATCGGTCCGAACGGCCTGTCGGCGACGCTGTTCTACCTCGTCGCGTACGGCTTCACCACGATCGGCGCCTTTGCCGTCGTCACCCTCGTACGCGACTCGGCCGGCGAGGCCACCCACCTGTCGCAGTGGGCGGGTCTGGGCAAACGGTCGCCCCTGGTGGCATCGGTGTTCGCGCTCTTCCTGCTCGCGATGGCCGGGATCCCCCTGACCAGCGGGTTCATCGCCAAGTTCACCGTCTTCTCTGCGGCGGCCGGTGGTGGGGCCACCCCGCTGGTGATCGTCGGTGTGCTGGCCAGCGCGGTGGCGGCGTTCTTCTACGTCCGGGTCATCGTGCTGATGTTCTTCTCCGAGCCCGCCACCGACGGCCCGACCGTGACGGTGCCCAGCGTCTTCACGACAGCGGCGGTCTCGCTCGGCGTGGTCGTCACGGTGCTGCTCGGCATCGTCCCTCAGCCGCTCCTCGACCTGGCCGGCCACGCGTCGGTCTTCCTGAGGTAGGCCGTGATGAGCTCCGCCGGACCACTCGGCCCCAGTATGCGGGACCTCAGCGCGGGTGACTCCGAGCTGGACCTCCGCCTCGCCGCCGGGATGGCCGCGGTGGAGCAGCTACTGCACGACACGGTCAAGAGCGAGGACGCCTTCGTCTCCGAGGTCGCGCGGCACCTGGTCGACGCAGGTGGCAAGCGGTTCCGGCCGATGCTCGTGCTGCTCGCCGCCGAGTTCGGGGACCGCGAGGCGCCGGGCGTGGTCCCCTCCGCTGTCGTCGTGGAGCTCACCCACCTGGCGACGCTCTACCACGACGACGTCATGGACGAGGCGCCGCTGCGCCGGGGTGCGGCCTCGGCCAACGCCCGCTGGGACAACACCGTCGCCATCCTCACCGGTGACTTCCTGTTCGCCCGTGCCTCCGACCTGCTGGCCGACCTGGGGCCGCAGGCGGTACGCATCCAGGCACGTACGTTCGAACGCCTGGTCACCGGCCAGATCCGCGAGACGGTCGGACCGGCCGCGGGCGAGGACGCGCTTGAGTACTACCTCTCGGTGGTCGCCGACAAGACCGGCTCGCTGATCGCCACGTCCGGGCGGTTCGGGGCGATGCTGGCGGGCGCCGACGACGCCACCGTCGACGTCCTCACCAGGTTCGGCGAGCGGATCGGCGTCGCGTTCCAGCTGGCCGACGACCTGCTCGACGTCGAGAGCGAGACCACCGAGTCGGGCAAGACGCCCGGTACCGACCTGCGCGAGGGCGTCGCCACGCTGCCGGTGTTCCACGCACTGCGTTCGACCGACCCCGCTGACGCCCGGCTGCGCGAGCTGCTGTCCCGGCCGCTGCCCGACGACGCCGAGCACGCCGAGGCGCTGGCGCTGCTGCGCGTGCACCCGGCCATCGAGGCCGCCCACGCCGACCTGCGCCGATGGGCCGACGACGCCCGCTCGGTGCTCGTACCCCTGCCCGACGGTCCCGCCAAGGCCGCCCTCGAGCGCCTCTGCGACGCCGTCATCTCCCGCACCGGCTGACCCCCTTTCGACTGGAGGCACTCGCTCGGGCGGTACTGAGGGAGTCGACGCTGAAGACGAGGAGTGCCAGCCAGACCGTCGCGAAGCCCAGCCACTGTCCGGTCGACATCTGCTCGTGCACGACGAGCACGCCGATCAGGAACTGCAGCGTCGGCGTCAGGTACTGCATCAGCCCCATCGTCGACAGGGGTACCCGACTGGCCGCGGCCCCGAAGAGCACCAGCGGTACCGCCGTGACCACGCCGAGACTGATGAGCAGCACGGTCAGCCCGACCGACGACGTGCCGAAGGTGGCCTTGCCGCTCGCCCCGACCACCGCGAGCACCCCAGCCGCCGGCAGTACGAGCAGGGCGGTCTCGACCGTCAGGCTCTCGATGGCCGGCATCCGGACCTGGTTCTTCATCAGCCCGTACGTGGCGAACGAGAAGGCCAGCACCAGCGCGATCCACGGCGGCCGCCCCAGGTCGACGGTCAGGGCCAGCACGGCGCAGGTGGCCAGCCCGACCGCGACCCACTGGGCCGTCCGCAGCCGCTCGCGCAGCAGCACGACGCCGATCAGCACCGTCACCAGGGGGTTGATGTAATAGCCCAGCGCTGCCTCGACGACGTGGTCGTTGTTGACCGCCCAGATGTAGACGCCCCAGTTGATGGCGATCACCACCGAGGCGACGCTCAGGATCAGCAGCCGCCGTCGGTCGCGCACGATCGCGGCGACCCAGGCCCAGCGCCGCAGCGCCACCAGCAGCGCCACCATGAACACCAGGGTCCACAGCACCCGGTGGGCCAGGATCTCGATCGGGGTGGCCGGCTTCAGCAGGGGGAAGAAGAGCGGGAACAGTCCCCACATCAGGTACGCCGCGAGGCCGTACAGCGTCCCGCGTCGCTCCTGCGTCATCTGCTCGTGCCCGCGGTTCCCGTCCGGCCGGTACCCGTCTGGTCGGTGCCGTCGGTGCTGCTGGTGCCGCCGGTGCCGCCGGGGTCGCTGGCCATGATGGCCGCCCGCGTCGGCCGGTGGTCGATCTCCATCCACCGCCAGGCGCCCTCGAGCGGCTCGAACCCGGACTTGGCGTACACCGCGTGCGCGTCCCGGGTGGCCAGGAGCAGCCGCAGGATCTGCCGGCGTACCAGCAGCTCCTCGACCAGCTCGGCGATCAGCCAGCTGGCGATCCCGCGGCCACGCCACGGCTCGTCGACGAACACGTCGCAGATCCAGGCGAAGGTGGCGCCGTCGGTCACCACCCGGGCGAAGCCGACCAGCTCCGCCGCAGCGGTCGGCCCGGCGTAGACCCCGGCGACCATCGAGCCGGCCAGCGAGCGCTCGACGACGTCGCGGCTGCGCCCGGCCGCCCAGTAGGACTCGTCGCTGAGCCAGTGGTGCACCCGGTCGACGTCGACCAGAGCCGGATCCAGCGAGATCTCCAGGCCGTCCGCCCGGCGGGCAAGCGGTGCGGTCGGCGCCGCACCGGTCAAGCGATGGTCCAGGTGTCGCTGCCGGCGATGAGCTGCCCGAGGTCGCCGGGCCCCTTGGCCGCGACAGCCTGCTCGATCTGCTCGCCCATGAGCCGGTCGTACGAGGGCCGGACGACGTCGCGGAAGATCCCGATCGGGGTGTCGGCGAGCGTCTCGGGGTGCGACAGCCGGGACAGCGCGAAGGCCGTCGACGGGTCGTGGGCGTGCGCGTCGTGGATCAGCAGCTCGCTCTCGCCGTCCGGCCCCAGGCTGGCGACGTCGACGACGGCCAGGGTCGCGTCCGGGCGGCGGACGACCCCGCGCTCGCCGTCGGCACCGAAGCGGATCGGTTCGCCCTGCTGGAGCCGGATGGTGACGGTGTCGCGGGTGTCGGCGTCCTTGAGGGGGTCGAAGGCGCCGTCGTTGAAGATGTTGCAGTTCTGGTAGATCTCGACCAGTGCCGTGCCCTCGTGGGCCGCGGCGGCGCGCAGCACGTCGGTCAGGTGCTTGCGGTCGGAGTCCAGCGTGCGCGCCACGAACGTCGCCTCGGCGCCGAGCGCGACCGAGACGGGGTTGAACGGGTGGTCGATGGATCCTGCGGGCGTCGACTTGGTGATCTTGCCGAGCTCGGAGGTGGGGGAGTACTGACCCTTCGTCAGGCCGTAGATCCGGTTGTTGAACAGCAGGATCTTGAGGTTGACGTTGCGGCGAAGGGCGTGGATCAGGTGGTTGCCGCCGATCGAGAGCGCGTCGCCGTCACCGGTGACGACCCACACCGAGAGGTCGGTACGTGAGGTCGCCAGCCCGGTGGCGATCGCCGGGGCGCGCCCGTGGATCGAGTGCATCCCGTACGTGTCGAGGTAGTAGGGGAAGCGCGACGAGCAGCCGATGCCCGAGACGAACACGATGTTCTCGCGGCGCAGCCCCAGCTCGGGCAGGAAGCCCTGGACCGCAGCCAGGATCGCGTAGTCGCCGCAGCCGGGGCACCAGCGGACCTCCTGGTCGGAGGTGAACTCCTTCTTGGTCTGCGCGTGGTCGGTCTTGGGGATCAGGGTCAGCGCGGCAGCCGACGACAGCGGGGTGGACAGGTCAGACACTGGCGATCACGTCCTCGATCACTCCGGCGAGCTCTTCAGCCTTGAACGGCAGGCCGCGAACCCGGTTGTAGCTGACGGCATCGACGAGGTACTTGCCGCGTACGAGCAGGGCGAGCTGTCCCAGGTTCATCTCAGGGATCAGCACCTTGTCGTACCGGGCCAGGATGTCGCCGAGGTCGGCGGGGAACGGGTTGAGGTGCCGCAGGTGCGCCTGGGCGATGTCGTGGCCGGCTCGGCGGACCCGTTTGCAGGCGGCGCCGATCGGGCCGTACGTGGATCCCCAGCCGAGCACCAGCACGCGGGCCGCGCCGGACGGGTCCTCGACCTCCATCGCGGGGATCGACGCGGCGATGCCGTCGACCTTGGCTTGCCGCAGCCGGACCATCAGGTCGTGGTTGTCGGCGTCGTAGGAGATCGTCCCGGTCTGGTCGGCCTTCTCGATGCCGCCGATGCGGTGCTCGAGACCGGCGGTGCCCGGGATCGCCCACGGCCGCGCCAGGGTCACTGGGTCACGCAGGTACGGGTGGAACGTCGGCAGCCCGGCGCCGTCGACCGCGTTGGGCTCGGTGGCGAACCCGGGCTCGAACACCGGCAGCGAGTCCACCGACGGGATGCGCCAGGGCTCCGAGCCGTTGGCGAGGTAGCCGTCGGACAGCAGGAACACCGGGGTGCGGTAGGTCACCGCGATCCGGCACGCCTCGATCGCCGCGTCGAAGCAGTCCGAGGGGGAGCGCGGGGCCACGATCGGGACCGGCGACTCGCCGTTGCGGCCGAACATGGCCATCAGCAGGTCGGCCTGCTCGGTCTTGGTCGGCAGCCCGGTCGAGGGCCCGCCGCGCTGGACGTCGACCACGACCAGGGGCAGCTCCAGCGAGACCGCCAGCCCGATCGTCTCGCCCTTGAGGGCCAGGCCCGGCCCGGACGTCGTGGTGATCGCCAACGACCCGCCGAAGGCCGCACCCAGCGCCGCACCGATGCCGGCGATCTCGTCCTCGGCCTGGAACGTGCGTACCCCGAACCGCTTGTGCTTGGCCAGCTCGTGCAGGATGTCCGAGGCCGGGGTGATCGGGTACGCGCCCAGGAACAGCGGGAGCCCGGAGCGCTCGGCGGCGGCGATCAGCCCGTACGACAGCGCCTGGTTGCCGGAGATGTTGCGGTAGACCCCGGCCGGCATCGTCGCCGGCTTGACCTCGTAGGACACCGAGAAGTCCTCGGTCGTCTCGCCGAAGTTCCACCCCGCAGTGAAGGCCGCGAGGTTGGCCTCCATGATGTCCGGCTTGGACGCGAACTTGGTGCGCAGGAAGGCCAACGTGCCCTCGGTCGGCCGGTGGTAGAGCCATGACAGCAGCCCGAGCGCGAACATGTTCTTGGCCCGCTCGGCCTCCTTCTTCGACACCGCGAAACCCTTGAGCGCCTCGACGGTCATCGACGTCAGGGCGATCGGGTGCAGCCGGTACGCGTCCAGGGAGCCGTCCTCGAGCGGGTTGGCCGAGTAGCCGACCTTGGCCAGCGCGCGGGTCGAGAACTCGTCGGTGTTCACGATGATGTCGGCGCCGCGCGGCAGGTCCCGGAGGTTGGCCTTCAGTGCCGGCGGGTTCATCGCGACCAACACGTTCGGCGCGTCACCCGGGGTCAGCACGTCGTGGTCGGCGAACTGCAGCTGGAACGCCGACACCCCGGCCAGCGTCCCGGCTGGTGCGCGGATCTCGGCCGGGAAGTCCGGAAGGGTCGACAGGTCGTTGCCGAACGACGCCGTCTCGGAGGTGAACCGGTCCCCGGTCAGCTGCATCCCGTCACCCGAGTCACCGGCGAAACGGATGATCACCCGGTCGACCTGCACGACCTGCTTGGTCACTGGCTTGACCTTCCTTGAGAGTCACTGATCCTACGGCGCCGTAGGTTGACGCATGAGGGAGGCTCGGCTGCGGGTCTCCTAGACTGCGCCTCCCCTGGGCGTCGCATGCGCGTGGCCCTTGGCTGGCAGGAACGAAGGAGGGTGCTCCGGTGGCATCTGTGGACCTGCCCGTCCCCTTCCCCCGCACTGTCGACGTCGGCACCCGGTACGCCCTCTCGGTCCACAGCCTCGGGCTCGCCTGCTGCGCCGTCGAGCTCGTGGCGGCGACGCTCGGCGGGGGCGAGCCGCCGCCAGGGGCCGGCGACCCGGTCGCTGTCCTGGTCGTGGCGGGCACGGTCACCGACGCGATGGCCGGTGCCGTCCGCCGGCTGTACGACCAGCTCCCCGAGCCGAGGTACGTGGTGTCGTTCGGCGCCTGCTCGAACAGTGGCGGCCCGTACTGGGACTCGTACTGCGTCACCAAGGGGGTCGACCAGCTGATCCCGGTCGACGTGTACGTCCCCGGCTGCCCGCCCCGCCCGGAGGCGCTGATCGACGGCCTCCGGCAGCTGGCCGCCAAGATCGAGGCAGGGCGGGTCGACGCGTGAGCGGCACATCTGCTGGTTCGGTCGAGCTGGGCGAGCGGCTGGCCGGGCTGGTCGAGGGCACGGTCAAGCGGTCGTACGGCGACGTCACGGTCGACGTGCCGGCGGCTCGATGGGTCGAGGCCGTCACCGCGGCCAGGGACGAGCTGGGCCTGACCTTCTTCGACTGGCTGTCAGCGGTGGACGAGCTGGCCGGGGGGTTCTCGGTGGTCTGCCACCTGGCCGACCCGGTCGGGCCTGCGCACCTGCTGGTCCGGACCCGGGTGCCGGCCGCCGAACCGGCGCTGGCGACGGTGACGGGTGTCTTCCGCGGGGCGAGCTGGCACGAGCGGGAGACCTTCGAGATGTTCGGCATCGACTTCGTGGGGCACCCGGCCTTGCTTCCGCTGCTGCTACCGGCCGGGTTCGAGGGCCGACCGCTGCGCAAGGACTTCGTGCTCGCGGCACGTGCAGCGAAGGCCTGGCCGGGTGGCAAGGAGCCGGGCGAGGCCGACGGTGACGCGGCTCCGAGCCGGCGCCGCACCCAGCCTCCCGGCGTACCCGACCCCGCTGTGTGGGGGCCCCGGTGACTGAGTTCCCGCCGCTCCCGCCGCTCCCGCCGCGCAGCCGGGGCAGCATCGCCCTGCTCGAGGAGAGCTGCACCTCCTGCATGCTCTGCGCGCGCGAGTGCCCCGACTGGTGCATCACCATCGACTCGCACACCGAGGGGGTCCCTACCGGCACAGCCGCGACTGCCACCACCGGGGCCCGGCTGCGTACCCGCAACGTGCTCGACCGGTTCGCGATCGACTATTCACTGTGCATGTACTGCGGGATCTGCGTCGACGTCTGCCCGTTCGACGCGCTGTTCTGGTCGCCTGAGCTCGTGCGGGCCGGCTTCGACATCCGTGACCTCGACTACCAGCGCGATCGGCTCGGCGCGCTGCTGCCCGGCGTACCCCCGCCGCCCGCGGTCGACCCGGGTGCCGAGGAGCCGAAGGAGCTGGCGGCGGCACGCAGGCGGCTCCAGGAAGGCTGAGCTTAAGGAACCCTGATGCACCGTTCGTACGTTGGACGTCGTACGTTGGGCCAGCACAGAGATCGACCAGGCGCAGAGCTGGTCCTGCGCGAGAGGGGCTCACGTGCACCGCTACACCAACGGGATCAAGACCGCGGTCCTGCTTGCCGCGCTCTCCGGTCTGATCATGCTCGCCGGTGGGCTGCTCGGTGGCCGGCAGGGGCTGGTGATCGCCTTCGGCATCGCCATCGTCACCAACGGCTACGCGTACTTCAACAGCGACAAGCTGGCGTTGCGGTCCATGAAGGCGTACCCGGTGACGTCGGCGCAGCAGCCGCTGCTCTACCGCGTCGTCCAGGACCTGTCGGCCGCCTCGGGGCAGCCGATGCCCGCCCTGTACGTCTCGCCCACCGACGCGCCGAACGCCTTCGCCACCGGCCGGAACCCCGAGCACGCCGCCGTCTGCTGCACCGAGGGGATCCTGACGCTGCTCGACGAGCGTGAGCTGCGTGGGGTGCTGGGCCACGAGCTGGCCCACGTCTACAACCGCGACATCCTGATCTCGTCGGTGGCTGCGGCGATGGCGAGCGGCATCATGCTGGCCGCGCAGTTCTCGTACCTGTTCTCGTTCTTCGGTGGTGGGAACGACCGTGGCGAGCGGAGCAACCCGATCGGAGCCATCCTCGTCGTCGTGCTCGGACCGATCGCAGCCTCGTTGATCCAGCTCTCGATCAGCCGGTCCCGCGAGTACCAGGCCGATCGGTCCGGCGCGATGCTCACGCGGGACCCGCAGGCGCTGGCCTCCGCCCTGGCCAAGCTCGAAGCGGGTACGGCCGCGCGACCGCTCGCGCCGACGCCCGCGGTGCAGACGACCTCGGCGCTGATGATCGCCAACCCGTTCAACGCCCGTGGGATGTCGCAGCTGTTCTCGACCCACCCGCCGATCCCCGACCGGATCGCCCGCCTCGAGGACCTCGCCCGCGAGCTCAGCGGTAGTTGAGTCAGCGGTAGTTGACGAACTGGACCGCGAAGTCCAGGTCCTTGCCCTTGAGCAGCGCGATGACCGCCTGCAGGTCGTCGCGGCTCTTGGAGCTCACCCGGAGCTCGTCGCCCTGCACCTGGACCTTCGCGTTCTTCGGCCCCTCGTCGCGGATGATCTTGCCCAGCTTCTTGGCGTTCTCCTGCGAGAGGCCTTCCTTGAGCTCGGCCCAGATCTTGTACTCTTTGCCGGAGAGCTGAGGTTCGCCGGCGTCCACCGCCTTGAGCGAGACCCCGCGCTTGACCAGCTTGTCCTGCAGGACGTCCAGGATCGCCTTGACCCGGTCCTCGGAGTTGGCCTCCATCAGGATCTTCTCGCCGGACCACGCGACCGAGGCGCCGACGTTCTTGAAGTCGTAGCGCTGGGTGATCTCCTTGCCCGCCTGGTTCAGGGCGTTGTCGACCTCCTGGCGGTCGACCTTGGAGACGATGTCGAAGCTTGCGTCGGCCATGGTGCTCCTCGGGTTCGTCAGGTGGGGCCGGCTGGCTCGGGACCTGTGGGGTATTCTGCACCGGCACACGGCGGGTTGCCCGAGTGGCCAATGGGAGCGGACTGTAAATCCGTCGGCTTAGCCTACGAAGGTTCGAATCCTTCACCCGCCACGTCCGGTCCCGGGTCTCGTCAGAGGCCCGGGACCTGCCATGTCACCCCCGTGAGCTCCTCGGACCGGGTCCAGAGCAGACCGGCCAGCTCCTCGTCGTGCGCGGCCGCGGAAGCCTCGACCAGGCGCGGTCGTCCGCGGGTCTGGCCGAGCGCGCGCGGCCCGAGGTAGTCCCCTCCGCGTACGCCCGGGTCGGTCGCCGCACGAAGGCTCGGCCAGGCGCCGTGCGCCGCCGACTGGCAGACCAGCGGCGTCCCGGCCCGTACGATCGCGGCGCTCACCCTGCCGCCGTCCATGAACGGCCCCGCCACCTGCAGGTTCGTGCTGGCGAACCCCGGGTGCGCCGCGACCGAGATCGCCGGGTGCCCCGCCAGCCGGCGGTCGAGCTCGAAGGCGAAGAGCAGGTTGGCCAGCTTGCTCTGCCCGTACGCGTCCCACCTCCGGTAGCCGCGCTCGGACTGCAGGTCGGTCAGGTCGATCCGGCCCATCCGGTGGGCGAGGCTGCTGACGGTGACCACCCGGGCGCCGGGGCGGTCGACGTACGCCGGGAGCAGCAGGCCGGCGAGCGCGAAGTGGCCGAGGTGGTTGGTCCCCATCTGCAGCTCGAAGCCGTCGGCAGTCAGCCGGTACGGGGGAGTCATCACGCCGGCGTTGTCGATCAGCAGGTCCAGCGGGCCGGCCCACTCCCGCGCAAAGGTCCGCACCGAGGCCAGGTCTGCCAGGTCGAGCGACCGAGCCTCGACGCTGGCCAAGGGCACCTCGTCCCGGATCCGTACGACCGCGGCCTGCGCGCGGCCGGCGTCCCTGCAGGCGAGCACGACGTGGGCTCGCGCGCGCGCCAGGCCGAGCACGGTCTGCAGCCCGATGCCGGAGTTGCCGCCGGTGACCAGGGCGACGCGGCCGGACTGGTCCGGGATCGCGTCAGGGTCCCAGTCGCGGCCGGCGGCGGGCGGGGTCGTGCGGGCGGATGCCATCTGTGTTGTGTACCCTCTTGGCGTTGTGCCGCTGGCCCCCTTAGCTCAGTCGGCAGAGCGTCTCCATGGTAAGGAGAAGGTCTACGGTTCGATTCCGTAAGGGGGCTCAACCAGATGGTCACGCAGGTCAGCCAAGTCGAGGGGGCAGGCCCGGTCCGAATCGCGATGTGGTCCGGGCCCCGCAACATCTCCACCGCGCTGATGCGTTCCTTCGAGAACCGTCAGGACACCATGGTCGTCGACGAGCCGCTGTACGCCTACTACCTGCGGGCGAGCGGTCTCGACCACCCGGGCCGCGACCAGATCCTCGCCTCGCAGTCCGACGACTGGGCGGTGGTGACCAGGCAGCTCACCGGCAAGGTCCCCGGCGGGCGAGCGGTCTACTACCAGAAGCACATGACCCACCACCTGCTCCCGGAGGTCGGCCGCGGGTGGTTGGCCGAGGTGACCAGCGCATTCCTCCTCCGTGACCCGGCCGGCGTCGTCGCCTCGTACGCCAAGGTCAGGGGCGAGCCCACGCTGGAGGACCTCGGGTTCCCCCAGCAGGCCGAGATCTTCCGCGCCTGCGCCGACCGCGACGGGGTGGCGCCCCCGGTCGTGGACGCCGCGGACGTGCTGGCGGCTCCCGCGCCGATGCTCGCGCTGCTCTGCGATCGGCTGGGCATCGGCTTCGACGACGCGATGCTCACCTGGCCGCCCGGCCCGCGTGACTCGGACGGCGTCTGGGCCCCGCACTGGTACGCCGCGGTCGAGCGTTCGACCGGCTTCGGCCCGCCGAGCGCGGGTGCCGGAGAGGTCCCCAACCACCTGCGCGGGCTGCTCGAACGCTGCCGGCCGTACTACGACGAGCTGTACGCCCACCGCCTCACCGTCGGCTAGGCCTAGGCTCCCGGCATGCTGCAGACCTTCGACGAGCGCAACCGCGACCTGCTGGTGAGCGTCAACGGGGTGCTCCTGCACCGCGACGAGCCGCACGTGTCTGCCTTCGACTCGGCCGTCCAGGGTGGCGACGCCGTCTGGGAGGGCCTCCGGGTCTACGACGGCCGGGTCTTCCGGCTCACCGAGCACCTGGCCCGGATGCGCCGCTCCGCCACGGCGCTGGCGTTCGCGTCCGTACCCTCCGACGACGACATCACCGCGGCGATCGCGGCGACCCTGTCGGCGAACTCGATGCGCGACGGGGTGCACGTACGCCTCACGCTGACCCGTGGGGTCAAGATCACCAGCGGCATGGACCCCCGCCTGAACCAGGCCGGGCCGACGCTGATCGTGGTCGCCGAGCACAAGGCCCCGGTCTACGACTCCAGTGGCATCTCGCTGGCCACCGCCTCGGTACGCCGTCCCGGGCCGGACGTGCTCGACCCCAAGATCCACCACAACAACCTGATCAACTCGATCCTCGCGAAGATCGAGGCGAACGCGGCCGGTGCCGACGACGCCCTGCTCCTGGACGGGCACGGGTTCGTGGCCGAGACGAACGCCACCAACGTCTTCGCCCTGCTTGAGGGCATCGTGATCACCCCGACGACCCGCGCCTGCCCCGAGGGCATCACCCGCTCGGTCGTCCTGGAGCTGCTGCGCCGCGAGGGGATCGTCCACGAGGTCAGGGACGTCTCGCCGGCCGAGCTGCACCAGGCGCAGGAGGTGTTCGTCACCGGGACGATGGGCGAGCTGGTGCCCGTGCTCACCATCGACCGGCGGACCATCGGTACGGGCGCGCCGGGCGCCATGACGGCACGCCTGACCGCTCTGTTCCGCGCCCTGACGGCCAGCGAGGGAATCCGCGTCGTGCCCTGACCCCGGCTGCGGCTATCCTTGGCCGCTGCGGCGGAGTAGCTCAGTTGGTAGAGCAAGCGGCTCATAATCGCTGTGTCGTGGGTTCAAGTCCCGCCTCCGCTACCCCAGCACCACTGCTCAGCACCAACCAGTACCACCCAGCACCAACCCAGCACGAACCAAGCACGAACAGGCTCGATTTCCGTACCGAATCGGGCCCGGCTACCCTTAGCCGGTTGTCCCTTGGACATCCGTGGTTGTCAACCTTTCGTAGTTCAATCTTTCGTAGTTCAATTTTTCGGAGCAGGAGCTTCCCGTGGCCAGCAAGACCGACGTACGCCCCAAGATCACCATGGCCTGCCAGGAGTGCAAGCACCGCAACTACATCACCAAGAAGAACCGGCGCAACGACCCCGACCGGGTCGAGCTGAAGAAGTTCTGCCCCAACTGCAACCTGCACACGCTGCACAAAGAGACCCGCTAAGTACCCCGGCGAGGGCAACGACCGTGGGCAGACTCGATGACCGGGTGGCGATCGTCACCGGAGCAGGCCGAGGGATCGGCCGGGCGACCGCGCTGCGGCTGGCCGCCGACGGCGCTCGGGTGGTCGTCAACGACATCGACGCCGAACCGGCCCACGAGACCGCCGAGCTGATCACCGCCGCGGGCGGCGAGGCCGCCGTCGGCATCTTCGACACCGTCGAACTGGCCGCCGCCAAGGAGCTGGTGGGGACCTCGGTCGAACGCTTCGGCAAGCTCGACATCCTGGTCAACAACGCCGGGATCACCCGCGACAAGATGTTCCACAACCTGGACGACGAGCTGTACGACACCGTCATCGACGTCAACCTCAAGACCGGGTTCCACGCCACCCTGGCCGCCATGCCCTACCTGCGTGAGGTCGCCAAGGCCGAGATCGCGGCGAACGGCCGCCCGGCCTACCAGCGCAAGATCACCTTCACCTCGTCCGTGGTCGCCTTCACCGGCAACCCGGGCCAGTACAACTACACCGCCGCCAAGGGCGCGATCATCTCGACGACCAAGACGCTGGCCCGCGAGCTCGGGCCGTTCGGCATCAACGTCAACGCGGTCGCTCCCGGGTTCGTCGAGACGCGGCTGACCGCGGCCAAGGAGGAGGGCGGCGAGCTGGGCATCCCCGAGGCGATGCGCCAGATGTCGCTCGCGATGATCGCGCTCGGCCGCCTCGGCCAGCCAGAGGACATCGCCGCGGTGCACGCCTTCCTCGTCTCCTCGGACGCCGACTTCATCTCCGGGGTGACCATCCCGGTCACCGGCGGCCAGTTCGGCGGGATGGGCTGATGGCGCTCGACCCCTCGTTCATCGGGCGTACCTACCCGGCCACCGAGCCCTACCTCGTCTCGCGCGAGAAGATCCGGGAGTTCGCCACCGCGATCGGCGACCACAACCCGGCCTACCACTTGGTCGAGGCGGCCCAGGCGCTCGGGTACGCCGACGTGGTCGCCCCGCCGACCTTCCTGGTGATCCTCGGCCAGCGCTCGTCGGCCCAGGTCGTCTTCGACCCGGAGCTCGGGCTCGACTACTCCCGCGTCGTGCACGGCGAGCAGTCCTTCACGTACAACCGGCCGGTCGTCGCCGGGGACCGCCTCGTCGCCGTCGGCTCGGTCGCTAACATCAGGTCGGCTGCCGGCAACGACCTGCTGACCCTGTCCAGCGCCGTGACGACCGTCGACGGCGAGCTCGTCTGCACGGTCGGGTCGACGATCGTCGCGCGCGGTACTGCTGAGGGCGAGGGCTGAGCCGTGGCGACGACGCTGGACTACGACGGCATCGACGAGGGCACCGAGCTGCCCGCGCAGGCGTTCCCCCTCCAGCGGGTCAACCTGGTGATGTACGCAGGTGCGTCCGGCGACTTCAACGTCATCCACTGGAACCAGCGGGTGGCCACCTCGGTCGGCCTGCCCGACGTGATCGCTCACGGGATGCTGACGATGGCCGAGGCCGGGCGCGTCCTGACCGACTGGGTGGGCGACCCGGGCGCGGTCCTGTCGTACAGCGTCCGCTTCACCCGACCGGTCCCGGTCCCCGACGACGACACCGGGGCGCTGCTCGAGGTGTCCGGCCAGGTCACCGAGAAGCTCGACGGCCGCCGGGTCCGGGTCGAGCTGACCGCGCGGTGCAACGGCGACAAGGTGCTCGGGCAGGCCCGAGCGGTGGTCCAGCTGGCGTGAGCGGGCCTCCCGACAAGTCCCCGGACCGGACCGCACCCCCCGAGGTGGTGGGGCTGGCCGAGCTGCGTACCCAGGCCCGCGCGGTCCGCGACTTCGGGCAGGCCGATCGTCTGCGCGACGAGGTGCACTCCCTCGGCTGGGAGCTTACGGACACCCCAGACGGGTACGTGCTGACGGTCCTCCCTGCGTACCCGGTCGCCGCGAGCCTGACCGACCTGCCTGACCTGTCCGCCGACCCGCCCACCCGTGCCTGCTCGGCCGGGCTGCTCGTGGAGGGCTGGCCGCAGGACGTACGCCGCTGCGTCGAGGCGCTGCTGGCCCACGGACCGGCCGACCTGGTCATCGTCGGCCTCGACATCGGCAACGTCGACGGCGCCGGCGACGTGCTGCACGAGCTGGCCGTCGCGCATCCTGGGCGGGTCGAGGCCTGGCATCTGGGCAACGGCCCAGACCAGGTCGGCTGGGGTCCTGCGCGCACCGCGCTGCTCCGGCTCGACCCGGCGCGCGTGCACCTGGTGCTGGACCCCTCGACGGTCCTGACCGGCGACGCGATCACCCCGCTGCTCGACGACCTGGCCCGGCTTCCCGATGCGGTCGCTGTCGGGTGGCGCGGTGCCCAGGTCGACGTGGCCGACGGCTGGCGGTCGGTCGTCGACACCGGGCCCGGCGAGGTCGACGTGCTGCTGTCGTACCTGTTCGCGGTCGACCGGGCCGCCGGCCTGGCTGCGCCGCCGCACCCCAAGGCGCGGTTCTACCGCAACGCCGACCTCGAGTGGTCGCTGGCCCTGCGCGAGTCGGGCGGCCGCCTGTACGTCGTCGAGGGCGAGCTGCCGTGCCACCAGGAGCGGCACCGTGGCTACCACGACAGCGATCCCGCGTACCGCGACAAGGAGTCGCGGCGCACCTACGACCGGCTCCTTGCGCGCTTCCGCGGCCGTACCGACCTGCTGTCGCCGCGGCGTGATCGGGTCGTCGACCCTGCCCCCGTCCCCGCCCCCTCTGGACCGGCCCCGGTCCGGCTGGCCGAGCTGACCACGCTCCGGCTCGGTGGCCCGGCCCGCGCCGTCCTTGCGCCGCTGACCGAGGCCGAGCTCGTCGCGACGGTGCTCGACCTCGACCGGTCCGGCCGGCCGCTCCTGCTCGTCGGCGGCGGCTCGAACCTCGTCGTGGCCGACGACGGGTTCGACGGCACCGTCGTGCGCCTGCTGACCCGCGGGGTCAGCGACGTGGTCGGTGCAAGTGGTGGCGGCGGCTGCGTCCTACCGACGGTCGAGGTCACGGCAGCCGCGGGCGAGCCGTGGGACGAGCTCGTCCTGCGTACGGTCGAAGCCGGCCTGGCCGGGCTCGAGGCGCTCTCGGGCATCCCCGGCCTCGTCGGCGCGACGCCGATCCAGAACGTCGGCGCGTACGGGCAGGAGGTCGCCCAGACCGTGGTCCGGCTGCGCGCGCTCGACCGCGACGCCGGCGAGGTACGCACGTTGAGCGCCGCCGAGTGCGGATTCGGCTACCGCAGCAGCGCCTTCCGCGGCGACGACCGTCTCGTCGTCCTCGAGGTCACGTTCGGCCTGCGCCGCAGCGACGAGTCCTCGCCCGTCCGCTACGCCGAGCTCGCCGCCTCGCTCGGCCTGCCGGTCGGAACCACCGCGCCGCTGGCCGACGTACGTGCTGCCGTCCTGCGGCTCCGGCGGGCCAAGGGCATGGTCGTCGACCCGCTCGACCCCGACTCGGTCAGTGCCGGCTCCTTCTTCACCAACCCCGTGCTCAGCCCGGAGGCCGCCGCCGCACTCCCGGAGCAGGCGCCGCGCTACCCGGCCGCTGACGGCCGGACCAAGACCTCGGCCGCGTGGCTGATCGAGCAGGCGGGCTTCGCCAAGGGCTACGGCACCGGCCGGGTCCGCATCTCGACCAAGCACTCGCTCGCGCTGACCACGGCCGAAGGAGCGACGACGTCCGACCTGCTGGCGCTGGCCCGCGAGATCCGCAGCGGGGTCCTGGCGAGGTTCGGCATCGAGCTGACCGCCGAGCCGGTCCTGGTCGGCTGCTCGCTGTAGGTGTACTCCGATCGCTGCAGACAGATCGGGTGTGGGGGCCCCCAATTTGTCTGCAGCGATCGAGCCTCGGCGGCTCGCGCTAGTCGGCCCACGCGTCGATCTGCCCTAGCAGCGCCGCACGGAGCCCGTCCGGCGCGCACGAGGCACGTACGGACATCCGGGCCAGCTCGGCGAGAGCGGCGTCGTCCAGGCCATGCACGTCGCGCGCCGTGGCGTACTGGTCGGCCAGCCGGCTGCCGAACAGCAGCGGGTCGTCCGCCCCTAGCGCGACCGGGACCCCGGCTGCGAGGAGCGTACGCAGCGGTACCTCGCCCGCCTCGCGATAGACGCCCAGCGCGACGTTGGACGCCGGGCAAACCTCGCAGGTGACCCCGGTCGACGCGAGCCGGTCGAGCACCCGTGGGTCCTCGGCCGACCTCACCCCGTGCCCCACCCGGTCGGCCCCGAGCTCGTCCAGGCAGGCCAGCACGCTGCCGGCCCCGGCCAGCTCGCCGCCGTGGGGGACGGAGGCCAGCCCGGCCGCGCGGGCGATCCGGAAGGCCGGCGCGAAGTCCCCGGCGCGGCCGCGCCGTTCGTCGTTGGCCAGCCCGAAGCCCACGACCCCGCGGTCGGCGTACTGCGCCGCCAGCCGGGCGAGCGTGCGCGCATCGAGCGGGTGCCGGGTCCGGTTCGCGCCGATGACCAAGCCGATCCCGACGCCCGACGCGGCGCTCGCCGCTGCCGCAGCATCCAGCACCAGCTCGACGAAGGCGGTGAGCCCGCCGAACCTGGCGGCGTACCCGCTCGGGTCGACCTGGATCTCCAGCCACCCAGACCCGTCGGCTTGCTCGTCCTGCGCGACCTCGCTGAGCAGCCGGCGGACGTCGTCCTCGCGCTGGAGCACCGAGCGCGCGGTGTCGTACAGCCGCTGGAACCGGAACCAGCCGCGGTCGTCGGCAGCGGCCAGGCGCATGGGCCGGTCGCTGGTCAGCGCCTCCGGCAGGCGTACGCCGTTCTCGACGGCGAGCTCGAGCATCGTCGCGTGCCGCATGGCCCCCGTGAAGTGCAGGTGCAGGTGGGCCTTCGGCAGGCTCGTGACGTCGCGCACGCCTTCGCGCGAGGTGCTCAGGCGTCGGCTTCGGCGAGCAGCTTCTGCATCCGGCCGACGCCCTCGACCAGGTCGTCGTCGCCCAGTGCGTACGAGAGCCGCAGGTAACCGGGGGTGCCGAACGCCTCGCCCGGGACGACGGCGACCTCGACCTCGGACAGGATCAGCGCGGCCAGCTCGGCCGAGGTGGCCGGGCGCTGACCGCGCAGGGAGCGTCCGAGCAGGCCCTTGACCGAGGGGTAGCAGTAGAACGCGCCCTCCGGCAGCGGACAGGTGACCCCGTCGATGGAGTCGAGCATCGTGGCCATCGTCACCCGGCGCCGGTCGAAGGCCGTGCGCATCATCGCGACCGCCGAGAGGTCGCCGCTGACGGCGGCAAGGGCCGCGATCTGGGAGACGTTCGCGACGTTCGAGGTGGCGTGCGACTGCAGGTTGGTCGCGGCCGTCACGATGTCCTTGGGCCCGATCATCCAGCCGACCCGCCAGCCGGTCATCGCGTAGGTCTTGGCGACCCCGTTGACGACGACGCAGCGGTCGGCCAGCTCGGGCACCAGGGCCGGCATCGACGAGAACGACGCGTCGCCGTAGACCAGGTGCTCGTAGATCTCGTCGGTCACGACCCACAGCCCGCGCTCGAGCGCCCAGCGGCCGATCGCCTCGACCTCGGCCGGCGGGTAGACCGCGCCGGTCGGGTTCGACGGCGAGACGAAGACCAGCATCTTGGTGGCTGGCGTCAGGGCGGCCTCGAGCTGGTCGATCGAGGCGCGGTAGCCGGTGGTCTCGTCGGTCTGGACGATCACTGGTACGCCACCGGCCAGCTGGATCGACTCGGGGTACGTCGTCCAGTAGGGCGCCGGAAGCAGCACCTCGTCGCCCGGGTCGAGCAGCGCGGCGAAGGTGTTGTAGAGCGCCTGCTTGCCACCGTTGGTGACCAGGACCTGGCCTGCGTCGACGGCGAGACCGCTGTCGCGCAGGGTCTTGGCGGCGATCGCGGACTTCAGCTCGGGCAGGCCACCTGCGGGGGTGTAGCGGTGCCAGCGCGGGTCACGGCAGGCGGCGACGGCCGCCTCGACGATGTAGTCCGGCGTCGGGAAGTCGGGCTCACCGGCGCCGAAACCGATCACCGGCCGCCCGGCCGCCTTGAGGGCCTTGGCCTTGGCATCGACCGCCAGGGTCGCCGACTCGGCGATGGCGCCGATGCGTGCGGAGACCCTCCGGCGGGGTGCTGCCGCCCCCGACCCCGAGGGCGCGGCTGAGGGACTCGTCGGCGAAGGCTCCATGATCGATGTCATGGTGAGCATCCTTCCACGAGGGTTCGACCCATGACCGCCGAGGCCGTACACTCGGTCCCGGTGGCAAGCAGCACCCTGCGTTAGCATGCCCGGCCCCGGGTTCTCTTCAGTTCGATCTGGGGACGGTCCCGCACCCGCAGAGCGCCGCAGCGCCGCCGTAGGGCCGTAGCTCAATTGGTAGAGTCCCGGTCTCCAAAACCGGTGGTTGGGGGTTCGAGTCCCTCCGGCCCTGCGACCCCGACCCGGACCTCCCGGTCGGTCTGATTCGGACACAGGTGATGGCAGATGAGCGATCCGCGGGGATCCACCGCGACGCCTGAGAGAGGCCGTTCCTCGTCCGATGCTGACAAGGGTGAACGCGCGAGCCTCTTCGCGCGGATGGGCCTGTTCTACCGGCAGGTCGTCGCCGAGCTCCGCAAGGTCATCTGGCCGACGCGGCGCGAGCTGATCACCTACACCACCGTCGTCCTGGCGTTCGTCACCGGACTGACAATCATCGTGGCCGTGCTCGACAACCTGTTCGGACGCGGTGTCCTGTTCATCTTCGGGGGCTCGTGACGTCTCCGGCGTCCTCCACCCCGCCCCCACCCTGTGGCCCGACCTCCTCGGACCCGATGCCGTACAAGGAAGTGCCTAGCCAGTGACCGACTCCCCTGACGTCGAGCTCGTCGACACCGAGGTTCCGGACGTCCAGTCGTCTGACGTCGAGCTCGTTGCTGACGCGGCCGACGCCGCCGACGCGGCCGACGCGGCCGACGCGGCCGACGCGGCCGACGCGGCCGACGATGCTGATGCTGAGCCTGTTGCCGACGCCGAGCCCGCAGAAGACGAGGAGGAAGACCCCGTCGCCGCGTTCAAGGTGGCGCTGCGGGCCGCTCCCGGTGAGTGGTACGTCGTGCACTCGTACGCCGGGTACGAGAACCGGGTCAAGGCCAACGTCGAGAGCCGGACTACCTCCCTCAACATGGAGGACTACATCTTCCAGATCGAGGTCCCGCAGGAAGAGGTCGTCGAGATCAAGAACGGCCAGCGCAAACTGGTCCGGCGGAACAAGTTCCCCGGGTACGTCCTGGTCCGGATGGACCTCACGGACGAGTCCTGGGGCGCCGTCCGCAACACCCCGGGTGTCACCGGCTTCGTCGGCCACGCCCACCAGCCCACGCCGCTCACGGTCGACGAGGTGGTCAACATCCTGGGCCCAACGGTGGAGAAGAAGGCCCACGAGAAGGCCGAGGTCAAGGTCCTGGACTTCCAGACCGGTGACTCCGTGACCGTCATCGACGGGCCGTTCACCAGCCTGCAAGCCACGATCCATGAGATCAACGCCGACACCCAGCGCATCAAGGGTCTGGTGGAGATCTTCGGCCGGGAGACCCCGGTCGAGCTGTCGTTCTCGCAGATCCAGAAGAACTAAGCGATCCAGCCTTCCCCTGCAGCCCAAGGAAAAGTCATGCCTCCCAAGAAGAAGCTCTCCGCGATCATCAAGCTCCAGATCAAGGCCGGCGCCGCGACGCCGGCGCCGCCCGTCGGCCCCGCACTGGGCCAGCACGGCGTCAACATCATGGAGTTCTGCAAGGCCTACAACGCGGCCACCGAGAGCCAGCGCGGCCAGATCGTCCCGGTCGAGATCTCGGTGTTCGAGGACCGGTCCTTCACCTTCATCACCAAGACCCCGCCGGCGGCCCGCCTGATCCTGGCCGCCGCAGGCGTCGAGAAGGGCTCGCCGGAGCCGCACAAGACCAAGGTCGCCAAGATCAGCAAGGCACAGGTCCGCGAGATCGCTCAGACGAAGATGGATGACTTGAACGCCAACGACCTCTCGGCGGCTGAGCTGATCATTGCTGGGACGGCTCGTTCCATGGGGATCACTGTTACGGACTGAGCTGGCCGCCGTCCTTGGACTAGTCCTCAGCGAGCGTATGAAATGGTGGTGCCGAATCACCCGCTTGGCATCGCCGGTTTGAAAGTTTGATCCGTTTGACGTGGGAGGGCCTGCGCAGGTCCGTCGTACCACGACTCCAGCACTGACCAACAGGAGCAGATCATGAAGCGCAGCAAGGCCTACAACGCAGCCGCCGCGAAGATTGACGCGGACACCCTGTACTCCCCGCTGGCCGCCGCACGGCTCGCCAGGGAGACCTCGACGACGAAGTACGACGCGACCGTCGAGGTCGCGATGCGGCTCGGCGTGGATCCCCGCAAGGCCGACCAGATGGTCCGCGGGACGGTCAACCTCCCCCACGGCACCGGCAAGACCGCCCGCGTCCTGGTGTTCGCGACCGGTGACCGCGCCGAGGAGGCCCGTGCGGCCGGCGCCGACATCGTCGGCTCCGACGAGCTCATCGCCGAGGTCGAGAAGGGCCGCCTCGACTTCGACGCCGTCGTCTCCACCCCGGACCTGATGGGCAAGGTCGGCCGGCTGGGCCGCGTCCTCGGCCCACGTGGCCTGATGCCGAACCCGAAGACCGGCACCGTCACCGCCGACGTCACCAAGGCGGTCAACGACATCAAGGGCGGCAAGATCGAGTTCCGGGTCGACCGGCACGCCAACCTGCACTTCATCATCGGCAAGTCCTCGTTCGAGACCGCCCAGCTGGTCGAGAACTACGGCGCCGCGCTCGACGAGGTGCTGCGGCTCAAGCCAGCCTCGTCCAAGGGCCGGTACATCCAGCGCATCGTCGTCTCCACCACGATGGGCCCTGGCATCCCGGTCGACTCGGGGCGCACCCGCAACCTCATGGTCGAGGACGAGCCCAGCAACTGATCACCCCTGATTTGGTACGGATCGCCGTACCGCTTACCCTGAGCTCAGCCACAGACCGTCGGTCGTCACTTCCGCGCAGTTGTGCAGGAGTGGTCGAAGGTCCCGCGCAGGCGGGCGGCCCGCGTAGGTGAACGAGACTGCTGCGCCAACGGCGCAACCGCCCCGTGCGCCCTGCGCCGGGGCGTTCGCATGTTCGGGCCCCGATCTCCGTACGCGGGAGACGCCGGCGCCCAACGGAAGGAGGCCTATGGCCAGGCCTGACAAGGCAGCCGCAGTAGCCGAGCTCACGGACGGCTTCCGCAGCTCGACCGCTGTGCTGCTCACCGAGTACCGCGGGCTGACCGTGGCCCAGCTCAAGGAGCTGCGCACCACGCTCGGCCAGCACGTGCACTACGCCGTGGTGAAGAACACGCTGACCAAGATCGCCGCCCGCGAGGCCTCCGTCGAGGGGCTGGACCACCTGCTGTCCGGGCCGTCGGCGATCGCGTTCGTGTCCGGTGACCCGGTCGATGCAGCCAAGGGGCTGCGCGACTTCTCCAAGGCCAACCCGCTGCTGGTGATCAAGGGCGGTGTCATGGACGGCAAGTCCCTGACGCCGGACGAGATCCGCAAGCTGGCCGACCTCGAGTCCCGTGAGGTCCTCCTCGCCAAGCTCGCAGGTGCGATGAAGGCGTCGCTCTCCGGCGCCGTCTCGCTGTTCGCCGCCCCGCTCGCCCAGACGGCACGACTGGTCGAGGCGCTGCGGGCCAAGGCCGCCGAAGACCCCTCGATCCTGCGCGGCGGAGCTGGTACGCCTGCTCCCGCCGAGGTCACCGAGGTCACCGAGGCACCCGAGGCACCCGAGGTCGAGGCGGAAGCCCCGTCCGAGGAGTCCGAAGCCACGGCAACCACCGAGACGGAACCGACCGCCGAGGTGGAAGCAGCCCCCGAAGAGTCCGCCGCACTCGTATCCCCCGATGAGCCGACCGCGCCGGAAGCAACGGTTGAAGACCCGACCGACGCCTGACGCTCCAACAACCAACGATTGAAAGGACCGAGATCATGGCCAAACTCAGCACCGACGAGCTCCTTGACGCGTTCAAGGAGATGACCCTGATCGAGCTCTCTGAGTTCGTGAAGCAGTTCGAGGACACCTTCGGCGTCACCGCAGCGGCTCCGGTCGCCGTGGCCGCAGCCGGCGGCGGCGCAGCTGCCGTGGCCGAGGCCCCCGAGGAGCAGGACGAGTTCGACGTCGTCCTCGAGGCGGCCGGCGAGAAGAAGATCCAGGTCATCAAGGAGGTGCGTGCCCTCACCAGCCTGGGCCTGAAGGAGGCCAAGGACCTGGTCGACGGCACGCCCGCCACGGTCCTGGAGAAGGCCAACAAGGAGACCGCCGAGAAGGCCAAGGCCGCCCTCGAGGGCGCCGGCGCGACGGTCACCGTCAAGTAGCTCGAGCAGCATCAGATCAGGACGGCCGCCCGCTCGGGCGGCCGTCCTGATCTGGTTCCTGATGGTGGACAGTGCCTTTGGGTGCCTCTGGGTGCCTGTGGGTAACGAAAGCGTTATCCACCCGACCGGGCCCTTTCGGCCGTACTTCCTTGACTCGGGCCCTGCCAGCGGTCATCCTCGGCCCAGCGCAATATGTTGGGCGCCGGCGAGGCAGGGCGGTCAGAGCGGGCAGAACGTGTGCTCCCAGTCACCGCCACTCGACAGCGGCTCGCCCAGCATGTATGGTGCTCCTTTGCGCTGCCATTTGACGACCCGTGGTTCTTGCCCCGGGGCGTCTCGCATGCGCGCACCGTGCCAGCGAGCCTCGGAAGGAAGCCAATCTTGGCCGCCTCGCGCAACATCACTTCTGCTAGCCCCGCCACACCGAACACCCGAAAGATCCCCGGTACGCGCCGCATCTCGTTCGCCAAGATCCGTGAACCCCTCGAGGTCCCGGACCTGCTCGCTCTGCAGACCGACAGCTTCGACTGGTTGCTCGGCAACCCGAAGTGGCAGGCCAGGGTCGAGGCCTCCCTCGCTTCAGGCGCGAGCGTCCCGACCAAGTCCGGTCTCGAGGAGATCTTCGAGGAGATCAGTCCGATCGAGGACTTCTCCGGCACCATGTCGCTCTCGTTCCGCGACCACCGCTTCGAGCCACCCAAGAACTCGATCGACGAGTGCAAGGAGCGGGACTTCACCTACTCCGCCCCGCTGTTCGTCACCGCGGAGTTCATGAACAACGAGACGGGCGAGATCAAGAGCCAGACCGTCTTCATGGGCGACTTCCCGCTGATGACTGACAAGGGCACCTTCGTCATCAACGGCACCGAGCGTGTCGTCGTGTCTCAGCTGGTCCGCTCGCCGGGCGTCTACTTCGACAAGGCGGTGGACAAGACCTCCGACAAGGACGTCTTCGGGGCCAAGATCATCCCCTCGCGCGGCGCCTGGCTCGAGTTCGAGATCGACAAGAAGGACATGGTCGGCGTCCGCATCGACCGCAAGCGCAAGCAGTCGGTCACCGTGCTGCTGAAGGCGCTCGGTTGGGACGACGCCAAGATCCTTGAGGAGTTCGGCCAGTACGAGTCCATCCGGCTGACGCTGGAGAAGGACCACACGGCCGGCCAGGACGAGGCCCTGCTCGACATCTACCGCAAGCTGCGGCCAGGCGAGCCGCCCACGCGTGAGGCTGCGCAGACGCTGCTCGACAACCTGTACTTCAACCCCAAGCGCTACGACCTGGCCAAGGTCGGTCGCTACAAGGTCAACAAGAAGCTGGGACTGGGGCACGACCTGGCCCAGGGCACGCTGACCGTCGACGACATCGTCTCGGCCATCCGCTACATCGTCGCGCTGCACGCAGGCGAGACCGAGTTCGCCAGCGGGACGACCGCCGGCGTGATGGTCCGCGCCGAGGTCGACGACATCGACCACTTCGGCAACCGGCGGCTGCGTACGGTCGGCGAGCTGATCCAGAACCAGGTGCGCACCGGCCTGGCCCGGATGGAGCGCGTCGTCCGCGAGCGGATGACCACGCAGGACGTCGAGGCGATCACGCCGCAGACCCTGATCAACATCCGGCCGGTCGTCGCCTCCATCAAGGAGTTCTTCGGCACGAGCCAGCTGTCGCAGTTCATGGACCAGACCAACCCGCTCGCCGGTCTGACCCACAAGCGCCGGCTGTCCGCGCTCGGCCCGGGTGGTCTCTCCCGTGAGCGGGCCGGCTTCGAGGTCCGCGACGTGCACCCGTCCCACTACGGCCGGATGTGCCCGATCGAGACGCCGGAGGGGCCGAACATCGGCCTGATCGGCTCGCTCGCCTCGTACGGCCGGATCAACGCTTTCGGGTTCGTCGAGACCCCGTACCGCCGGGTCAAGAACGGCAAGGTCAGCGACCAGGTCGACTACCTGACCGCCGACGAGGAGGACCTGCACGTCATCGCGCAGGCCAACGCGCCGCTGTCCCCCGACAACTCGTTCTCCGAGGGCCGGGTCCTGGTCCGCCGCAAGGGTGGCGAGGTCGACTACATCCCGGCCAACGACGTCGACTACATGGACGTCTCACCGCGGCAGATGGTGTCCGTCGCCACCGCGATGATCCCGTTCCTCGAGCACGACGACGCCAACCGGGCCCTGATGGGCTCCAACATGCAGCGTCAGTCCGTCCCGCTGCTGCGGTCCGAGGCGCCTCTGGTCGGAACCGGCATGGAGTTCCGTGCCGCCGTCGACGCCGGTGACGTCATCACCGCCGAGGCGGCCGGCGTGGTCACCGAGGTCTCGGCCGACTCGATCTCCGTGGCCCAGGACGACGGCACCCACCGCACCTACCGGGTGGCCAAGTTCAAGCGCTCCAACCAGGGCACCTGCTACAACCAGAAGCCCCTGGTCAACGAGGGTGACCGGGTCGAGGTGGGGCACGTCATCGCTGACGGGCCCTGCACCGAGGACGGCGAGATGGCGCTCGGGCGCAACCTGCTCGTGGCGTTCATGCCGTGGGAGGGCCACAACTACGAGGACGCGATCATCCTGTCCCAGCGTCTGGTGCAGGACGACGTCCTGTCCTCGATCCACATCGAGGAGCACGAGGTCGACGCCCGCGACACCAAGCTTGGCCCCGAGGAGATCACCCGGGACATCCCGAACGTCTCCGAGGAGGTCCTGGCCGACCTCGACGACCGCGGGATCATCCGCGTCGGTGCCGACGTCGTCCCTGGCGACGTGCTGGTCGGCAAGGTGACCCCCAAGGGCGAGACCGAGCTGACGCCCGAGGAGCGGCTGCTGCGCGCGATCTTCGGCGAGAAGGCCCGCGAGGTGCGCGACACCTCGCTCAAGGTCCCGCACGGCGAGATGGGCAAGGTCATCGGCGTCCGCCTCTTCGAGCGCGACAACGGCGACGAGCTGCCCCCCGGCGTCAACCAGCTGGTCCGGGTCTACGTGGCCCAGAAGCGCAAGATCACCGACGGTGACAAGCTCGCCGGCCGGCACGGCAACAAGGGCGTCATCTCCAAGATCCTCCCGGTCGAGGACATGCCGTTCCTCGAGGACGGCACCCCGGTCGACATCGTCCTCAACCCGCTCGGCGTCCCCGGCCGGATGAACGTCGGCCAGGTTCTCGAGACCCACCTCGGGTGGGCCGCGAAGTCGGGTTGGAAGGTCGAGGGCACACCTGACTGGGCACGCAACCTGCCCAAACGGGCGCGCGAGGTCGAGCCCGGCACGGTCGTGGCCTCGCCGGTCTTCGACGGTGCCCGCGAGGAGGAGATCACCGGCCTGCTCGCCTCGACGTTCCCGAACCACGACGGCAACCAGATGGTCAACGGGGACGGCAAGGCGCGACTGTTCGACGGCCGTACCGGGGAGCAGTTCAAGGACCCGATCTCGGTCGGCTACATCTACATCCTGAAGCTGCTCCACCTGGTCGACGACAAGATCCACGCACGCTCCACCGGTCCGTACTCGATGATCACCCAGCAGCCACTGGGTGGTAAGGCGCAGTTCGGTGGGCAGCGGTTCGGTGAGATGGAGGTCTGGGCGCTCGAGGCCTACGGCGCGGCGTACGCGCTGCAGGAGCTCCTGACCATCAAGTCCGACGACGTGCTCGGCCGCGTGAAGGTCTACGAGGCCATCGTCAAGGGCGAGAACATCCCTGAGCCAGGCATCCCCGAGTCGTTCAAGGTGCTCATAAAGGAGATGCAGTCGCTGTGCCTCAACGTCGAGGTGCTCTCCAGCGACGGGATGTCCGTGGAGCTCCGTGACACCGACGAGGACGTCTTCCGCGCAGCCGAAGAACTGGGTATCGACCTGTCCCGGCGCGAGCCGAGCAGCGTCGAAGAGGTCTGAGGCTTCTCGGCCGCCGGGGGAGAACCCTCCGGCGGCCGCGCAAGGCCCGGTCAGACATTTGATGAGTTCACGACCGAAAGACGGGTAACCAAGTGCTCGACGTCAACTTCTTCGACGAGCTGCGTATCGGCCTCGCCACCGCTGAGGACATCCGCCAGTGGTCCCACGGTGAGGTCAAGAAGCCGGAGACCATCAACTACCGCACGCTCAAGCCCGAGAAGGACGGCCTCTTCTGCGAGAAGATCTTCGGCCCGACTCGCGACTGGGAGTGCTACTGCGGGAAGTACAAGCGGGTCCGCTTCAAGGGCATCATCTGCGAGCGCTG
>JANMWN010000134.1:0-1931 GCA_031394045.1 Sporichthyaceae bacterium
GGCAGCGCCGGGGTGGCGGCCAACCTGAGCGCGACCACGTCTCCCATGGGTCCGATGGTGCCTGTCGGAGCCGCTCCGGTCCAGCGAACGCGCGAAACTGGGCCGGTCGCACCGGGACCGCGAGGTGGCAGGATGCGGGAATGCTGACGGCGTTGCTGACCTTCACCGTCGCCGCCGGGCTGATCGTCCTGCTTCCTGGGCCGGACACCCTGGTGGTGCTGCGCAACCTGCTCCGGCACGGTCGTCGGCGGGCCGCGCTCACGGTGGCGGGCGTGCTGACCGGCTTGGCCGTGTGGGTCGCGGTCGCAGCGCTCGGCCTGTCGGCGGTGCTGCGGGCGAGCAGCGACGCGTACGCCGCGCTGCGTATTGCCGGCGCCGTCTACCTGCTCTGGCTGGGTGTCCAGTCGTTGCGCGCCCGCCGCCCCGCGCTGGGTGACGCTGGCGCGTTCGCCTTGGAGGGGGCTCCGGCGCCGACCAGGCGGGGTCTGCTCGGCAGCGGCTACGGCTCGGGTCTGGCCACCGACCTGCTCAACCCCAAGGTGGGCGTGTTCTTCGTGACGTTCCTGCCCGGGTTCGTGCCGCACGGGCAGTCTGTCGGCACCACGACGCTGCTGCTCGGCGCGGTCTTCGTCGTGGAGACAGCGCTGTACTTCACCGTGCTGCTCCTGCTCGCCGGGCGCATCACGGGCTGGATGGCCAACCCGCGCGTGCAGCGTCGCCTCGACCGCGCCACCGGGCTGGTCCTGGTCGGCTTCGGCGTACGGCTGGCCGTCGAGCCCTGATCCCCCCGCGCGGCCGGGTCGCTGCGGCAGACTGGACGCGTGCCTGAGCTGCCCGAGGTCGAGTCGCTGGTCGTGTTCCTGCGCGAGCACGCCATCGGCCGGGTTGTCGCCCGGGTCGACGTCGCCGCGATCAGCGCCCTGAAGACGTACGACCCGCCCGTGACGTCGCTGGCCGGGCTCACCATCACCGGCGCGGTGCGCCACGGCAAGTTCCTCGACGTGGACGTGGACGGGTTGCACCTGGTGGTGCACCTGGCGCGGGCCGGCTGGCTGCGCTGGAAGGACAAGCTGCCGACGGCGCCGCCGAGCCCGAGCGGCAAGAACCCGTTGGCGCTACGGGTCCACCTCGACGACGGTTCCGGCTTCGACCTCACCGAGGCGGGCACCCGCAAGAAGCTCTCGGTCTACGTCGTCCGTGACCCGGCGCAGGTGCCGGGGATCGCCCGGCTCGGCCCCGACCCGCTCGCCGACGGCTTCACCGTCGAGACGCTCGGGGCGATCCTCGGGCAGCACGGGCGGGCCCAGCTCAAGGGTGTCCTGCGCGACCAGTCGGTCATCGCCGGCATCGGCAACGCGTACTCGGACGAGATCCTGCACGTGGCCCGGATGTCGCCGTTCAAGCCGGCCAGCTCGCTGTCCGCCGAGGACCTGCTCACGCTGCACTCCGCGATCCGCGACACCTTGCTCGATGCCGTCGGGCGGTCGGCAGGGCTCGCGGCGGGGGAGCTCAAGGCCGAGAAGAAGTCCGGGCTGCGCGTCCATGCGCGTACCGGGCTGCCGTGCCCGGTCTGCGGCGATACCGTGCGCGAGGTCTCGTTCGCCGACTCGTCCCTGCAGTACTGCCCGACCTGCCAGACCGGTGGCAAGCCCTTGGCCGACCGCCGGCTCTCCCGGCTGCTGAAGTAGGAAGGAACCCCTGTGTTCGGAGCTCCGGACGTACCCACCGTCTCGGCTGCCGCAGTGGCTCCCGGTGCCGCGATCCTCGACGTGCGCGAGCAGGCCGAGTGGGACGACGCGCACGTCGCGGGCTCGCTGCACATCCCGATGGGACAGCTGGTGGCCCGGGTCGCCGAGGTGCCGACCGATCGGCCGCTCGTCGTGATCTGCCACTCCGGGTACCGCTCCGCGCAGGTCACGGCCTGGCTGGTG
>JANMWN010000155.1:0-4480 GCA_031394045.1 Sporichthyaceae bacterium
GGTCTCGGGGCCGTACTCGTCGGCGAAGGGCAGGTCGTCGGGCGTACGCACCGAGACGACGAGGTGCAAGGGCACCGTCAGCCCGGCGGCGCGATGGTGCCGAAGCATCGACATCAGCGGCACCACGCCGGAGCCGCCGCCCAGCAGCAAAGCTGCGCTGCCACCGTTCCAGACGAACCAGCCGCCGAACGGTCCGCGCACCTCCAGCGGGGCGCCCACCCGCAGCTCCTCGTGCAGGTAGCCGGAGACCTCGCCGTCGTCCAGCCTCTCGACCATCAGCTCCAGCTCGGACCCGTCGCCGGGCGCGGAGGCAATGCTGTAGGACCGCGACGCCGAGTACCCGTCCGGGGCGGTGAGGCGTACGACCAGGTGCTGGCCGGGGACGTGCGGCCGGCCGGCGGGGAGCGCCAGCCGGAAGGTCGACATCCGGTCCGTCTCGCGCCGCACCTCGACGACCCGTGCCTCCTGCCACTCCTGCCGGGCACCGCCAGGGGGGACCTGACGCGACACCGGGCCGATCCCCGGCAGCGGGGGGAGTGGCGCGATAGACGGGAGCGCTGGGAGCGCTGGACCGGCGGACGGCTCAGTCACCTGTGTACCGCTGGTCAAGCCACGGATCGCCTCTGTCGTGGTAGCCGCGGGTCTCCCAGAACCCTGGCTCGTCGTGGTCGAGGACGCGCAGTCCGGCGACCCACTTGGCCGACTTCCAGAAGTACAGGTGCGGCACCAGCAGCCGTGCGGGGCCGCCGTGCTCGACCGGCAGCGGGTGGCCCTCGTGCTCCCAGACCACCCACGCCTTGCCCCCGGTGACGTCGGCCAGCGGGAGGTTGGTCGTGTAGCCGGTGTGGCTCCACGCGACCACGTGGGTCGCGCTCGGGTCGACCGTGACGGCACCGAGCAGCTCGTCCACCGAGACGCCTCGGAACGTCGTCGCCAGCTTTGACCAAGTCGTGACGCAGTGGATGTCGCCGTCGTAGCGGGACCCGGGCAGCTGCTGGATCTCGGCCCAGGTCCACGACTTCGGCTCGTCGACCAGACCGTCGATCCGGAACGTCCACTTGTCGGTGTCGAGTCGCGGCGTGACCTCGGCTGTGAGCACGGGGAAGGACGTACCCGTGTCGTACTGGCCGGGTGGCAGCCGTGGGTCGCGCTCGGCCTGCGTGCCCGGGCGGCGGAACGGGTTGGCCATGCGGACCTCCGGGCTAGGCGCTTGTTCCCATCATGTCTGCTCCGGACCCGCAGCGTTACGGACACACGTCGCGGCACGGCCTGGGGGAATGGTGCGCGTCCCGGCGTCCTAGCTGGACGTTGTCAGGAGATGATCTCGACCAGGGTGAGTCGCTCGAGCGGCCCCCGGACTGCTGTCTCGACGACCTCACCGATTCCCTTGACGAAGAACTTGTTGTCCAGGACCCCCGGTTCGAGCGCTGTGGTCTCGGACGTGCGCAGGGCGTGCTGGAACGATCCGTACGGCACGGTGACGGGTGAGTCGAGGCTGATGGCCTTGAAGGCGTCCTCGGCCTGGCCCTTGGACCACTCCTGACGGAACTGCCGCCCGACGGTGGGTTGCGACTGCATGAAGACACCTGGCTCGGCTCCGTCGACCCCTGCATGGAAGCTGCCGTCGGTGCTGAGGACGTGCCCGTGCGCGTCAAGGGTCGCGGTGTCCTCTCCGAAGTACCAGACGTTGCCGCAGCGGTCCTGCGAGTAGTAGTCGCTGGTCCGTTCCTCGAGGACGTTGGCGAGGTAGAGGCGGTCCTCGACCACTCTCGTGGTGACACCGTCGATGACCCGGGTTCGCGACGTCGTGGTGAAGATGTTGAGGGCGGGTAGCCCGTCCTTGACGCCGCTGAAGATCAGCGTGCGTCCCACGACCAGCGGGAAGAACTCGTTGGTGACGTCGGGACTGAACGACGCGGGGTCGATCTGCGGGTGGTAGTCCCTGCCGGGACCGAAGTGGGGCAGCGGGCAGCTGGGCGCCTTGGTCGCGGATGCGGCAGGCGCCGCGGATGCAGTGGCTGCCAGCCCCGGCACCACCAGGGCTATCGCGGCCAGGATGGCTGCTGTCGCGAGTGGACGTGAGCAAGTGCTGATCATGGGTTCCTTCTCTCGGTCGACGAATCGGTGCAGGCGCCGTTCGGACCTGGTGATAGGAACACGCAGTACCTGAGGGCAGCCTGAACGTTCCGCACTCCCACATTCAGCCAGCGTTCAGGCCAGCGGTGGCAGGCTAAGGTCCATGCGCATCCTGGTGGTCGAGGACGATGAGCACCTGGCGTCCGCCGTCGCGCGCGGCCTGCGGGCGGAGGGGTTCGCGGTGGACCTCGCAGCCGACGGGACCGAGGGCCTCTGGCTGGCCGGCGAGAACACCTACGACGTCATCGTTCTGGACGTCATGCTGCCTGGGCTGGACGGGTACGCGGTGTGTCGCGCGGTACGCGAGTCCGGCGACTGGACCCCGATCCTGATGCTGACCGCCAAGGACGGCCAGCGAGACGAGGCACGCGCACTCGACACCGGAGCGGACGACTTCTTGTCGAAGCCGTTCTCGTTCATCGTGCTGACGGCTCACCTGCGGGCACTGATGCGCAGGGGCAGCCCCGAGCGTCCCGCGGTGCTGCGGGCCGGCGACCTGTACCTCGACCCGGCCACCCACAAGGCCGGACGCGGGAGCGTGGAGGTCGTCCTTTCGCCACGGCAGTTCTCGTTGCTGGAGCTGTTGATGCGCCGAGCTGGGGAACCCGTGTCCAAGACCGACATTCTTGGTCACGTCTGGGACTTCGCCTTCGAAGGCGGCGCTAACATCGTGGAGGTGTACGTGGGACAGTTGCGGCGCAAGATCGATCTACCATTTGGGCGTCGGTCGATCGAGACGATCCGGATGGTCGGCTACCGGCTCGACGCCGATGGCGGCTAGCCCCGCGCCCCGGTGGTTCTCCCTGAGCGTACGAGCGAGAACGACCGTGGCCGCAGCCCTCGTCGTGAGCCTCGCGCTGCTGGCCGGGAGCGTGGCCCTTGCGGTCGTGCTGGAGCGGTCGCTGGTCAACGACATCGACCAGGTCGCCGAGCTTCGGGCGAGCGCCCTGGCGGAACAGGCCGCCCACGGAACGCTCGAAGCGACGATCCAGGCCGACGACGACGAAGCGGTCCAGCTGGTCGACTCCGAGGGCCGCGTCCTCGCTGCGAGCAGCAACGTCGAGGGCAGACCCGCGTTCTCGTCGCTGCGCCCGGCCGGAGGCGAGCCGGCGACGGTCACCACCGACTCGATCGTCGGGGTCCCTGGCCGGTACCGCGTACTCGCCTTGTCCGGGGACTCCCCGTCCGGCCCGGTCGTCATCTATCTCGCGACCAGCCTGAAGCACGCAGACGCCACCCTCGTCCTGCAGCAACGAAGCCTGATCGTCGGGGTTCCCCTCCTGCTTGCGCTGGTGATCGCGACAACCTGGATCACGGTCGGCAGGGCTCTCCGTCCCGTGGACGCGATCCGGTCCGAGGTTGCGGAGATCTCCCAGCTCGACCTAGACCGACGTGTGCCGGTCAGCCGGGCCAACGACGAGGTCAGCAGGCTGGCCCGGACCATGAACGACATGCTGGACCGACTGCAGGACAGCGTGGACAGGCAGCGGCAGTTCGTGGCCGACGCCTCGCACGAACTCCGTACTCCACTGGCCGCTACCCGCGCCGACCTGGAGGTCGCGCTGCTCCACCCCGAGGCGGGCAGCTGGCCTGGCACTGCGCAAGCCGTGCTGGAGGAGACCTTGCGAATGCAACGACTGATCGACGACCTCTTGTACACAGCCCGTGCCGACCATCCCGGCCGTCGTCCGCAAATGCAACCAGTGGACCTTCGCGACACGGTCCTCCATGAGTTGGACCGCACCCGGCCCGCAAGCCCCGTCCGGATCGAGACCGCGCGCCTGGACGACGCCGAGGTGCTCGGCCACTCCCAGGACCTGGCCCGGGTCGTACGCAACCTGCTGGACAACGCCGAACAGCACGCGCGAACCGAGGTAACCGTCAGCGTTGTCACCCACGACGGCACCAAGGTCCTGACGATCGAAGACGACGGACCGGGAGTACCCCCCGAACACCGCGAGCGCATCTTCGAACGGTTCACCCGACTCGACGGCTCCCGTAGCAGACACTGCGGCGGCACCGGGCTCGGCCTGGCGATCGTGAAGCAGATCGTCGAGCAACACGGCGGGACCGTCGTGGTGACCGAGGGGACCCGCTCGGGAGCACGCTTCACGGTCACCCTGTCGGCGACGTGACGAACACAACGTTTGTCAAGGACTGATTCGGGTTCTGTGGATGGCGAGAAAGTAGTTTGTGGACAACAACTTCTTGTCGGTGGGGTGATCTAGGGTCTGGGTATGTCGATCACCGCGCTGGCCCCTTCGGCGGCCCCCACTACGGCCAGTGGCGCCGTGCTGGTGGAGTCGGTGCTGGCGGATCTGGACCGGGCGTTGTCGGGGTTGAA
>JANMWN010000195.1:0-2287 GCA_031394045.1 Sporichthyaceae bacterium
TTCCCGCATCCTGCCACCTCGCGGTCCCGGTGCGACCGGCCCAGTTTCGCGCGTTCGCTGGACCGGAGCGGCTCCGACAGGCACCATCGGACCCATGGGAGACGTGGTCGCGCTCAGGTTGGCCGCCACCCCGGCGCTGCCCACCCAGGGCGAGGTCTTCGACGACGTACGCGGCCAGGGCCGCACCCTTCGGGTCAGCTGGCACGGAACCGACGGCGTGGTCGTCCTCAGCATGTGGCGCGAGAGCGAGTGCACCGGCTCGTTCCGGCTGCCGGTCTCGGACCTGACTGACCTCCTGCGCGCGCTCACCGACGGGCCCCTCGGCAGCCGCTGAGCCAACTCGTGGGTCAAGGCGACCCCCTGCACCGTCGATGCACCTCCTGACCGGGACGAACGTCAGGAGCGGAGGGGTACGGCGATGGACGTCTCTCGTCGGCTGTCCCTGACCGCCGGTATCACTGCTATCGCCGTGGCCGCGTACAACCCGATCGCCCTGTGGCTGGTCAACAACGCCGACCCGGACACGACGCGGCTCGGCTTCTGGACCCTTGCTGGCCTGACCGCCCTCACCATGCTCGGCGGGGTCGGCTTCATCATCCGGCCCTGGATCGAGCGCCGGCTGCCGTACCTGCGCCGGCACGCAATCATCGTGGACACGATCTCGCTGCTGTTCTTCCTCGCGCTGATCACCGAGCAGGTGTCGACGACCCTGGTGACGCGGCACTCGATGTGGCTCTACTACGCGTTCGTCATCGTCTTCGCCGCCAGCTACCTGCCTCGGGCGTTCACGCCGGTCTTCGGGCTGCTGTCGAGCGTCTGCGTGCTGTACAGCGCGTGGGCCACCGGGTCGCTCGGCGCGGAGACCATCGGCGACGTGATCGTGGTGTGCCTCGGGCTGCCGCTGCTGTCGGTGTTCCTGATGACTCTCGCGCACGCGGTGGAGCAGCTCCGGGTCGAGAGCGAACGAGCCCGGCTCGAGCTGGCCGGGCAGGTCGACGCCCTGTCGCACGCCCTCGCCGTCGTCGCGCACGGCGACCTGCGGCCAGGCATCGCGGAGTCCGGGCTCGGCGAGGAGGGACCGGTGCACGAGCTCTGGACCTCGCTGGACTCGACCGTGTCGTCCGTACGCCGCGTGGTCGCCGAGGTCCAGGAGAGCAGCCGCCAGCTGGCCGCCGCCGCAGTCGAGCTGAGCGCCACGAGCACGCAGTCAGCCGCCGGTTCCGTGCAGCAGGCCGAGGCGCTCGCCGAGACCACCGCCAGCATGCGGCAGCTCACCGAGACGGCCGCCCAGATCGCCGCGACCGCCGAAGAGGTCGCCGAGGCCGCCGAGGACGTCACCCGGGTCAGCTCCGAAGGCCGCGCCGTCGTCAGCCTCGCCGTCGACTCCATCAACGAGATCGCCGGCCGAGTCGAGTCGATCGCCGTCGAGGCCGTCAGCCTCGACCAGAGCACCGCCGAGATCGACCGGATCCTGTCGGTCATCGACGACCTCGCCGACCAGACCAACCTGCTCGCACTCAACGCAGCCATCGAGGCCGC
Organism: Sporichthyaceae bacterium; assembly: GCA_031394045.1. Taxonomy (GTDB): domain Bacteria; phylum Actinomycetota; class Actinomycetes; order Prado026; family Prado026; genus JANYIP01. The sequence continues at coordinate 1,540 of JANMWN010000195.1, forward strand.
GCGCGCAGGGGAGCACGGGCGCGGGTTCGCGGTCGTCGCCGCCGAGGTCCGCAAGCTGGCCGAGCGGGCGCAGGAGGCCACCGGCCAGATCCAGGCGATCGTCGTCAACATCCGTACCGGTACCCGCAAGACGGTGCTCGCCTCCGAGGAGGGCGCGAAGGCGGCGCAACGTGGCGCCGACCTCGCCGACGCCGTCGAGCAGCGCCTCGACCGGATCGCGTACGCGGCCTCGCGGGCAGCCGCAGCCGCCGTGCAGATCCAGACGGCCACCCACCAGCACGACGCGTCGTCCGACCAGGTGCTCGCGACGATGGCTCAGGCGTCCGCGGCCTCGGCCGAGCAGGCAGTCGGGGCGCAGGCGTCGGCCGACTCCGTGGACGCCCTCGGGACCCTCGCCGAGCGGCTGCAGGACTCGATCGCGGAGTTCAGCACCCGATAGCCGCCAGCAAGGACGACATCTCGTTTGATCTATGCCGTAATACTGCACTCCTTGTGCGACATCATGGCCGCATGGAGGTCGGTCAACGGATCGACGTACCCGTCTCGCCCGGGGCCTTGCTCGGCTCGACCACGGTCGTGCGCTCCCTCAACGAGCGGATGCTCCTCGACCACCTGCGCTCCACCGGCCCCCAGTCCCGCGCCGACCTGGCGCGCACGACGACGCTGTCCAAGCCGACGGTGTCCGTGGCGCTCGCGAACCTCGAGTCCGCAGGGCTGGTCCGCCCGATCGGCCTCGTCGCGGGCCGGC
>JANMWN010000227.1:0-2603 GCA_031394045.1 Sporichthyaceae bacterium
GCAACCGCGCTGGGCCGGTGCGGGGGAATCGCGGGGTGTGTGACACCGTTGTGACGCTGGTACGTCTGCAGCCATGAGCACGCTGAACGAGGAGAGACCGTGTCGTTGCCGCCACTGGTGGAGCCCGCCGAGACCCTGACGGTCGACGAGGTGCGCCGCTACAGCCGCCACCTGATCATCCCCGACGTGGGGATGGCGGGGCAGAAGCGGCTCAAGAACGCGAAGGTGCTCTGCGTGGGTGCCGGGGGCCTCGGCTCGCTGGCGCTGATGTACCTCGCGGCAGCCGGCGTCGGCACCCTGGGGATCGTCGAGTTCGACACCGTCGACGAGTCCAACCTGCAGCGCCAGATCATCCACGGGCAGAGCGACATCGGTCGGTCCAAGGCCCAGAGCGCCCGCGACGCCGTACGCGAGATCAACCCGTACACCAACGTGATCCTGCACGAGCTGCGGCTCGACTCGTCCAACGTGATGGACATCTTCAGCCAGTACGACCTGATCGTGGATGGCACCGACAACTTCGCCACCCGCTACCTCGTCAATGACGCGTGCGTGCTGCTGAACAAGCCGTACGTGTGGGGCTCGATCTACCGTTTCGACGGCCAGGCTTCGGTGTTCTGGTCCGAGTACGGCCCTTGCTACCGCTGCCTGTACCCCGAGCCCCCGCCCCCCGGGATGGTGCCGTCGTGCGCTGAGGGCGGCGTGCTGGGTGTGCTGTGCGCGTCGGTCGGGTCGATCCAGGTCAACGAGGCGATCAAGCTGCTGATGGGGATCGGCGACCCGCTCGTCGGTCGGCTGATGATCTACGACGCCCTCGAGATGACGTACCGCCAGGTCAAGGTCCGCAAGGACCCCGAGTGCGCGATCTGCGGTAAGAACCCGACGGTCACCGAGCTGATCGACTACGAGGCGTTCTGCGGGACCATCTCCGATGAGGCCGCCGAGGCCGCTCGCGACTCGACCATCTCGGTACGCGACCTGGCCGCCATGAAGGCCGCCGGCGACGACTTCCTGCTGATCGACGTGCGGGAGCCGAACGAGTTCGAGATCGTGTCGATCCCAGGGGCGGTGCTGATCCCCAAGGGCGAGTTCCTGAACGGGTCGGCGCTGGAGAAGCTGCCGCAGGACAGGCAGATCGTGGTCAACTGCAAGACGGGCGTCCGTTCGGCTGAGGTGCTCGCCGTGCTCAAGGGAGCCGGCTTCGCCAACTCCGTGCACGTCGGCGGCGGCGTCATCGCATGGGTCAACCAGATCGAGCCGGAGTTGCCCACGTACTGAGGTACCGCCTGGCGCGTGTCCGATGTCGGACATGGCGTAAGTCGGACATGTGGACAACGGTGCTGGGTACGCGTCGGCGGGCTAGCGTCGCCGACCATGATCACTTCACCTGTACGGCGCCGACGAGGGCTGCCGCTGTTCCTACCGCTGGTCCTTGGCCTGCTCGCTGTTCTGCTGGCTGGCTGCTCGTCGGGGTCGGCGCACGGAGGTGTGCTGGCCCGGCCGAGCTCCTCGCTCCGTGTCTCGGCCACAGCCTCAGCCACGCCCACCCCGGCCCCGAGCCCGTCGTCGGCTGCCGCTGTCGAAGCCGGGGTGCGTGACTGGTTCGCTGCAGTGAACGTCGCCTTCGCCAGCGGCGATACCAAGGCGCTTCGCGAGCACACGGAGCAGACGTGCGCCTGCCTGAACCTGGCACGCATGGTGGAAGCGACGTGGGCACATGGAGAGATCCGAGGCCTGACATGGACCTTGAGCACGCTCCACGTTCTCCGCATCAACTATCACGTCGCATCGGTGCAGCTGGATATCGATGAGACGACCTATCAGGTGCTCGAGTCGGGGAAGCACTACGCGCCTCATAGGGCGGACCACCTGGTCGTCCTGAGCCAGTTCGCCCTCAAGAACGGTGTCTGGCGAATGTGGAACTACAGCCAGACGAGCGTCAGTCCGCGATGATCACGACCGCCTACCGGACGGCTGCGGTCGTCCTGTTCCTCTGCTGGCTTGTTTCCGGATCGAGTTCGGAGGCGATGGCAGATGATTCGCCGTGCTACGGGTGTGGCGTTACGAGTGCGCCAGGCAGCGAGTCGTATCGGGGTGCTCTGCTTCTACCCCACGGGTCTGACCCAGGTCTGGCCAAGGCGGCTGCGCAGTGCGATGGCTGCGAGTGGCACCTACAGCCTGACTGTCGGGACACAGCCGGCACGGGAGACGCAATCTGCCCGGGTGCGTTGGGCACGTGTCCGCCGGGCAGGATTCGAGTCGAGCTGAGTCTTCGTCGACCGGGCTGGCCAGTGTTCCAAGTTGTGGGGACGTTCTGTCGGGGGCCGGGGCAGGCGTTGACGCCGGAGGCGTTGGTCCCGGGGGTGCGGGATCAGTTCGTGAAGTACCTGCCGGTGATGCGTCCGAGCTTTCAGCCGGCGGGGCGGGGGATCGTGAACATCCCGGTGCTGTTCGCGGCCGGGCAGCCAGCGACGATCGGGCGGCCGGCGTTCGCGCTGGGTGGGTTCCGGGTCGAGCTGGAGGCGCGGGCGAGCTGGCGGTGGGACTTCGGCGACGGGACCAGCGGGGTGTTCACGGTGCCGGGCGGGGGCTGGCCGGACACC
>JANMWN010000231.1:0-46643 GCA_031394045.1 Sporichthyaceae bacterium
CTGCGGATCCACGAGGTTCCGGTCGACTGGGTGGACGACCCGGACTCGCGCGTCGACATCGTCGCCACCGCTCTCGAGGACCTGCGCGGCATCGCCCGCCTGGGGCGCGGGCTCGCGACCGGGGTGCTGCGCCGGCGGGTCCGGGGAGCGGTATCGACCAGCCACCTGCCGGTCGGCATGGCCCCCCAGCTGATCCGGTTCGCCGCTGTCGGTGTGCTGTCGACGGTGGCGTACATCGCCCTGTTCGTGCTGCTCAGCGAGCCGCTCGGCTCGCTGGCGGCCAACGCGGTCGCCCTGTTACTGACCGCGGTGATGAACACCGCCGCCAACCGCCGCCTCACGTTCGGCACCAGGGGCCGCGAAGGTCAGCTGAGGCACCACGGCGAGGGCCTCGCGGTGTTCGCCCTGGGTCTGGCGCTCACCAGCGTGGCCCTCGGCTCGCTGCAAGCGCTAGCCACCGAGCCGGCTCGATGGGTGGAGCTGATGGTGCTGATCCTGGCCAACGCGGGCTCGACGCTGCTGCGCTTCGTCCTGCTCAGGAGCTGGGTCTTCCGCCCCTGACGCTCCATCGCTGCAGACGCTTCATCGCTGCAGACAAATTGGGGGCTGGGACCACCATTTTGTCTGCAGCGATCCGCTAGGGGGCGAAGTAGCCGGCGACGTCGCCGATCAGGTCGATCGTGCCCTGGGCGTTGTACAGGTCGATGGTGCCGTCGGAGCCGATCGGGACGATCGCCAGGTTCGGCACCGCCTGCCCGTTGTTCACGTTCAGGTTCGACACCCCGGGCTGAGCCACCCCGTGCGGCCACGCCGTCACGTACGTGGCCCTGCTGGCACCGACCGCAGTCAGGTTCAGCACCACCGCGGTGGCGTTCGCCGGGACGCCACCCACCCCAGCGACCTTCACGTTCAAGATCCCACCCGCGCCGAGCTTGGCCTTGCCCACCGCGACCGCGGCCGAGCAGCTACCCGGGGTGGTGAACCTGGTGTCGAAGACCCGGCACGGGGTCACCGTGGTGTTCGACGCCCCGGCACCAGCCGCGAAGTACCCGGCCACGTCACCGATGAGATCGATCGATCCCTGTGCGTTGAACAGATCGATCGTGCCATCGGTGCCGATCGGGACGATCGCCAGGTTCGGCACCGCCTGGCCGTTGTTCACGTTCAGGTTCGACACCACCGGCTGAGCCACCCCGTGCGGCCACGCGGTCACGTACGTCGCCCGGCTGGCACCGACCGCGGTCAGGTTCAGCACGACCGCCGTTGCGTTCGCCGGGACCCCACCCACCCCGGCGACCTTCACGTTCACCACACCACCCTGGCCGACCTTCGCCTGCCCGACCGCGACCGCGTTCGCACAGCTGGTCGCCGCGACCTGACGGGTGTCGAACACCCGGCACGGGGTCACCGTGGTGTTCGCCGACGTCGCCGACGCCGAGAAGTACCCCGCCACATCACCGATCAAGTTCACCGCACCCTGCGCGTTGTACAGGTCGATCAGCCCGCCCGTACCCACCGGCACGATCGCAAGGTTCGGCACCGCCTGGCCGTTGTTCACGTTCAGGTTCGACACCCCCGGCCGGGACCCACCATGCCCCCATGCGGTCACGTACGTCGCCCGCGTCGCACCCACCGCAGTTAGGTTCATCACCACAGCCGTCGCATCGGCGGGTACGCCACCCACACCGGCGACCTTCACCGACAAGGTGGCACCAGCACCCAAGGGCGCCTTCGCAACCGCCACCGCACCCGAGCACGCCGTCGGCGTCGCCTGCCGCGTGTCGAACACCCGGCACGGCGTCACCGTCGCGTACTTCGCCGGCACCGCAACCACCGGCGCCGGGTACACCTGCGTCCAGGTGCCAGCTGCCGAGTTCACCGAGATGTCCGCCGTGTAGTACGTCGTCGGGACGGGAAGCCCGGGACCCGACGTGATGATCCGTAGCTGGTAGACGTTGACGTACCCCGCCGTCGAGTCGTTGTTGGGGAACGCCTGGATGTAGCTCGTCAGGTCGCCGTCACCGACGCCGAGGCTCGCTACGGGCAGAGGGGAGGTCTTCAGCGGTGCCGGTGCGGCAGCGTTGGGATAGGTCGTCGACGCCGAGAGCTGCTGACCCGACCAGGCACCGGTCGGCTGTGAGTGGTTCGGGGTCTTGCCGATCAGCGTGGCCTTGGTGTCACCGACCCGGCCGGCGGAGGAGGCCTGCGCGTACGCCGCGAACGGCACGTCGGACAGGTTGCCGCCGGTGATCACCGCACCGGCGGCGTTGTAGAGCGTCACGATGCCGATGCTGTTCACGTCCGGCTCCCACGGGGGAGCTGCTGCCAGGGCACTGCCCGCGTTCACTGCGGCCAAGGTCGCGAGGACGGTGGTCCCGAGGACGAGACCGACGATCCGCTGACTGAGCTTCACGGGAGACCCTTCGATTGATGGACGGCGGAACAGGTGCTGACGAACATGCCGACCTTGACGGCGGCAGGCGACCGGCAGGACGTGGCGAGACCACCGGCGGGTGAACGAAGGATGAATGCCGTTCATCTGTGCGGCAGGCCGAGTCAGGGAGTACGGACCGAACGCTGGCGGATCCAGGACATCAGGCCCGCGAGCACACCGACCCCGGCCACGGCCAGCAGGCCGATCAGGGCCCCGTCGCTGTCACCGCTCGCTGGCGTCGGCTGGCCGCCGTCGTCTCCGGCAAGAACAGTGGACCCGGTTGTGTCCGCACTAGGCGTCGAACCTGTCGGGGTGGACGCGGTGGCCGCGACCTTGGACGGCGCGGGGAACGACGACGGTGGCAGCAGGATGGTTTCGATGGACACGGCCTTGCCCACGTTGCAGGGCACCGTCCCGCCGTCGACGATCCGCCAGGTGTCTCCGGTGACCCTGATGCTCGTCGCCGGGTACTGGATCGTGTACGGCTGCATGTTGGGCGCCGAGTAGAACATCCGCAGCTGCAGCAGCCCGTCCCACCTGGCCGGGTACGCCTGCAGGATCTGCTCGAGCGGTTTGTCCGCCGTCGTCACAGACGCCATCGGGTGCTTGGCGTTGCTGTAGATCGACGAACCGCTCAGCGGCTGGCTGCTCCACTCCCCGGGGTCAACCCCCTGCCGCGGCTGGTACGCGTACAGCGTGGCCTTGCCGTTCTTCACCGCATAGCCGGCTGGGGCCGGCTCGGACGAGATCGCGGTCGCCACGAAGGGGAGGTCCTTGATGTTCCCGCCGCTGACGGACTGGCCTTGGCTGTCGCAGAAGGCGATGTAGCCCTTGGCCTTCGGGTCCGAGTACGGCAGGTTCGTGGCCGCCGTCGCGGGCCCGGCGACCAGCAGGGCCGGACCCGTGAGCAGGACCAGGGCGATGGCGCCGGCGGTACCGCGGGAGAGCCGGCTCATGAGCTCGCGCCCACCGGGGTCGGCACTGCTGCCGGAGCCTCGGGCGGGGCCTGGTCGCCGCCTCGCCTGCGATGCCTCATCCGCCACTCGAACACGGCCAGGCTGAGCAGCAGGAAGCAGAGGAGGCCGATCCACGGCCAAGGGATCGCCCAGAACCCGGTGCTCGCGGTCCACGGTCCCGAGGGGGGCAGGTCCGTACCCTCGATCTTCAGCGGGGAGAGCGAGACAGTGGCGGTCTCGCGGAAGGCCGGGACGACGCCGGCGACGTCGACGCTCACGTTGATCGAGAAACCGGGGAGCAGCAGCGGGATCTGGGCCAGGTCCTTGGCCTTAGCGGTGCTCCCGAACAGCCCGGAGACCGAGACCTCCTGCGTCCCGCCGAGGGCGACGTTGCCGGTGTTGTGCACCGTGTACGTGATCGTCGCGTGGCCCTTGCCGAGCGGGTTGAGCGTGCCGTGGTACGAGGCACCGAGGTTCTCGACGGTGAGCTCCGGGCGCAGCGCTCCGGAGACCCGGATGAAGAGCCGCGCACCGACCCGCTGCACCAGCTTGTACTTCGATCCGTTCGGCGAGGTCGCGAGGGAGAGCAGCGAGACCATGATGCCGCCGACGTGGTCGCCCGGTATCGCGTTCGCGGGGATCACGACGGTCAGCGGCAGGTCGCGCTCGCCCGGCTTGTCCACCGTACGGGCCGGCACCACCATGGTGTGCATCTTCGGGGGGTACGAGACCCACGTGCCGACGTCCTTGGGCTTCTGGCCGTCCGCCAGCAGCGCGAACCCGCCAGTCGGCGTGCTGAGGGCGTCGGTGACGTCCACCTGCAGGGTCAGCGGCTTGGTCGAGTAGTTGAGGATCGCGGCGTGATCGCTGAGGTGCGCCCCCGGCGTGGCGCTGTACGTGAAGTACCCGCGCTGGTCGACCTTGCCGAGCCCGGCCGGCTGGATCCCGAACGTCACGACGTTCTTGTCCGTACCCAGCGGGTTGGTCGGCGTCGAGGCCTTGCCGCCCGGGGTGGGGGTCGGGCTCGGGGAGGCGGCCGCGGCCGCCGAGACCGGACCAGCGAGCAGCAGGGCTAGCGCGAGGGCAGCAGCGGCCGGTCGACGAAGTTGATTCACCTGAGCAGACAACTCGGTGGACGTGTCCCGCCCCTGAAGTCGGGATGAACGAGAGTCGACGGCAAGCAGGCGAAGAGCGCTCCCGTACGTACGCCGAAGGGGTGAGCAGGACGAGCCTGCCCACCCCTTCGGATCGAGCTGAGCTGACCTACGCCACCGAGAAGGTGATCGTGCCGGTGTAGGTGTCAGCTGCGGTGTTGGTCGGGGCGTTCAGGGAGAGGATCCCCGTCATCGCCGCCGAACCGTTGCCGCCACCCGCGGACTGGGCGAAGGTGTGCGGGCCACCTGCCAGACCGAGCGGGGAGAGCACGCCGACGGCAACGCCGTTAGCAGCGGGGATACCGGTGAAGCTCACCGTTCCCGCGAAGACGGGAGCGGCATTGAGCGACCCACCCGTCAGACCCAGGTTGGCACCGTTGATCTTGTTGGCGGGGACGACACCAACGAGGTCGGTCGAGGTGACCGACACGGTCCAGTTCGGGTTACCGGCCAGCGAGCTGTGCACGACGATCGCCGGGTCGGTGACCTTCGGGAACGGAGCCGACGACACGAGCAGGGTGCCCGCGGCGTTCAGGACCGGCGACGGCAGCACGAACGGGTTCGTCGCCGTGTACGGGGTGGTGATCGTCAGCGAGCCTGCGGCCACCGTGACCTGGATCGGCTGGGGGTCGGAGCAGGTGGCGCCAGTCCCGTCCGGGACACCCGGGCAGGCCGCAGCGGTGATGGTGACCGTGGCTGCAGCCGAGGTCGAGCCGCTGTAGAGGCTGCTGGTCGGCGTGTACACCGCGGTGATGCTGTCGGTGCCCAGGGGCAGACCCGTGGTGGTGAGCTTGTACTCACCGGGGACGGCGTCAGGAACACCGGCACCGAAGTTGGTGGCGCCGTTGAAGAACGCAACCGCACCGGTCAGGCCCGCCGTCGCCGGAGCGTCAGCAGCGGCAACGTTCGCCGTGAGGACGACCGGAGCGAACTGCGCGGAGGTGCTCGGGTTGGCCGAGAGCGCCGTCGTCGTGGTGATCTGCGGTGCGCCCACGTGGTAGGGGATCGAGTTCGACGTGGAGCCGTTCACCAGGGTGGCCGGGGCCGGGGTGAAGACCGCGGTGTAGGGGTGGTCACCCAGCGCCGGGGTGGTGACGACCGACGCAGCGCCGCTGACGACCGTCTGGGTCGCACCGACCTGGGTCGCGCCGTCGAAGAACTTGACCGTGCCGGCTGCGGTGGTGGGCGCGATCGCTGCGCTCAGGGTCACCGGGGAGGCCGGGTTGGTCTGCGGGCTCGGCGGGGTCGCCGTCAGGGTGGTCGTGGACGACACGGCCAGCGCGTCGTTCACGGTCCACGTACCGGCTGCGACGTTTACCAGGATGTTGGTGTCCCAGTAGCGCGAGCCGGAGCCGACGCCGCCGGGGCCCGAGTCCTTGATGCGGACCTGGATGACGTTGTTGTAGCCCGCGGTCGTGTCGAGCACCGCACCGGCGATGAAGTCGGTCAGGCTGCCGTCGGCCGCAGCGAGCGAGACATACGGCTTGGTCAGGGTAGTCAGCGGAGCGGGAGCTGCAGGGTTCGGGTAGGTCGTCGACCCGGAGAAGGCCTGGTTGAACCAGAGGCCGGTCACCTTGGTGTGGTCGGGTGCCGCGAAGAACAGCGTGGCCTTGGTGGCCGTGGCCACGGTCGGGCCGGTCGTGACCGCCGCGTAGTCGGCGATGTGGCTCAGGTCAGAGCCGCCGGTGACGACGGCGCCAGCGGCGTTGTAGAAGACGATCGAGCCGTTCGAGTTGGGGTCTGGCTCCCAGGGCGAGGTGGCGGCGAAGGCAGTTCCTGCCGTCGCTGCCAGACCTCCGGCGGTGAGGGCCAGGACCGCAGCCCCGGTGATCACCGACTTGAGGCGAACATTCATTGCGGGTTCCCTTTCAGGAGTTCGTTCTTCGGGTGATTGCAACGCGTCGATCTCGAGCGGAGGGACCGGGCGGGCGTACAGGACGCCCGCCCGATCCCGTCGATCACGGACCACCGACCGCCGGGGTGTACGCGGGCAGGATGCCCGCGGCGGAGATCAGCGACTGGCCGCCCGACGAGGCCACGAAGGGCCGGCCGCCGGGGCCGTACGTCACGCCGCCCACTGTCGTGCAGCCGGTCGTGTGACCGGCGCCCGAGCATGGGTTGTAGAACAACGAACGCACCCAGTTGAGCGTGCCGCCGGGCTCGAAGGCACCGGCTGCGTTGACGTCCGCGTCACGGAAGTAGATGTAGAGCGGACGCGTGTTGGTGTAGACCGCCTGGCCGTCCGAAGGCGTACCGGTGGTCACCAGGGTGACGTTCGGGTTCAGCGTCTGCGGGCACGGTGCGGTGGTGACACCGAAGGCGCAGCTGGGGTCGAAGAAGTAGCCGCCGACACCGTTGGAGGTGTTGTTGCCAAGCAAGCCCTTGAACAGGTTCAGCCGACCACCGGACATCGGCTCGATCGCGTTCGCGGGGTCACCGGTCTGGTCGATCGCCTCGGGGTCGTTCTCCTCAGCGGTCTTGACACAGAATCCGAGGGTGGGGTTGGAGATGTCAGCGAGGAAGGACGAGCGGGTGCCCGAGCCCACCTGCGGGACGATCGGGACGATGGTCGCCGACGAGGTGCCGCCGATGCCCGCGTCATTCCAGTGCGTGAATCCTGCCGTGCATGAGTAGATTTTGTTCAGCTGGGCCTTGGAAAGTGGCACCGCATTGGTTGTCGACGATGTCAGCATCGCCAACGGGTCGTTGCCAATTGCGACGCTATCGAGGCCTGCGCCGCCGAACCGCGAGACGGCTGTGGCGATAGCGGAAACGCCCGCAGCGGATGAGCGACGAACATAGTTGATCTTGTAGGGCAATGTCGTGTCGTTCAAGAGCGCGTTAAGACCAGCTCCCGAACCGTTCGGCCGCAAGATCGGGTTGAGCCCTGCGCGTAGGACGATCGTGGGATTGAGACCGCAGGGCTGATCCGGGTGCGTTGTGTTCTGATTGCCGGTCCCCACTGAAGTACCCTGCCCCGGTGCACAGGTCCCAGTGGTGCCGCCGGCTCCGTAGGCGAACCGGGCGTTCGCATCTGCCGTCGCATCGAAGTTGACCAGGCGGTTGACGGCTCCCGAGGAGTTCCAGCCCAGGTCGCCGAGCACGTCGCCGTCGGCGACGAAGTCTCCCGCGTACTGGACCGTGTCCGAGCCCACGCCTACGACGTCGCCACTCCCGGGCGCGTAGTCGGCAAGAGCGGCGGGGGCGACCAGACCAGCTGTGAGCGTGATGGCTCCCAGCGAGGCCAGGCCGACCTTCGCCTTGGTGATGTTGCGCATGTGCTGCCCCTTCCGGACAGGTGACTGGATCGTGCAGCCAGACCATCTCGGAAGCGGCTCTCGCGCAGAGGCCCACCGAATGAACGAGGGATGAACCTGTCCCGAGCGGATGAAGTTGGTGCTCAGACGAGGTTTGGGAGCAGCCAGACAGCAGCCTGGGTCGCGCCCCAGAGACAGGCCAGGACCAGGGGTACGGCGCTCAGCCAGACCTGCCACGAGCCCCACCGCCCGCGGGCCCACATGATGCCGAGGACCAGCAGCAGGAGGGCAGACAGCCATAGCACCAGGACGACCAGGCCGCTCGAGTCGCCCTTCATGGGCTGCGAGCCGGGAACCAGTGCGGTCGCCCGTCCGGCCGGCGCCGGCTGGACGGCACCCTTCTGCAGGCTGGCATCCACGTAGACGGTCTGCTGCGGAGCCCAACCAGCGCGCCAGCCGCTGCCCACGGAGGTGATCAGCACGAGGCGGGACTGCCCCCCAGCCAAGGGCGTCGGCAGCTTGTCCCCTACGTGCCTGACGTCGTCCACGCGATAGCTGAACTCACCCTGGCCGGTAGTGACCGTGATGATGTCACCGGGGTGCATGGCTGCGACGTTGCGGAACGGCGCGCCGAAGGTCACGCTGCGGCCGAGCAGGACACTGACCCCGGCCTGTCCTGGCATCGGTGTGGTGGGCAGATGACCCGCGCCAGCGGTGAGCTGGCTCGACGTGGTGCCCTCGACGACGACTAGCCCGTGCACCCCACCCGTCGGCGCGTCCATCACGAACAGCGGCGAGCCCGGCTCGATGCTCCCGCCGAACGGTGCCGTCGCCTGGGCCAGCTCTTGCCGGAGCTGGGCATACAGCACCGACTGGGTCCGGTGCTCCTGGATCCCGCTGAGGACGAAGGCGTACAGCAGCGCCCAGACGGCCAGCAGCCCGAACACCGTCAGCGCCCACACGATCGCGGCTGACGTCGTACCCAGAGGCTCTCGTGGTCGAAACGCAGCCTGAGTCAGCCGGCGGGCACGTTCGCTCGCTCCCCGCCAGACACGACGGGCGAACCCCGGGGTCTCCTCGGGCTCTTCCAGCACCGCGAGATCGTCCGGATGCTCGGCGACCTCGTTCGCCTCGGTCACCGTCATCGGCCCGACCGCACCCGAAGAACCAGCCCGGTCAGCGGACCGGCGAGCAGGCCCACCAGCGCCAGCAGCAGGACGAGCGGGAGGACGAGCCCACCCGCGCCCGAACCCACACCTGTCGTCGAGCCGAGCGGTTGCGTGGCGCCGGCGACGACCGGACCGGTGGTGGGTGGCGGCGTCGTCGTCGGTGGACCTGGCGTCGTCGTGGGTGGAGGCGTGCCGACCCCTCCGTTGCCGCCCGTTCCCGCCCCCCCTGTCGTCGCAGGCACGGGTGGGGCGAGCGTGCCACCGGTGACCAGTGGCAGGGCCCCGGTCTGGTTGGCGACCGCGTTCGCTGCGCGTAGCGAGAAGGCGGTCAACGCCGCACCGCCGTTGGTGGTGGTCAGGGGGAGGTAGCCGGGGGGTAGCTGGCCGTTGCCGAGACCGGGCGTCTGGCCGCTGCCGACCGCGAACCGCAGCAGGGTGGCGTAGCGAGCGGCATCCGCCTTCGGCAGCCCTTCGACCGCGACGTCCATCGACAGCAGCAACGTCCCTGGGTAGGCACCCGCGCCGGTCGAGGACGTCCGCATGCTGGCGTACGGCAGCAGCCAGGTGTTCAGCGTCTTGTCCGGCTTGAGCATCGCGACCGCGGCCTTGAGCGAGTCGTAGCTCGGCGCCACGAACGTACGCCCGGTGGAGTCGGTGAACTTCGTCCCTGCGCCCGAGCTGACCTGGGTCTGCAGCGCCGCCGTCGAGAGCTGGTAACGCTCGGCGTCGGGCAAGGACGTGATGCCGAAGATGAACCGGTTGCCTGGTGCCTGCCGCCCCATGGCGACCAGCTTCTGATTGGGAAGCTGCGCGTTGCTGCAGCTGATCAGCGGGTTGGCGATGTCGAACTGCATGTCGAGGGTGATCGTGGCCAGGTTCGAGACCGGCGACGAGACCAACGGGAGCCACGGGACACCCTGCTTGCCGGTGAGGCAAGGGTTCGTGCCGGTGGCGTACCAGTCCTTCGGGATGAACGTGTCGAGCAGCGGCCAGTTCGTCACCGGCAGCACGATGCGCTCGTACCTGGGGTTGACCACCATGCCCCAGGGATCCGGTGTCCCGTTCAGCCAGGCTCGCGCCTCGGGGTCGGCATTGAGGTACGAGGTGAGCGCCCAGATCACGTCGGAGTCGCTGGACAGTGTCAGGATGCTGGCCGCCTGCTCCCCGTTCAGGATGCTCGTCGGCAGCCCCGGGTTCAGCGCCTGGAACTCCGGGTCCTCGGCGATGTTCGAGGGATTTCTTCCGAGCGCCGCGTAGGCAGCCTTCATCGAGGAGTTGGACGGGTACGACTCCGACAGCAGCTTGGCGAGCAGGCGCGGGTTCAGCTTGACCGTCGCCGCCGGATGGCCGTGCACGTCGTCCACCTCGACGGCGACGACGAACCCGGTCACTGCTACTGGAGCCTCGACCACACGTCTGGTGAACGGCGTCTGCGGCGCGCCCGCCTGGAAGGCCGCCTCGATCGAGCCGGACTCGAGCAGGTTCTTGGCCTGCGGCTCCCCGGTCTGCACGTGCTGGAACTTGAACAGGGTGGAGTTGAGGCAGAAGTGCGGGCCCCACTGCTCGGTCGCCTGCGCCATCGTCTCGGAGCCGTACACGTAGGCAGGTACTGCGGAGTTGAACACTGAGCAGACGCTCGCCGACTGGGAGAAGGACAAGGGGACGGTGATCCGGTTGCGCCAGTTGGACTCGCTCCACCAGAGCTGTCCAGCCACCGCGAGGTCCTCGACGTCGACGCTCCCGCCGGCCGTGTCACCGGGCTTGTAGAAGCCGGTCTTCGAGCACAGCGCGAACGCGTCGGCGGCGGCGTCCCCCGGCTGGTCCTCGACCGGGAGCTTCGCCGCGTCGGTGTCGCAGCTGATCCCCATGATCGGGATGATCACCAGCGAGCAGGCCACGGTGTCGGAGCAGCCGAGCGAGGCGTTGGTGTCGGCGGTCTGCACGACGAACTTCGCGCTCCCGTTGCCACTGAGGTCGCTGACGCCGTACGTGGTGTTGCTCGGCTGCAGCGCAGGTGACGAGAGCGACGCCTCGGGGGCGATACCGGCACAGCCGGACCGCCCACCGCCGTAGTAGGCGTGACCGTCGGCAGCCACGAAGGGCACCCAGTGCGTGGCCGACCCCGCTTGGCCCTCACACGCCGAAGGGAACGGGTCCGGCTGACCTGCCTGGGCCGTGCGGTCGGCCGGTCGCGCCCAGAGGTCGACGCGGTAGGGCGGGAAGGTAAACCCGTAGTCGGCCTGGAAGCGCTCGAGCGGCGTCTGCGTCCAGCAGGTCTGCGGCGAAACCTGCTTCGCTGTCGGCGCGGACGAGTCGTCGACCCCACGGCACTGCATGACGACGACGGGGTACTCCTCCTGCGAGGCTGCCGAGGAGTTGACGTCAGCCACCAGGCCACCGGTCGGGTGGGCACCGGACCACTGCACCGTGATCGCCTGGCGGTCGCGCAGCTTCGTCGTCTGCGAGACGGTCGCCGTAACCGTACGCGTGTCGACCGGGGTGCTGACGCCGGCCACCAGGTGCGCCCGCGAGATGGTCTCGGTCTTGCTGAACGCCGGGGTGTCGGAGGGTCCGACCGCCCCGGCGGAGCTCGGCCCTGCGAGCAGGGCCACTCCGAGCACGAGCACACCGGCCACGACGCCGCGCCTGCGCATCACGATGAAGAACCCTTGCGGAGGAAGAACTTTCGGGCCAGCAACGGCGGCAGCACCAGGATCAGCAGCAGCTCGATCACCGCGAGCACACCCAGCACACCGGTCGTGTCGTGCGAGTCCGCGGCCAGCTCGGTCGGCACGCCGACCAGGTCCGTGGCCGTGGTCGTGCCGTCCCCGCCGGTCAGCGGCTGGCCGGTATCGGGGTTCACCGAAGGCGTCGCCGTCGCGCCGGCGGTCGGACCGGCGGTCGAGCCGGGCGTGGTCGGGGTGACCGGGAGCTTGCCACCGGAGGTGGGGTTGCCGTTCGTGGTCCCGACGTTCCCGTTGCACGGGCCGGCACCGACCTTGTCGCAGGCGGCCGGCGGCGGCGCGATCTCGGCGAGGTAGTTGCGGGTCGGCTGACCGGACACGAAGGTCGGGTTGTGGCAGGTCGTGACGTTGCGCTTGGTCAGGTCGACTGCCGGGTCTGCGGTCTTGAGCCTGGCGGTCTGGTCGAAGCTCGCCTGCACCAGGTTGACCGGAAGCGGTGAGTACCCGATGGGTCCCATCTCGGCCTGGCCCTGGCAGATCGAGTAGTACAGGAAGTCCGCCAGGGTCTGCCGCTTGGCCGTCGTCATCCGCTGGTCGTCGGCTGCCGTCGGGATGATCATGTACGAGTACGACGAGAGCGGGTAGGTCCGCGGGTCGCCGAACACGTACACCTGATGCAGGTCCTGCAGCAGGTAGTTGGGCGAGGCCTTGTCGGTGTTGATCAACGCCTTGGTGAGCGCAACCGCGACGTTGTACTGCGTCGGCAGGGTGAAGTAGCCGGCCGAGTTCTCGATCTTGGCCACCGGGTAGTTCTTGCCGAGGGCGTACGAGTACTCGTCGTACCCGATCGCCCCGTTGGCCGCCCCCGAGGCGATGAAGTTCATCACGCCGTCGGAGCCATTCTGCGCGATCGCCCCGCCCTTGCGCGGGAAGTACTCGGTCAGGCCGGAGTGGCCGAAGAACGGCCGCCAGATGCTGGCGAAGTCGGTGTCGAGGTACTTGGTGAACTGGGCCGACGAGCCGGAGCCCTCGGAGTGGACGACGGGGATGATCGTCAGAGAGGGCAGCTTGCGGCCGTTGTTGTCCGCGGTGATCGCCGGGTCGTTCCAGTTGGTGATCTGGTTGGTGAAGATCTTCGCCAGCGTCGTGCCGGACAGCCGGAGGTTGCGGACCAGCTGCCCGCCGACCTTCACCTGGTACGGGAAGGACGTGCCGCCGGCGACGATGGGCAGGTACGCGTAGGCCCGGCCCAGCGAGGTGTCGTCCTCGTTGGTCGCCGAGTCCTTGCCCTGGTAGCCGATGTCGCTGACCGCGAAGTCGGTCGTCTTGAGCGCGAAGTCCTTGCGCCCGATCGCCGAGCCGCTGGCGGTGTAGACCACCTGCAGCCCGCTCGGCTGCACGTCGGCGATCCACTGCCGGACGGCGTTGGACGACCAGCCGGAGCCGGAGCCCTGGATCAGGGTGTGGCTCACGGCGGCCTGCGCGGGGCCGGCCGAGGCGAGCATGGCCGCCACCGTGCCCGCGAGCAGCGCGAGCAGCAGGGGACGCACGGGTCTCATCGACGAACTCCCTTGTCACGAGCGAGGAAACGGATGGCCACGAAGAGCAGCAGGACGATCCCGAGCAGCACGCTGGCCGCGCCGAAGCCGCGGGCGATGAACAGTGGTTGGCCACTGCGTACGGCCGAGAAGATGAACAGCGGCAACGAGTTCATCGGGTCGTTGAACGGGTTGAGGTTCATGAACGTGGAGTCGCCCGACGTGATCAGCACGGGCGCGGTCTCGCCGACGGCGCGGGCGATGCCCAGGATCAGCGCGGTTGCCAGCCCGGACTTCGCCGTGGGGAGGACCACGAGCCGTACGGTGCGCCAGTGCGAGGCCCCGAGCGCGAAGCCGGCCTCGCGCAACCCACCGGGGACGACGCGCAGCTGGACCTCGGCCGAACGCGCGATGATCGGGAGCATGGTGATGGTCAGCGCCATGGCCGCGGCGAAACCGCTGCGCTGGAACCCGAGCGCGACGATGAGCACCGTGTAGACGAAGAGCCCGGCCAGGATGTCGGGCAATGCGGTCATCGCCTCCACGACCGTGCGTACGGTCTTGGAGGCGCGCCCACCGACCTCGGTGAGATAGACCGCCGTCCCGATCCCCAGCGGTAGCGAGATCCCGGCAGCGATGCCGACCTCGATGGCCGACCCGACGATGGCGTGCAGGATCCCACCGCGGGTCAGCGGGTCCTGCGGCCCGACCCCGGCCATGTCCTGGGTGAAGAAGTTGACGTGGGTGAAGGCGGTCCAGCCCTGCTGGAAGGTGTAGAAGATCGTGGTGAGCAGCGCGAAGCCCACCAGAGCAGCCGCGCCGGTCACCACGGCTGCGGCCAGCCGGTCGACGACCTCCATCCGCGGGTTGCCGAGTGCGGTCGTGCCTGCGTACATCAGCAGGAACGTGACGTACCAGCAGAGCATGAACCCGAGGGATCCGCTGGCCGCCAGCAGCTGCTCGTAGACCACCCAGACCAGCGCGAGGGAGCCGATCGCCGTCGCGGCGAGCGAGAGGTTGAGGTCCAGCGGGCGGGCGCCGATCCGGCGGGGTCGGTCGAGGGGCGAGTCGCCCTGGTCCGGGACCTCGAGCTCGCTCTGCTGCCCTTGCTCGTGCTCGATGAGAGCTGTCATGACTTCTCCATCAGATGTCCAGAGAGCTTCCGCTGCGGCTGCGGCCGATCAGGATGGCTGCCACCGTGTTGGTCGCGAGGGTGATGAGGAAGAGCACGAAGCCGGCCGCGAGCAAGGCCGACAGCTGAGCAGACGTCGCCTCGCCGAAGCGGCCCGCGATGAGTGCAGAGATGGTGTCGGTGCCGACCTCGAGCGGTCGGAACTTGATGTCGAAGGCCGGCGAGATGATCAGCAGCACGGCCACCGTCTCGCCCAGTGCGCGGCCCAGCGCCAGCATGGTCCCGCCGATGATGCCGCCGCGGCCGAAGGGAAGGACGACCGAGCGGATCATGCCCCACTTGGCCGCCCCCAGGGCGTACGCGGCCTCGCGCTCCCCAAGAGGAGCCTGCGCGAACACGCCGCGCATCACCGCCGTCGCCAGCGGGATCACCATCATCGAGACGCAGAGCCCCGCGATGAAGGCAGACGCCGTGTAGCGCGACTGCGCCCAGTCGGCCGCGTTGGGATCGGTGTCGACGTGGAAGAACGGCAGGAAGCCGAGGTACTGGTGCAGCCAGCGGGAGAGGTAGATCGCGTGCGGCTGCAGCAGGAAGAAGCCCCACAGCCCGTAGACGATGCTCGGCACCGCTGCCATCAGGTCGACCAGCGAGACCAGCAACGAGCGCAGCCGCGGGGGGGCGTACTCGCTGATGAACAGCGCCGTGAGCAGCCCGAGCGGGAACGCCACCACCATCGCGACCGCTGCCACCTCGAAGGTGCCGATGAGGGTGGACGAGATCCCGATCTTGTCGAGCTGCGGCTCCCACTGGCTCTCGCTGAAGAAGCTGAGGCCGTACCGCCGCAGAGTGGGGATGGCCTGGTAGCCGAGGAAGACGCCGATGGAGCCGGTCAGCACCAGGACGAAGATGCCGATCGCACGGACGGTGCGGTGGAACATGCGGTCGGTCGACGACAGGCCCGGGTCGATCTCTCGAGGGACGTCGAGGTCGAGCGGGGTGGGTGGCGGCGTGGAGGAGACCGACAGCACGCTCGTCACTGCTCACCTCCGGTCCGGTCCTGGTACGGCAGGTCGCGCCGCGGTCCCAGCACAGCCGAGCCCGGAGAAGGGAGGGGGCCGCCTTGGTGAACGCCGGACCAACGGGTCCTTACGGTCGGCCTTCCGAGGAAGGGGCGACGCCCGATCGGCGGCGACAGGCCAGGTGTCGACAGCACCATGACGCCGCCCCGGATCTCTGCGTCCGATGCCAGCTCGATGAAGCGTCGGGCCGCCTGCTCGCACCGGTTCCTGCGGTCGAACCCGTGCCCCGACACGACCACGAGCTGTCCCTGGTAGGACAGCCGGAAGTCCCAGCGATGTCCCTCGGACGGCAGCAGCGAAGGCTGCAGCTGGTCCAGGTGGGCGAGCATCTCCTTGATAGCCGAACGACAGGACTCCTCGTCAGCGAAGCCGACGGCACCGCGACCCATGTCGCGACGGTTGCCGCTCAGCAGCCGCCATCTCACCGGTCCCTTGCTGCCTTGCACATACAGCTGGAAGTACAGGCCGGGCCTGCGGGGGACACCTGCAGGCGGGCCCGCGTCATCCGAAGCGGCCGTTGACATAGTCAGCGGTCCTGCGGTCGACCGGGTCCCCGAAGATCTGCTCGGTGGGACCGGTCTCGACGATGACCCCTGGCGTGCCTTGCTCCGCGAGGAAGAACGCGCACTGCTGCGACACCCTCGCGGCCTGCTGCATGTTGTGCGTGACGATCACGATGGTGACGTCCGGGGCCAGCTCGGCGATGGTCTCCTCGATCCGCCGGGTCGACGTCGGGTCGAGGGCCGAGCAGGGCTCGTCCATCAGCAGGACATCAGGGTCGACGGCGAGCGACCGCGCGATGCAGAGTCGTTGCTGCTGGCCCCCGGAGAGGGCCTGACCCGGTGTCTCCAGCCGGTCCCTGACCTCCTTCCACAGCCCGGCGCGCGTGAGGCAGCGTTCGATCAGCTCGCCGCGCTCCGTCCGGCCGATCCGGGTCCCCGTGAGCTTCAGGCCGGCCGTCACGTTGTCGGCGATGGACATCGCCGGGAACGGGTTCGGCTTCTGGAAGACCATCCCGATCCGCCTGCGGGTCTGCGTCACCCGCTGACTGCCGTCGTAGATGTCCTCGCCGTTCAGTCGTACCTCGCCGGCCATCTTGGCTCCGGCGATGGACTCGTGCATCCGGTTGAGGATCCGCAGGAACGTCGACTTGCCGCAGCCCGACGGGCCGATGAGGGCGGTCACCGTCGCCGCCGGCATCTCCAGCGACACCCGTTCGAGCGCCTTGTTGGAGCCGTACCAGGCGGACACGTTCGTGGCGTCGATCCGGGCGGGACCCGGCCGAGCCTGCGGCCCGGTCATGAACTCGTCGATCACGTCGAGCGCGGACACTTCGGCTCCTTCGGTGGTCCTCATGGCTGGAAGTACGGGTCGATGAAGGCGGCTCGGGCCGCTGCGAGGACGACCGCGTCACCCTCGAGCGAGTAGTCGTAGATGCCGTGGGTGGTCGAGTCCGGTGCGTGGTCGAAGTACAGGTACGCCTTGACCGCCGGCAATTGGCGGGCGTCGTCCGCGAAGCCGGCGAAGACGGCCGCGCGCTGCTGCGAGGTGTCCGCCTCGACGCCGAACTCGGCCAGCATCAACGGCTTCGAGGGGTGCGAGGTGGTCGCCCAGGTGTAGAAGCCAGGGAACGTGCGACCCGGGTTGTCGCCGAAGGTGGACAGCGGCGTGCCCCGGTGCGAGTACGGGTCGTAGCCGATCCAGTCGACGACGTCGTCCCCGGGATAGAGCTGTGGGTAGACGCCCTGGTCGCCGAAGCCTGCGAAGCCGGTCATGTCCCAGACGACGACGGCGTTCGTGACGCCGTCGGCACGAAGCCTCTGGACCACGTGCCGGAACATGGCCACGTAGTCAGCAGTGGTGTTGCCCGATCCGGCGCCCTGGAGCTCCTGCTCCGGCTCGTGGTGGAGGGTGAGGAAGAACGGCTTGCCGGCCAGCCTCGACACGATCCGGGCGGCGGCCATGTCGATGCTTCCGTCCACGGCTCCAGCAGCCACCTCGGCCCACGAGCTACCCTGCTCCGGCTTCCAGTTCTCCATCAGCAGCCGGGGGGTCGACGACGCGGTCGTCAGCGCGACCTCGGTGGGTGTGGGCCAGTCCTCGTCGGCCCGGTGGAAGAAGTGGACGACGCCCAGCGTGCGGCCGAGCTCGCTCTCGAGCCGGGCCAGCGCGTCGGCGGGACCCGTCTCGGTGCCGAACGTGTTGACGGTGGACCCGAACCAGGCCCCACAGGCTGGGACCAGCAGCGCGGACGTGTCGCACTGGCCGCGCTGGACGAAGGTGATGGTCAGGACGGGCCGGGCGGTGGCGTCGACCGCCTCGGCCGAGGCGAACGCCAACGCACTCTGCTCGCCGGTCACCGAGGTGACTGCGAGGGCGAGGTCGCCGCCGGTGGTCGGGACGGCAGCGGACAGCGAACCGAGCGCGATCCGGGTGCCGCCGCTGGCTGCCACCGCGGCCCGGCCGAGCACGCGGCCCACCACGGGTGCGTTGGCCGCGTCCAGTGTCGCGGCCGCCCAGCCGGTGCTCGTCGAGTACACGCGTACGACCGGCCAGGTGCCGGTGCTGCTGGCCGGACCGGAGAGGCCGACCTGGGCTAGCGAAAGGGTCGCCGTGATTTCCGTCGCGTCCACAGGCAGGGGTGGCAGCGTGAACTTCAGGTACGTGACCCGGCCGTCGAGGCCTTCGTCGCCGGCCATGAGAACCGGAGAGGAGCCGCTCGGCGTGCCCGGACGTGACGGGTCGGCGTAGCCGTCAGCAGTCGCGGGCAGGGTCGCCGTGGTGGCGGGTACCTGCGGCGGCGGCTGCTGCGGCGGTGGTGGCTGCGACGCGACCAGCGCGTCGGTCGGCGACCCACCACCGGAGACGGACGCGGCAGCGGGGATGGCCATCACTGCCACCAGCGGAGCAGCCAGCAGCACGGCCATGAGCCGGCCGGGCGGCCGCGTACGGGGAGATGTTCTGGTCACGAAGGATGGTCTAAGCCATCCGGATGAACGACGTCGGTGCGCAGGATGAACAGGGGACAAGCAACTGTTCACCTGGCGTTGGGCTGCCGATGAAGTCCTTGTAGGACCATCGAATTGAAGGTACCAACTGACACAGAACGGGCACCAGCCCCATGAGCATCAGGATCGTGAACCCCGGCTCCGACGCCCGACGTGGGGTCGAGATGCTGCGCACCGCCCAGCACCTGATCGTCGAGGCGGCCGCCATCCTCGGGGCCAACCCGGAGGACGGCGGGCTCTGGGACGCGCTGGGCCTGATCGCTGCAGAGCGTGGCGCGGCCGAGGCAATTCTCGCCAACAAGCGGCGGACTACGCCGTCGGGACGGCAGTGCGCCTGAACGCGCGGCGGTAGGACTGCGGCGTCGTGTGCCGATGCTGCTGGAAGTGGTGGCGCAGCACCGCGGCGGTGCCGAAGCCGGACCGCTCGGCGACCAGCTCGACCGGGTCGTCGCCGTCCTCGAGCAGCCGCTCGGCCAGCAGCAGGCGCTGCAGGGTCAGCCACGAGTACGGCGTGGTCCCCGTCTCGGCCCGGAACTTGCGCGCGAACGTACGCGGCGAGGTGTGGTTGCGGGCCGCGAGCTGCTGGACCGTGAGCGGCTCGTGCAGGTGCTCGACCATCCAGGCCAGGGTCGGCGCCAGGGTGTCGCAGGTGGCACCGAGCACGGGCGTCTCGACGTACTGGCGCTGGCCGCCGTCCCGGTGCGGCGGGATCACCATCCGGCGTGCGACTGCGTTGGCGACGCGGGTACCGTGCTCGGAGCGCAGGATGTGCAGGCACGCGTCGATGCCGGCGGCCGACCCGGCGCTGGTGACCAGCCGGCCGTCCTGCACGTACAGGACGTCGGGGTCGATGTCGGCCGTCGGGCAGACCTCGAGCAGCTCGTCGACGTGCATCCAGTGCGTGGTGCAGCGCCGCCCGTCCAGCAGCCCGGCCTTCTGCAGCACGAAGATCCCTGTGCAGACGGTGAGCACCCAGGCACCCCGCTCCATCGCTGCCCGGACCGCGGCGGCGACCTCCGGGGACACCTGGACGTCGGTGCCCATCGCCGGGATCCCGATCATGTCGGCACTGTCCAGCCGGTCCAGGTCGTGCGTCGGCGTCAGCCCGTACCCCGCGGTAGTGGTCACGGGGGCAGCCCCGGGGCTGCAGACCGCGAAGTCGTAGCGAGGCAGGCCCTGCGCCGATCGGTCGGTCCCGAACACCTCGCAGAGCACGCCGAGCTCGAACGGGGCGACGCCGTCCATCACCAGGACAGCCACGTCGGTCAGCACGGGGACCACTATGCACGCTGGTTGGCAGTATGTCGACGAGAGATGGCATCTCTGCCACTCGTGGCGTGATATCTACTGCCGGATCATTTCTGCCATGAACACTTCAGTCCTCGTCTTCATCATCTTCGGGATCCTCTGGGGACTCGCCATCCTCGGTGGGCTCGGCGTCGGCGGGTCCGGCGCCGACTCCCGCGACCTCGGCGAGCGGGAGCACGGGCAGGAGCGCCGGTGGAGGTCCCTCCTTTCGCGCTAGCCCCGCGGGATCCTCTTGTCCGGGTCCTTGACCGAGAGCGGGGCGACCGTCGCGTCGAACCCTGCGACCAGGAGCTCGTTGCCGTCGACCGCCTCGGCAGTCGTGAGCATGGCGAGCCCGATGGGCCCGAAGGTCGGGCTCAGCACCCGGCTCGACAGGGTCCCCACGACCGAACCGTCCTTCACGACGGCGGAGCCCACACCGGGCAGCTCGTTGCCCTGGATGAGCAAGGTCTTGAGCCGGTTGGGCGGAGCCGCGGCTACCGCCACGAGCGCATCCTTGCCGATGAACTCGGCCGTCGACCCGATCGCGACCATCCGGTCGAGGGACACGTCGTACGGCGTGTGCTCGTCCGGCGTGTAGTCGGTGCCATAGATGATCAGCCCGGCCTCGATCCGGGCGGGCTCGATCGTGTCGAGACCGATTGGCACGGCACCGGCCTGCTCGAGGGCGGTCCACAGTGACACCGCGTCGTCGGCGTCGGGGATGAGCTCGAACCCGAGCTCGCCCGAGAAGCCCGTACGCATGACCCACGTCGGGACGCCCGCCACCTCCAGCCGCTCGGTGAAGAAGTGGAAGTAGCGGACCGAGCCCAGGTCCGTGGTGGTCAGCGACTGGAGCACCTCGCGCGAGCGCGGCCCCTGCATGGAGATCAGCGGCATCTCCCGCGTGCAGTTGACGAAGGCGAAGTCAAGGCCGGCGGTGTGGCTGGCCCAGTAGCCGCCGAACCCCGACGTGTTGGTCAGGACCCAGTAGTGGTCCTCGGCGTGCTTGAACACCGTCCCGTCGTCGACGATCGTCCCGTCGGCGTTGACGAAGGCGCCGTACTTCACCTGTCCGACGGCCTGCGCCCCCAGGTCGCCGGTGAAGACCCGCTGGATGCCCGCCTTCGCGTCCGGCCCGGTGACGTCCCACTTCACGAGCGGGTAGACGTCCCAGATCGAGACGCCGCCGCGGATCGCGTCGTAGCCGGCCCGTCCGTCGCCGAACCCCACGGTCCACAGCCACCCGTCGTCGTCGCGGAAGGTCGCGCCGCGCGCTTCCTGAGCGGCGTGCAGCACCGACCTGATGGGTTCGGACATAGGGTTCCTCCGTTCATGAGCCATCGTTGGCGCCGTCCTGCCGAGAATGGCCACGTTACTGTCCCACGGATCAGCAGCGCGAGAAGGGGGGACGAGCAACATGTCTGAGCGGCCGCACAGCTCCGGGGCGGCCCAGGCGGCCGGGGCGGGAATGTCGCGCAGGGGCATGACCCTGTTTGCGGCGATGTCGGTCATCTGGGGCATCCCCTACCTGCTGATCAAGGTGGCGCTCGACGAGCTCAGCCCGTCCTTCCTCGTGTTCGCACGTACGGCCATCGCTGCCGCCGTACTGCTGCCGATCGCGTTGCGCCGGGACATGGTGCGACCGGCTCTGGTGCACTGGCGGCCGTTGCTGGCGTTCGCCCTGCTCGAGATCGCTGGACCGTGGCTGCTGCTGGGCCACGCCGAGCAGCACATGACCAGCAGCCTGGCCGGTCTGCTCATCGCGACCGTGCCGCTGGTAGGCACCATCGTCGCGTGGCGGCTCGGAGACGCTTCCGCAGTCGCGGGGACCCGGGTACTGGGGCTGCTCATCGGCCTGATCGGGGTCGCCGCCGTCGTCGGGCTGGACCTGGGTGCGGGCGCCACATCGGGCATCGCCGTCGTCGAGGTCCTGCTGGTGGCCGTCGGCTACTCCGTCGCCCCGATCATCGCCTCGCGGCAGCTCGCCGGCGTAACCCCGCTCGGGATCATCGCGGTCTCGCTGACCGGTGTGGCTATCGCCTACTCCCCGGCGGCGCTGGTCAGCGCGCCGCACAGCTGGCCACGCGCCAACGTCGTCGGCGCCGTGCTCACGCTGGCCCTGGTCTGCACGGCCACGGCCTTCCTGCTCTTCTTCGCCCTGATCGCCGAGGTCGGCCCGGTGCGGGCCACCGTGATCACGTTCGTCAACCCCGCCGTCGCGGTGGCCCTTGGGATCAGCATCCTGGGCGAGCAGTTCACCGCCGGTATCGCCATCGGATTCCCCCTAGTGCTCCTCGGAAGCTGGCTGGTGACCCGCAGGGGCACGCCGTCGACATCGGCGCCGAAGACCGTTGACCGCCCCGGGACCTCGAGCATGGTCGAACGCCAACCCTGAGAACATCGGCAGACGGCACGCACGCTGAGCGTCCCGGCGCAGCATGGCCCGAGGCGAGCAGAGGTATCAGACCCACGTCCCGAGCCTCCTCTCCGAAGAACCGGCTCCCGTCGCACCCGTGGGCTGCCGCCGACCCGAAGGGGAATCGACCATGGCTCGCTCCCGCGCACTGATGGCGTTCATCGGCCGTACCTTCCCGGCCGTGCATGACGTGGTCCCGCGAGCCGGCCACGCGGTCGAGCCCTTCCTAGCCGGTGACCAGCCGCTGCCGCCCGTACGCGTGGGAACGCTCACCGCTGAGGAGATCTTGCGCATCTCCGGCATGGGCGAGACGTTCCACCTGGACCTGACGTCGTTCGACGAGGGCGACGACTGGTGCCCGACCTGGCCGAAGAAGCCGCACCTGCCACCCGGCCGGGTCCCGCCGGATCCGGGCCCGGACTGGCTGCTCGGGTATCACCTCGGTCTCGCCTCGACACTGACCGCGGCCGAGGTAGAGCTTCGCGGCACACCTTCGGGCGAGCTCGCCGGGCACCTGGCCGGACGGAGCATGC
Source organism: Sporichthyaceae bacterium (assembly GCA_031394045.1). Lineage (GTDB taxonomy): Bacteria > Actinomycetota > Actinomycetes > Prado026 > Prado026 > JANYIP01. The sequence continues at coordinate 22,651 of JANMWN010000231.1, forward strand.
AGGCGCTCGACACCGGGCTGGCCGAGCGCCTCTGACCGGCCGCACCCGACTAGCGTCGGGCACGTGACGACGACACCCGCGCGGCGCAGCTGGGTCGAGCAGATCATGGGGATACCCATCAGTGTGCTGGCGCGGGGCGAGGGTGCCGGCGCCGCCGGGGCCGAGGCGGCCGTGCGTCGCGTGCTCGCCGAGCTCACTGACGTCGACGCGACGTTCTCGCTCTACCGCGAGGACAGCGAGGTCAGCCGGCTGGCCAGGGGTGAGGTCGAGCTGGCCGGCTGCAGCCCCGACGTACGCGGGGTGTTCGCCCGCTGCACCTGGGCGCGCGAGCTGACTGGAGGCCTGTTCGACGCGATCACGCCCGAGGGCAGCTGGGACCCGACGGGACTGGTGAAGGGCTGGGCGGTCGAGCGCGCGTCGCATCAGCTGGCCGGCGCTCCTGACGTCGACTGGTGCCTGAATGCGGGCGGTGACGTCGTGGTGCTGTCGGCGAGCGGCCAGCCCTTCGTCGTCGGAATCCAGGACCCGCGCGACCGCGAGAAGGTGGCGGCGACGATCTCCCGGACGAGTGGTGCAGTCGCCACGAGCGGCACCGCGGCCAGAGGCGCGCACCTGTACGACCCGCGGACCGGTACCGCGACAGCAAGTCGCTGGCTCTCGGTCACCGTGATGGGTCCGTCGCTCGAGACCGCGGACGTGCTGGCCACGGCGGCTTTCGTGGCCGGGGACCGCTGGGCCGAGATGCTGCCGGCGGGGTACGAGGGCCTGGCGATCGCAGCCGACGGAGCGATGTCCCAGTCGCCTCCCAGACCGCTCTAAGGAAGAACCCAGAAAGTCCAGGCATGGTCCATTCATGACGGCGAAGCTCGCGCCCAGTCAGCCGGTGGCTGCGCGCAGCCCCGCGCGGCGCCCTCGCGTGCGCCCCACGCGGGCGTGGTGGCGGCTGAGCGTGGCCTCCGCCACCTGGGTGAGCGCGCTGATCGTCGCCTTCTTGTGGCTGAAGGGCGGAGCCGCTCACAACCTCGTGGCCTCCCCCGCGGACTTCTTGATGTCGGTCGCCCGGCTCGCGGGGCTGATCGCCTCGAACCTGTTGCTGATCCAGGTGTTCCTGATGGCCCGGGTTCCCATGATCGAGCGCAGCTACGGGCAGGACGAGCTCGCCCGCAAGCACCGGCTCGTCGGCTTCTGGTCCTTCAACCTGCTCGTCGTGCACGTCGTCCTGATCACCTTCGGGTATGCCGTCGCGGACCAGACCGACGTGCTGCACCAGACCAAGACCCTGCTGACGTCGTACCCCGGGATGCTGCTCGCCTATGCGGGGGCCGCGGCGCTGACCCTGGTCACGGTCACGTCGATCCGGATGGCTCGGCGGGTTCTGCGCTACGAGTCCTGGCACCTGCTCCACCTGTACGCGTACGTCGGTGTCGGGCTCGCGCTGCCGCACCAGATCTGGACCGGGTCCGACTTCGTCAGCTCTTCCCTCGCCAGGGCGTACTGGTGGACGGCGTACGCGCTGGCCGCGGGCGCTGTGGTCGTGTTCCGGGTCGGCATGCCGATCTGGCGGACCCTGCGGCATGGCATCACCGTGACCTCGGTGGTGCGCGAGAGCCCGGACGTCGTGACGGTACGCATGGGCGGACGTGGCCTGTCCAAGCTGCCTGTCCAGGCGGGGCAGTTCTTCATCTGGCGGTTCCTCGACGGCCCGGGCTGGTCGCGCGGCAACCCGTACTCGTTGTCGGCGGCGCCTCGCCACGACCGGGTCCAGATCACCGCCAAGGACCTGGGCGACGGAAGTTCCAGGTTGGCGAGCCTCCGGCCAGGCACGAAGGTCATGGTCGAGGGCCCGTACGGCCGGCTGACCGGCGAGCACCGCGTCGGGACCAAGGTCGCGATGCTGGCTTGCGGGATAGGCATCACCCCGATGCGGGCGCTGCTCGAGGACCTGCCGTACGCCCCGGGCGACGCGGTGCTGGTCTATCGGGCCCGGAGCGTCCCCGACCTGGTCTTCCGCGCGGAGCTCGACCGGCTCGCCAAGCGTCGAGGCGTGACGGTGCACTACCTCACCGGTCCGCGGATCCGCTCCCGCTCGTCGTGGCTGCCCGAGAGCGGCGCCGCGTGGAACGACAAGGACGCGCTGCGCCATCTGGTCCCTGGACTCGCCAAGCACGACGTGTTCGTCTGCGGGCCGGACGAGTGGATGGACGCAGTGGCGGCCGCCACGGCCGCCGCTGGTCTGCCGCCCGCGCAGCTCCACCAGGAGCGGTTCACGTGGTGAGCGCCGGGCGGCGCAATGCTGCGGTCTTCTTCGCGACGGCAGCCACCGTCGGCCTGCTGTTCTTCTACCCCACCAGCACCAACCGGGGCGACGCCCAGAGCAGGCCGGGCGCGGCGATCGCACCGGCCGGGGTCGTGTCGCCCTCGACCGGAGCCTCCGCGGGTGCCAGCCCGGACCCCGGCACCGCGAAGTCGGTCGTGGTCAACGGCAGCTCGGTCGGCACCCAGTACGGCCCGGTGCAGGTCCAGCTGACGATCTCCGGCAGCAAGATCGTCTCGGCCGTCGCCGTCGACTACCCGCAGAGCGGCGGCCGCGACCGTGAGATCAACAGCATTGCGATCCCCTTGCTGCAGCAAGAGACCGTGGCGGCGCAGAGCGCCCAGATCGACACGATCTCCGGAGCCACGTACACGTCGGACGGGTACGTTCAGTCGCTCCAGTCAGCCCTGGACGCAGCCCACCTGGGCTGACCGCTCACCTCGCCTGCGTCACCCGCTCATGACCGCCTCGTGTCCGGGCCAGCGCACGCTCGGACGCCCGCTGGCCCAGACGCGAATGTCCCCGACGACTCACAGGCGAGCCGACCTTGGAGTTGGTCCGAACGGGTGCACGGCACCAGGATCCAGGCCGAATCGCGAAGGCTCGCCGCGCCGCGGAGGGGGGATTCACGCTGCCGGCCAGGACTCAGGTGAGTGCAGATGCGACGGAAGCGGCGGCCACTGGTACTACACGTGCGGGGTGTTGGTCTGAACCCGACGTCGATTCCGTTGTCCCTATCGGCACGCTCGGTCCCTGACCCATTCAGCCGTGGAGGCTGCCGACCTGGATCGCGGTGATCTTGGCCGAGGTCGCGCTGGCGCCGAACCCGTTGCAGCTCAGGCTCACGGTGCCGGGGTTGGAGAGCGTGAGCAGGTCCTGCAACGAGACGACCTGGCTGTACACGTCCGTGGTGATCCCGGTGCCGTTGGTGTCGTAGCCGTCGAGCCGCACCAGCGCCGACTCACCCGTGCTCAGCGAGCAGGTCACCGACTGGGGTGACCCGTCGCCGTTGGTGACCACGACCTTGCCGAACAACGCGTACAGCCCGGTGGGCAGGTCGAGGGTGACAACCGTCGTCGGCGACGTGGACACGGCCACGAAGGCATCGTGCCGGGCGATGAACGCTTCCGACGAGCCGGCCGGGCCCGCTGGCCCGGTGGCACCGGTTGGACCGTCCGAACCGGTCGCTCCCGTGGGACCAGCAGGTCCCGTAGCCCCAGTCGCCCCCGTCGAACCAGGCTGACCGGTGTCGCCCTTCGCCCCCGCGGCGGCGAGCAGCATCCAGTTGGGGTTGGGAGGGGCGCTGCCGACGCTCGCGAAGAGCGCAAGATAGCTGGACCCCTGGTAGACGACGGCGTCACGCGGCTGGTAGGAACTGCCGGCCGACCACTCCCCCTGCCAGGTGAGGCCAGGCCGACCAACCGTGTTCCAGCTCAGCGCGGTCTCCTTCGACGAGCAGGTCCCCGCGTCCGAGACGCGCAGCGCACCCGATGTGCGGGTGAAGCAGGCATGGATGACGCCGCTGCTGTCAGGGATGCTCGCGTACGCGACGCCTCCCGCGGCTACGCACACCAGAGCTGCTGCTACAGCTGCGGCCAGTCGTGGAGCTCTCATGGCGAACGTCCTTGTCTATGCGGGCGGGCCGGGCGGGACCTGGATCGGCGTGAACGTGACGGTCGTACCGCTGATGCTCACCCGGCACGGACTGGGGGGATGGATGGAGATGATCGCGAGGCTGGGCAGCGCGAGACGACCAGGAGGGCCGGGCGGGACCTGAAAGGTGTCGATGGTGACCAGGCCGCCGGCGGTGTCGATCGTCGTCCGCGAGCATCCCCCTGGGCAGCCGGACACCAGCACGCCGGAGGGAAGGTTGAACGGGAGACCGATCACCAGGGTGGGCACGGTCGGGTCCAGGTGGACGGTGACGACATTTGTGTCGCTCACGTTCACCGTCACCAGCCCGAGGGGTGTCTGGACCGTGTCCGGCGTGACGACGCACACGTCGCCGCCGGGGTCGCAGACGGTGCCGGCGCTCGCCGCGGTCGTACCCACGCCGACCAGTGCGGCAACCGTGAGACCCAGTGCCACACTCGTACGCCTCATCGCAAGCCTGGTAGTGATCATGGGTCTGACGCTAAGGACAACGGCGTCGTCGGGGCGTCCGTAGGAATACGCAACTTTGCCCACCAGCCGTCCTACGGCCGGCGAATTCACCGCGAGAGCCTTGCGTTCCGCTGCGATTCGTGGGTTCGTGGCTTGCGGTCACGGATCCGGGCCGCAGAGCTGCGGAGGCGGAGGCCAAGTGGTGCAGACCCTGCCCGGGTCGATCGTCGCCCGCGAGGCAGAGCTCGCGCTGGTACGACGCTTCGTCAACGAGTTCGGGTCCGGCCCGGCGTCGTTGAGCCTCGAGGGTCATGCGGGCATCGGCAAGACCGCGATCTGGGGGCAGGCTCTGCTCGAGGCCGAGCTTGCGGGCGCGACGGTCCGGGTCTGCCGGTGCAGCCAGTCCGACGCGGCGCTCGCCTTCGCGGGTCTCGGCGACCTCTTCGACGGCCTCGACCAGGACGTGCTCGACCAGCTTCCCGACGTGCAGCGACGGGCGTTGTCCGCGGCGCTGCTGCTGTCCGACATCCATGACGGAGACCGCCGGCCGGGGATGCGGGTCGTCGGAGTCGCCGTCCTGGGTGTGCTCCGGGCACTCGCTCAGGTCCAGCCGTTGCTCCTCGGCGTGGACGACGTCCAGTGGCTGGATGCGAGCTCCCGCAACGCGCTCTCCTTCGCTCTCCGGCGGCTGGACGGCGAACCGGTCCGGCTCGTGACGTCGTCCCGTACGGGAACGCTCGGAGACATCGGGCCGGACCTTGGGCTACCTGGCGAACGGCTCGAGCTCGGACCGGTGACCGTCGGCAGCATGCAGCGGATCCTCCAGGTCAGGCTGGGTCAGACGCTGGCTCGGCCGACCCTCACCCGGCTGCACCGCGCGACGGGCGGGAACCCGATGATGTGCCTGGAGATGGCTCGGGCGTTGCAGCGCCGCGGCATCGACCCGGCGCCGACCGATCCGTTGCCCGTACCTGCCGACTTCCGGCTCCTCGTGACGGAGCGGCTGCGCGGGCTGAGTGCGGCGACACGAGACCTGCTCCTGCTGACTGCCGCCCTTGCTCAGCCGACCGTTGCGGCCGTCACCGATGCTGTCGGCGATGCCGGTCTCGCCGCTCGGTGCGTGGACGAAGCGGTTGCCGCCGGCGTCCTCGAGCTCGATGGCGAACGGGTCCGGTTCACCCATCCGCTGATCGCGTCGATCCCGTACGAGGAGCAGACCGGTGTGGCACGACGGGCCTTGCACACGCGCCTGGCGGCTTCGGTCTCCGACCCCGAGGAGCACGCCAGGCACGCTGCCCTCGGCTCGGACGATCCGTCCGCCGACGTGGCCGCGTCCCTCGACGTCGCCGCCCGGCACGCACGGCGCCGGGGCAGCCTCGACGCGGCCGCAGAGCTCGCCCAGCTGGCGTTGACCCTGACGCCTCCCGGTGACCGCGCAGACGTGCTCCGGCGCAGCGTGGATGCCGCAGAGTACCGCTACCTGCTCGGCGACCCTGCGGGAGCCCGCACGCTAGTCGACGCCGGGCTCGAGGAGTCGCCGCCGGGTCCGAACCGGGTGCCCGCCCTGCTGCTCCAGGCTTCGATCGCGTCGTGGGAGAGCGGCGACGCGACCGTGGTCCGCTGGTGCGAGCAGGCGCTCACCGAGGCCGGCGACGACGCGCTGCTGCTGGCCCAGGTGCACGCGACCTTCGCGATGACCAGCCCCTCGGGGGCGGCGGCGGACCTGCTGCACGCGGAGACCGCGGTACGGCTCCTGGACGCCATGCCGTCCCCGCCCGACGGGCTGCTCGCCAGTGCCCTGACGAACGTGGCCAGCCACAAGTTCCGGCTGGGGCTGGGACTCGAGGTCGAGACCCTGGAGCGCGCGGCCGAGCTGCAGGCCCGCGCCGACCCCGTACCCGTGGTCGACCGTGCAGGGCTCGGCCTCGGCATGTACCTCAAGGTCGTCGATCGGTTCGAGGACTCGCGCACGTGGCTCGAGTCGGTACGTACGGCCGCGGTCGACGAGGGCGACGACTCGGCGCTCCCCATCACCCTCGGCCACCTCGCGGCGCTGGAGTGCTGGGCCGGCGAGTACGAGCGCGCGGTCGAGCTGGCGACTGAGGGTCGAGGGCACGCCGAGCGGATGGGCATCAGAGCCCCGATGCCGGCGTCGGTGCACGTGCTGGCCCTTGCGCACCAGGGACATCTGGAGCTGGCCCGGGCTCTCGGCGAGGCCGACCTGGCGGCCGACGAGGCGGTCGGGTTCACCTCGGCGACCGCGCTCGACCTGCGCAGCCTGGGTACGGCCGAGCTGTGGGCCGGCGACGTCGCGCTTGCTGCGGAACACCTGCTGCGTGCGCTGACCGTCTCGAGCGAGGACGTCGGGATCAACGAGCCCGCGATCCTGCGCGTCCATCCGGACGCGATCGCCGCTCTCGTCTCGCTCGGCCGGCTGGACGAGGCGGAGGAGCTGACGGTGCAGCTGGACGCGAGCACCCAGGCCAACCACCATCCGTGGTCGACCGCGATGGGGCTTCGGTGCCACGCGCTGCTCGAGGTCACCGCCGGGCGGGGGGACGTGGCGACCGAGCTGCTCGGTCAGGCTCTCGCCGAGCAGGCGCGGGTGCCCATGCCCTTCGAGGAGGGCCGGACCCGGCTGCTGCTCGGGCACGTGCTCCGGCGGTCCGGGCACCGCAACGACGCACGCCGCGAGCTGGAGGCCGCCCAGTCAATCTTCGGCCGGCTCGGTACACCTGTTCAGCAGCGACAGGTCGAGGCCGAGCTCTCGAGCATCGGCGGACGGCGGCGCCAGGAGAACCAGCTGACACCGGTCGAGCACCGAATCGCCGAGCTCGTGACCGCCGGGCGTACCAACCGCGAGGTGGCCGAGACGCTGTTCACCAGCGTCCGGACCGTGGAGAGCCACCTCGCCCGGATCTACCGCAAGCTCGACGTGCGCTCGCGTACCGAGCTGGCCGCACGGCTGGCGGGGTGATCTGCAGATTTCCCAGGCTCGGACCTAAGTTGCGTGGTTCCACCGACGCGCCGTCGCTTCAGACACTCGTACCGTCCGAGCATGAGCGCAGCATCCGTCGGCCGGCCCCGTCCGGCCGGCTCGGTGTTCCTGGTCGAGCGGTACCTCCCGCCGAAGGCCGCCGGGGACCTGGCCGCCTCGGTCGCGCGCGCGGCCCGGCTGTGCGCCCTGTCCGACGCGCCGGATTCGGCTGCTGCGGCGCAGGTGCAGTACCTGCACTCAACATACCTGCCCAGCGAAGACACCTGCTTCTGCCTCTTCCGCGCATCGACGGCCGACGCGGTACGCGCGCTGAACGAGGCCGCGGAATTCGCCCTCGACCGGATCACCGCCGCCGTCCAGTTCTTCCCCGACGGCCACGATGCATGACGCGCCCACACCGAGCGCGCTCTGCCCCCTGGCTGACTTGCCTAGATCGACGCTGATTGGCCCGTACACCGGCCAATCAGCCCCGGTTTGGACAAGTCAGGAACTGACGCCTGGTCGGAGGTAGCGGTCGCGGAGCTTCAGGATCGACGCTCGCGTGTGCGACGTAAGCAGGTCGGGCGCCCCTAGCGCCATCCGTCCGTACAGCCCGTACGGGTCGACGCCGTTGGCCCGCAGCAGCGCCTCGGCGCGCTGGGAGACGCTTCCGGTGACACCGAAGTGAGCGAGCAGGTCCTGGACCGAAAGGCCTGACCCGTAGGCACCGACGGTGTCATTCGCGCGACAGATGACCCAGGCGACTGCCGCAGCTCCGCGCAGCGGCGAGGACTTGCGACGAAAGGTCGCCGGATCGCCCACCGCAGCGCGACTGAGGAAGCGGCGCATGGCCGTTCGGTGCTCGTTGTCGAGAATCTCGTCGGCGACTCGGTCACAGGCATCCAGCCACTGCTGCACCACCGGCCGGATGTCCTCTGCGACCCCGGCCCACTCGAACGCCTCGTCCGGCAGCGGCAGGTCGTCCAGAGCCATCAGCTGAACCCGGCTGCCGACCTTCCGGTCGAGTGACTCAAGCATGATCCCTTCGAGGTCGAGGTCGTCGTCGAGCGTTGGGTCCAGCAGACGGGCCAGCAGCGCCGCTGGGCCCCGCAACCGGGCAGAACGGATGACTCGCTGGTACTCAGGTTCCCACTGATCGACGGCTGCCAGGGTCTCCTCGCGCAGGGCCGGGCGGATCCCCCGCTCGTGGTGGCAGTACCGGATGAAGGCACTCAGGAGCTCGGGAAGGAGGGACAGGAAGGCGGGCTCGGCGACGATCTTGCGAGGGAACCAGTCGGCGAGCAGGATCTCCACGTTGACCGGGCTCCAGCGCAGCGGGTCACCGGGGCCGTAGTCGGTCCCGAACCAGAGAACAGCGTCCAGCAGGTCGCGCTGGTCCGGACCATCCAGACGCGCTCCGAAGGACGAGCCGAAGAAATGGTCGGAGATCGTTTGCCGGTCCGCCTCGGCCCATTCGGGCCGGGGTGGCAGCGACCCGCCCCCGGGCAGCATCCGCACCATCCACTCGACCATCGGCCGGCACATCGGCCAGCTGTCGGACTCGAGCGGGGGGTACATGTGGGCCCCATCCTCGATCGCCCGCTCGATCGCAGCACGTGCCTCGGCCGGGTCCAACAGTGTCAGCGACTGGTCCGGATCCTCCATCTGCGACGCCATCAACGTGGTCAGCTCGCTCAAAGGCGCGGGCACGACGAAGGCATCCTTGACTACGGACCCCATGTTGTGGTCGAGGTACACGATGGCTGACAACCGGTCACCCGAGGGCAGCGTCACGCCAAGCACGTAGTCATCGCCATCACCGAGCACGTGCGTCATGAACCAGACCTCGGGGTCGATCCGGGCTCGGTCCAGGGTGACGAGCCATCCCGGCAAGGGGTGACGCCGCGTCGCCAGCTCGTTGCCGATACGCGCGGCCATCGGCTCGTCAGCGATCAGCGCGCGAATCGCGGTCAGCGCAGCGGTCGTCTCGGCGTACGAGGTCCCGATGAAGGACTCCACCAGGTCGTCGAGGGTGGCATGCTCCTCACCTTTGGCGAACGGGTCGCGGCTACGGGGGCTGGTCACCTCCAGCAACCCACTGACGACCGCCAGGAAGTCCAGCGGTTCGGAACCCCGCAGGGCGCGACGCAGACTCTTCATGAGTAGCTGCTCGGGTACCGAGTTGGCATGCTCACGCTGCGTCGGACCTGACACCGGGCGATGACGATGCTGCCAAGGGTCTGGTCTGCGGCCGCTCCGGCCTGTCCTCTTGGTCATACCCCCAGCCTACGAAAGCGGGGCCGACCTAGGTAGACGGCTCTGTCGGTGGCGCAGTTGGCCCCTGTCATCGCTCGCGATCGCCCCGGTCGCGGCGGCTGTCTCGCTCGAGCTGGGCGGCCGAGGCCTCGACGGCGATGGCGTGGCCGTCGACCGACCCGGTGACCGCAGCGAGGAAGTCGTCACGGTCGACGACGAGCAGGCGTACGTCGGTGAGCGCCGTGATCGTGGCAGTACGGGACACCGCGCGCAGCAGGGCGATCTCGCCGAATCCCCGCCCGCGCGTGATGACGTGATCAGCCCTGACACCGTCGACGTCGACCGCGAGCTCACCCTCGGCCGCGACGTAGAAGGCGGCACCGTCGCTGCCCTGCCGGATCACGACCGCGCCAGCCGGGGCCGACTCCCATCGCGCTCGCTGCGCCAGGCGCTCAATCTCGTACTCGGGCAGCACCGAGAGGAAGCCGACGCCACGGAGCAGGGCGACCTCGACCGGGTGGCGGACTGCACGCGCATCGAGGCGATGTACGAGAAGGACGCAGGACGCCGATATCAGAGCGCACCCGATCCCCAGCGGTACGAACGCGTAGCGAGACGACAACAGGTGGATGAGCACAGGTGCCAGGGAGGCGCCTAGCGCCGTACCCAGCATCGTGGCGCTCTCCTGCACGGCGAAGACCCGCGCAAGCACCCGGTCGTCGGTAGCCCGCTGAAGCAGCGTGCGTCCCGCAACGATCATCACCGATCCGGCGATCCCTGCAAGCACGAGCATGAGCAGGGCAGGCGCCAAGGCTGCGACCACTGCCACCGCGGCGAAGCACAGCCCTTCGGCGACGCCACCAAAGACGATCACCGGGGCGAGCTGGCGACGGCGACCTGCCGATGCTGCGAGCACCGCACCGATGAGCGACCCGACCCCCAACGCTCCGATCACGAATCCCGCGTCGGTCTCCGCGCGGCCAAGGACGTCTGTCGTGAACGAGACACCGAGCACGTCGATCGCGCCAGCCAGGACAAAGTCGATCGTGAGGACCAGAAGCAGTGCCAGCGCCGCCCAGTTCCGCCAAAGTGTCACCAGCCCTTGAGTGGCTGCCGCGATCGAGCCGACCTCGTCAGCACGGCCCACGGGTCGGGGCAGCGAAAGTCGCACGCACAGGAGGCAGGCCACAAGTGCAGCAGCCGTTTCGAGCACAAACGCCTGCCAGTAGCCCGCGTGGGCCACGACCAGCCCCGCCGCGACCGGCCCCACGAAGCGGAAGGTGCCGTCGGAGATCGACGACAGCGCGTTCGCCAGCACGAGCTCCTCGGGCGAGCCCGCCAGCGATGGCAGCGCCGCGAAGTGGAGGGGGCGCGCGACCGCGATGGCCGCAGTCAGGGCCGTGGACGCCGCGATGACCACCATCGGACCTGAGTGGACCACGAGCGCGACAGCTGTGGCCATCGCCGCCACCGCGACGAAGGCGTAGGCCAAGACCAACGCCGTACCCCGGGAGACGCGGTCGCCCATGCTGGCGAGCGTCGGCCCCAGCAGAGCCGCAGGGACGAGTTGGATGACGGCTGCCACGGCTGCCAGGCTCGGGCCGCCCTCGGCGTACGCCCAGAGGATCACGACGATCCAGCCGAAGTACGTGGTGAAGCCGGCGAATCCGTAGGCGAGCAGGACGCGGCGAACGCCTCGGGCTGCGGTCAGCGACCGGAGGGTCGTGGGTGTGCGGGCCATGGTGACGGTCGCCTTTCGACGGACGGCCCGTCACGGCTTGGGTACGAGATGTCGACACTAGCCCGCACGTGCATGCGCCAGGAGTCGTTCGGCCGTTTCGCCCCGACCGATGGGCCGCGGGGGCTTGCCGTTGGCCGATGTCGACGCAGGTTGGCCGGTACGCCAGCCAACCCGGCCCGGTTTGGGCCTACCGGGCAGCGTCAGGTTCCCGGAGGTGACCTCCGGCGTTGAGCGGGTCGTGGGCGACGATCCCGGGCAGCTGGTCGTGGAAGAAGACCTGACAGAGCAGCTCGCGCCTTGATCGGGTGTCGGTCTTCGCGAAGACCGCTTTGAGATGGTCCTGGACGGTCCACGCCGAGATCACCAGCCGCTTGGCGACCGCGGCCGTGTCCAGGCCGCGCGCCACGAGGGTCGCGACCTCGCGCTCGCGTGCGGTCAGGCCGAACGCCTCAAGCCGGAGCGGCAGGGCGTACTCAGCATCGGACCGCTGCACCACGACTGCCACTCGTCCGTCGTGGGTGCCCTCGGGCAGCGATGCGTACAAGGTCAGCCAGCCGGACGAGGTCGGTACGTGCAGCGGCCGCGCCGACCTGCCGGCCCTGCCCTGGTTCCGAGCCTCCGCGGCGACGCTGAGGACTGCCTGCGGGACGCTCCGATGCGCCGGATCGTCCAGCACCAGCAACGACAGCAGCACTTCTGCGGGTCTGGTCGTCAGCTCGACGTCGTCGTGCGCATCGAGCACGAGCAGCCCCGGCGCGCGATCCTCGTCAGCACGACGGGCAGCATCCACGCGGTAGGAGCTGCGCAGCGCCTCCGCCACCGGTCGCGAGAGCCGGGCCATCAGCTGTGCTTCGGCAGGCGTGAAGTCGCCCGTGTCCTCTGTACGGTGCATGACCACCGCCCCCCAGGCGCGGCCACGCGTGACCATCGCCGCCCGCATCTCGTACGGGGTACCGATCGGCTGGAGGTACTCGACATAGCGCGCACTGCGCTCAGGTCGGCCGCGGGTCGTCTCGCTGAGTACGCCGACCGGGGTCCGCCGGGCCGCGAGGGTGGCGAAGGTGTTGACGTCGTCGCGCAGGTACTCGCTGGTGACGACCGCTCCGGCGGCCATCGCCTCGGTGTCCGGCGTGAGGAAGCCGGCCTGCATGAGCTCCACCGGATTCGCCGTCGTGAGCAGACGTGTCTCCGGGTCGAGACCGTGCCAGCAGAAGGCGTCGACCGGGAGTACCCGGCGGATCCGGGCGGCCAGCTCTTCGTGCAGCTGGCCGTACGGCAGCCCGCGGGCGCCGAGCCGCTCGACCTCCGCGACGAGGCGGTCTCCGGTCCAGGGTTCCACGTCGTCATCGTGCCGCCCGGCACGGCCGACAAGTGCTCACATGCGCGAAAGATCCCAGATCCGCGGGGATGTCCCGCCCCGCTTCGAGGGCGGACGGTGTGACCGGTGCCGAACCCCCGGCGCCTCGCCGACCAGGAGGACCGACCATGACGCTCGAGATCAACCACACCGGACTCGCCACGCAGACCCTGTGCTTCGCGGCACCGCTGCTGCCTGGCATGTCATCGACCGATCGCGACGAGCTGCTGTCCTGCTGGACCGGCGAGCGCAGCTCGGAGCACTCGGACTCTCGCCACCGCCACGGGATCACCCGCGAGTCGGTGTGGATCCAGGGCACACCGGCCGGGGACCTTGCCGTCGTGCTGATCGAGTCACCTGACCTGTCGCAGGCCCTGCTCGGGCTCGCGACGTCGGACGAGCCGTTCGACGTCTGGTTCCGTGCGCACCTGCTGGCCGTGCATGGGATGGACCTGTCGGCCGGGATGTCACTGCCCGAGCAGGTGCTGGACTTCTGCGGCTGACCCAGCTGGGGAGTCGGCCGGACAGGGCGTGAACGGCGTCAGGCGCCTGCGGGCACGGACCGTACGTCGCCGATGGAGCGGCTGCGCCCGGACAGCCGCTCCCGGAGGATGGCCCGGTCGAACGGGACCGGTTCGGTCGAGGCGAGGAACTGCAGGAGAAGCCGGGCGAACCGGTCCGGCTCGTCCATGTGCGGGAAGTGCCGGGACTGCTCGAAGACCTCGAGCACGCTGCCCGGGAGCGCGGCGTGGGCCGCCTGCGCGTGGGCCACGGGGATGACGGCGGCTCGACCAGGCCCCGGATCGTCTGGACGAACGCGGTCCTGGCCGGGCCCTCCGCGAGGGAGGCGTACCCCCTGAACAGCTCGACGACCGACGGGCGAACCTGGACCGGGAGCCGACCCAGCAGCCGGGCGGCGAGGACACCCACGTCCCGGACGCGGCTGTGGGCGATGACGGGGAGCACGAGCTCGGCACCCGGGAGGGTGGCGGCCCGCAGCGCCCAGCTGACCTCCCGTCCCAGCCCGCCGCTGGACACGAGGACGAGGCGCTCGCAGTGCTCGTAGTACTGGTACGCGAACTGCATCGCGACCCCGCCGCCGAGCGAGTGCCCGACGACGGTGACCCGCTTGTGGCCCAGGTGCGCGAGGAGGTCGCGCAGGACGCTGGCGAACGCGCCCAGCGAGTAGTCGGTTCGCGGCTTGTCCGACGCCCCGTGCCCCAGCAGGTCAGGGGCGATGACGTGCGCGTGCCCGGCCAGGGCGGGGATCACCGGGTCCCAGGTGGCGCTGCTGCTGGTGATGCCGTGGACGAGCAGCACGACGGGCAGGTCCGGGTCACCCGCGACGCGGTACGCCACGCGGTGGCCGTGCAGCGTGACCTCGGTCTGTCGCATGGGCACTCCTCGCTGAGGAGTCCAGGAGACCACAGTTCAGCCCAGCCGCCACGTGGCTTCGCTGCTCTCCTCCCCGGCAGCCGCAGCGCGGCGACGCTGCCGCCGAAGCCGGATCCCGCGACCACCACGTCGTGGTCCAGCCGGCTCGGCCCGGTGCGGCTCACGACTGTGCCTCCGCGTACGCCTTGAGTCCGGTGACCGTGCTGGACACGAGCCCCTCGATGACCCGGCTGCGGATGAACCGGGGAAGCGGGAGGTTGTGGCTGATCTGCAGCTCGAAGGTCACCTCGGCGCGGTGGGCCCCCTTGCGCCGCACCGTGTAGCGGCCGTCCTGACCGGTCTGCAGCCGGCCCTTGACCAGGTGCCAGCTCATGCCGTCGCCGGTGTGCTCGTAGGCCAGGGTGTAGCGGTCGGTCCCGACGGGGCTGGACGCGCTGAAGCTGGCAGTGGCGGGGGACCCGTCCTCGTACTCCTCGAGCAGGTCGACGGCAAGGATCTCCTTGATCCACTCCGGTTGCGTCTCCACAGCGCGGATCGTCTCCAGCACCCGGTCGAACGGTGCCTCCACCGTGATCGTCTGGCTGGCCTTGTCGGTCGGCATCTCGCTTCCTCCGGTCCCAGCGCTCAGGCGGCTGCGGCGATCCGCATGAGGGCATCCATCTCCTGGTCGAACGCGTGCACGAGCTTCTCCGGATCGGGGACCACCCCGGCGTCCACCTTGAAGCCGACACGTACGTTCCGGTCGTAGCTGAAGATGCACACGCCGACCGTCTGCCGACCGGACCCTGGCACCCACCCGAGCACGCCGGCGATTCGGGTGCCGGCGAGGTAGCGCCCCTGCAGCGGACCGGCCACGTTCGTCGTCACGCCGATCGCCTTGGCTGCCAAGAAGTCGACCATCAGCCGAGCGAGGTCGGCGTTGGTGCGGCCGATCGCGTTGACGATCCCGAAGGTGAGCATCGCCTCCGGCGAGCACTTGATCGAGTCCATGCGGCGCTTGGCCTCGGACACCCGCTGCAGGATGCCGCGCACTCCCGAGGGCAACGGCAGCATCACGAGCGCGAACTGGTTCCCGAGCGTACGAGGCAGCGGGTGGTCGAGCGGTCGGAGGTTGACCGGGACCATCGTCGTCAGGTCCATCGCCTCGCCGCCGTGATCGACGAGGTAGGTGCTGATGGCGCCCGAGACCGCGCCGACGAGCACGTCGTTGACAGTCGCACCCGCGAGCCGGCCCACCCGCTTGATGTCGGCGACAGGCAGCTCCTGGGACCAGACGGCGCGCTTGGGCGCGCCTGGGGTCCCGCTGAGGGGGTTGGGCGGGTTGGAGCCGAGGAACAGCTTGTCGGCGATGCGACCGGTCTGCAGTGCCAGCGTCAGGGCCTCGACGGCGAAGGCTGGCGTCGCGGTGCGCGGCAGCTCGGGCAGGAGGCGGACCGCTGTGCGCAGCGCCCACGTCGCCGCTCCGGTGGCTATGGTCGCTGCGCCGAGAAGGCTCCCTTCTGTCGGGGCGTCCGGCTCATGCGCCCAGCGGTCCTCTCCGGCCGCCGCTCTCCTGCGTACGGTCCGGCCCGCCGACTCGAGCTCCTCCAGGTCGGCGGACTCGTCGGCGTCGGTGAGGGAAAGCAGCACCTGCGCCAGCGCGATCCCGTCCGCGAGCGCGTGGTGGAAGCGGGTCAGAACCGCGCAGCCGTCCCCGTACCCCTCGACGATGTGCACCTCCCACAGCGGAAGTTCGCGGCGCAGCGGCAACTGCATCTGCGACTCCACGTACGCCTGAAGGCAGGCCTCGTCGCCCGGCGGAGGCAGGACGACCCGGTGCAGGTGGTGCTCGATCGCGAAGTCAGGGTCGTCCTCCCAGTGCGGCAGGGCGAGCGGGTTCGACGCGGCGACCGGCCTTTGGTGGAACACCGGGTAGCGGTCGACCAGACGGTGCCGGATCACCGCGGTCAGCCGCTCCCAGTCGACCAGTCCGTCGAACCACATGAGGGAGTCGATAACCATGAGGTTCGCCGGCCGGTCCATGCTCAGCCAGATGCTGTCCACCGCACCGACAGGGCGCCTGCCACTCATCTGCGCCTCCTCGCTCCGACCTGCTCCTGCTCGTGGAGCTAGCGCGCGGCCTTAACCGTGGTCTTGCGAGCCGACGGCGTGGTCTTGCGAGCCTTCGGCATCTCCGCTCGGGCCTTGGGGCTCGGCGTCCCGAGCGACGAACTCACGTTTCGCACGACGCCGTGCAGGAACTCGTACTGCGTCGTGACGAGCTTGTCCGCCATCTCGAGGGCGGCGTCGATCAAGTCCTGGCGCCTCGACGGGTGCTCGCCCAGCACGGGCAGCGCCTCGTCGACGGTTTCGACGAACGTCCGCACGGCGTCGATGGCGTCGCGCTCAGCGGTCTCGACCGACCTGAGCACGCGCTCCGATGCGGCGGCGGAGCGCTCCACGACTGCCGGGCGCCGGATCGACGCGAGCCGATCCTGCGCGATGGTCCTCTTGGCTACGGGGCGCTTGCGCGCGACGGGTGCCTTCGTCTTCGTGACTGTCTGTGCCATGATCGCGCTCCTCACATCGAGGCCCAGCAGCCGCCCCAGCGGCCCTTCGGACCCGGGCGTTCGTACCGCCCTTGTCCTCCCACCTCAGCACCGCGCGATCCGCCCGGGCAGAGCAGAAGGTCCCGTCTACGGTCACGTCGCGGGGTCAAGTCAGCCTTCGTGCAGGGGGACGACCACTTCGTTGCGACGTCGGAACCACGGCGTCCAGGGCGGGTCGAAGCGGGCGAACCGCGGTGGACCGGTCGTCTCGAGCCCGGCGTCGCGGACCGCCCGCAGCAGCCGACTGGTCTGCTGCTCGTACGAGGTGGATGTCCATCGGCCGGAGTACCGCGCAACGGCGGCGAGCTCCTCGGGCACCGCCCGGATCGTGACCCGGGCATCGCCGGGGTCCGGGAGAGACTCCTGTGTCGAACCCTGCGGCATGACGAAGGAGACGACGTAGCGCCCTGGTGAGGTCTGCGTGGTCACCGTCTCGAGGGCCGCCGCAGTGTCGTCGGTGTCGTCGGTGTCTTTGGTGTCTACTGCGTCCTCGCGGCGCTGGAGCACGGGGGCGGTCATCGCCAGGCCCCGGCTGGCCCCGTTCTGCCCACGGATGTAGGCCACCAGGGGACGGAAGGCCGCGTTACCCGCGCCCTCGAAGGAACCGTCGACCTCGACCTCGGCGACCAGGTGAGCGGGATAGCGTCGTAGCTCGAACCCAGCCGCCATCCGCACTACTTCGTACCGCTGCTGCTCGGTCATGGCTGACTCTCGAATCTCCTGGTGCCGGTGCTGTTCGCTCGACCGTACGCCCACCGCGGACCGTCGGTTCACCCCGCATGGACGCCCAAGGAGTGCACCGCTAGCGTCCCCTCGATCAGTGGGGCGCGTCATCCGCAGGGAGCAGGATGAAGTGCGCGCCCTTGAGTGATCGCAGCGCTCGGAAGTGTCGCTCATCGAATGTCAGGACACGTCGGGTGTTGAGCCGGCCCGCGAGCACAACCACTGCGAGGTCGGCCAACCCGACATCAAGATCGGCGTACTTCCGCTCGAGTCCCGCCACGACGGAGTAGTCGTCTGGTTCAAGGCAGGGCACCATAAACCTGCCTGCCGCCAGGTCGTCGAGGAACGCCACTCTGGCTGCCCGCCCAAGGCGCGCACCCAAGAGATAGTCCACCTCCGCGCAGACCGGGGAAGGAATCACCAGGTCCCCCGGCTCGTCTCGGAGAACAGCGGCCACGGCTCCCTGCAACGGGTCAGCTCGGTCGGCAAGCGCCACGATCGGCGCGGCGTCGAGGAGCAACGTCACGCGCCAAAACCCTTCATCAACTCAGCGTCGGTCAGTGCCGCGACGGAATTTCCGTCGCCTTCAGCCACCCCCGCGAGCGCAAAGTTTCGGTCACCGCGCCGCTCCGGCTCGTAGTTCTTGATCGCGCGGCGAATGACTTCTGCCTGCGACGTGCCCTCGCGCTTCGCCAGCGCAGCCAGCCGCGTGGCCTCCTCCGAGGAGAGGTACACGCTGGTCTTGTTCATCTATGTAGGGTAACACGTAGGGCACTACCCAGGTTGGGCTCGCGTTGATCCGCTGTGGATCTTGCAACGGATTGCGGAGCTGATCGGATGGCCTTCACACCCGAGGCCGTGCGCCACTCAAAATGGGGGCCGACCGAACGAGTCTTAGGACCGGTAGGCGTCGCGCCGATGGTCGACGTCGAGGACGACCACGGTGCGGCTCTCCTCGTCGATGCGGTAACGGACGCGGTACTCGCCCCGCCGTGCCCGCCACAGGCCTTCGAAAGGTGCTCGGAGCGGAGCACCTACCGTGCGCGGTCGTTGACGAAGCGGTCCGACGATGAACTCCCACGCTGCAAAGGCGGCAGCGGGCGGGAGCGACTCCGCGAGCGCGCGGCGGGCACCGGGCGCGAGAGCGATACGGTAGGGCGGTTGGTCAGCAGGTTCAGCCGTCACGGCGCTCGCGCTGCCGGCGCGTCTCCATGAGTTTCGCCATGTCGTCTCCACTGGTGAGGTCGCCAGCCAGGATGGCAGCGTCGGCCTCACGGACTCGCTTCAGAGCGGCCCGATCGCTCAACAACTCCAGAGTCGCCTCTAGAGACTCCAAGTCTTCAGCCGCAACGAGCACCACGTACTCTCGGCCGTTTCGCGTGACGTGGACGCGCTCGTGCGTGCGGTCCACCTCTTCCGCGATTTCGGACAGGTGGGCCTTGACCTCGGAGAGCGGCAGCGTGCTCATAGACTAGAATCCTAGTCCACGCTCTCGCACGGGTCAACGCGCGCAATCACCTTCGTCTCCTCCTGGTGTCGATCTTGCAACGATTGCGGAGGGCGAGGGATTCGAACCCTCGAGGAGCTTGCACCCCTAGCGGTTTTCAAGATCACCTTCGTGACTTGCCGGACTGGCGCGAACACCTTTTCTGAGCACGAGCACGGAGCATACGGCGCTCCGATACGGACCCTTGTTGACCGCCGATCGCTCCGCGATCTGGCACGCCAATGGCACGACTCGACGACGTTGAGCCGTGATGAGAGCCACTGCCGGGTTGCCAACATCAACCAGACCGTGGAGGTCGAAACAGACTTCGTTCTGCATCGCCTTCTGACGGGGACACCCCACAACTGTCCGGACCTATCGGCCGTTGGCCACGACGCTTGCCGCCAACTTCCCGTGAAACGTCAGTAACGCGTTCAAGGCGTTGGTGCTGGGCCGGATCATCGAGCCGACCAGCAAGATCGACACCTTGAGGGTACTGGCCGAGGTCGGCGTGAAGGCCCCGTCTCCCGCGACGGTCACGCGCTGCCTGAAGAGGGTGGTGGGGCGCGATTACCGCGGCACGATCAGCGACGCCTGCTACGCCCACGCCACGACCTCCACGTCGCTGGCCATGGTCTTGTACGACGTCACGACGTTGTACTTCGAGACTGACAAGGAAGACGGCCTGCGCAAGGTCGGGATGAGCAAGGAACGGCGGGTCGACCCGCAGGTCACCGTCGGATTGCTCTGTGACACCACGGGATTCCCGCTCGACCTCCATATGTTCGAGGGGAACAAGGCCGAGACGAAGACCCTCATCCCCGGTGATGAGCGCGTTCCGCGAGCGTCACGGGGTGCGCGGACATCGGCGTCGTGGCCGACGCCGGGATGCTGTCCGCGGCCAACCTGCTCGCCCTGGAGGACGTCGGGTTCACTTCCGGACCAAGGGCAACGCGTTCACCGACGGGCAGTGCCTGGAGACGACTCGGCCCATGGGCGTCGGGAAGGCCGCCCGGGAGCGGCGGGTGGTCTATCAGTACAAGTTCAAACGGTCCCAGCGCGACAACCGCGCGATCAACGCGATGATCGCTCGGGCCGAGAAGGTCGCCGACGGGTCACGCCCGATGAAGAGGGACCGGTTCGTCACGATCGAGGGCGCCACCAAGGGCGTCGACTGGGACCTCGTCGAACGGGCCCGGTACCTGGCCGGGCTGAAGGGCTACGTGACCAACATCCCCGCGACGGACCTCGGCGGGCAGGCCGTCATCGACGCCTACCACGACCTCTACCAGGTCGAACGGTCCTTCCGGATGACCAAGTCCGACCTCGCCGCCCGCCCGATCTTCCACCACAAGCGCGACTCCATCCAGGCCCACCTGACCATCGGCTTCACCGCCCTCGCAATGGCCCGCGAGGCCCAACACCGAACGGGACTGAGCATCAAGAAGATCCTCACCACGCTAAGGCCCCTGCGAGCTGCCGTCCTCGCCGTCGGAGACCAGACCACCACCGCCCGCCCCCACATTTCCACCGAGGTCCAAGCCCTCCTCACCCAACTCCAGGGTGGTCACTAAACCGAGCGAAGTCAGGTCAGGCTTGAGTCGCTAGCTCACTAGCCCAGACCCAGGCCGCGCTGTCGACGGGCTCGTGGACGATTCGACGGCAGCGTGCCATACGGCCACATGGCTCGACGTAGGCCCAATTTTCTCATCACTGGCCGCTAGACCGCACAGAAGCGGTGGTGTTCAGGCGCTACTTGACGGGAACTTCCGGCGCCTTGCACGTAGCAAAGGTCTGCAACCACATGCCAGTGATTGCATCGACAATGCCAACGTCAACACAATTGGAGTAGTCGCCGCCATCTACCGATGCGCGCGGAGTTGCACCGTTCATTGTGCCGTGACCGGGCATTGGCTTCTTGAGCGGATAGGTCACGACCCAGGTCAGCATATTCTGCCTGCTCAGGGTGACCGATTCGTCGTCGTTCATTTTGCCCTGAACATCGTTGTAGTAGATCGCCAGCGTCGTGGTCACTAGGCCGCTGAGATCCTCTACCGCCGGGGTTGGCACGCCCTTTTCTAGGGCGGCTCGGGCTTCATCCCCGGTAAGCACGGCGGCAGCGCTACGGTCATCGGTTGCGGGCTCGAGCCGGATACCCACGTTCGTAAAGTGCTCCGTTCCCGAAACCGGGTCAGCCAGCGTGAGATCGGAACGTAGCGGGCCCGTAGCAGTGGCCGACTTGTCAATCGCCTCGCGTGACGGTCCCCCGACGCCCGCGCCGGCAGCGCTACCCGATCCAACGACGAGCGCCATGAGTGACGCTGCCACGCCGCCGAGGACTAGGACCACAACTGACCTTTTCACGGAAATCCTCACTAGTTGGTAAAGATGCTCCAAGAACCGCAGCCATGATTTGCCGAGCCATTCATCCCGTATCGGAAGTACAAGGGGTTGTCGCCAACAAGCAAGCTGCAAGGTGCCAGCTCCCACCCGTTGTCACTGTAGCGTTGCCCTTTGACCCCGGAGATAACCGTAGCTACCCCACCGGTCGAGAGCCCAGGGATATTTGTTTGCCCGTACCCGGTCTCGCCCGAAACGTCATATCCCCAGTTTGTGGTACCGGGATAGTCCCAATCGACCTCGCCACTCCAAGTGGTATTGGCAATTCGAGTGGTATCGTAGTTTAGGCTGAAGCAATAGCCGCACGCTGAGGTGGAATTGACCTGAAATAGATGGCTCGACCCAACCACAAGCCCCGATCCTCCGGGGTTGTAGTATTGAGACACTCTCTGCGTATTCGGATTCGTGACCGGATCAACTGTGCTGTATTCGTAGTAGATGTGCGGGGAATGCGTGGCATCTTGATTGAATCCGATTTGTGCCCATCCCTCGCCGACATAGGGACCGAAGACTCCGACGTACACATAGCTGTCGTTCTTGGTCCCTGGCGCCGGGTTGGTACATATCTGTGTTGCATTCTCGATCCTCATCGTGGCTGCCCAGCCCATGTAGGCTCCATAGCCACTGTTGATCTGCGCAAACTGTCCATCGTGGTAGCCGAAGTATGAACCACACGCAACGGCGAGGGCTGGAGACGCCCCGACCCCTACTCCGAGGATTGCCATGGCGCCGACGATGAGTGCTGACCACGTACGCCGCATGTGCGCCCCAAAGCGTCGAGAGTGTTGCCCGCACCTAACCAGCCGTCAGGCGCGCTGTCAACCGTGCAGCATCAAGCCGGGCTCGAGCATCGCAGGCGCCAGACGATCAGGATTCCTGTCGGTCGCAGCAGAAGGACGCATCTGCCTCAGCCCGACAGCCCCATGGCCCGCAGCTCAACGCTGGTCGGACCGTCCGACGACTCAGCAGGGTCGTTGTGGCCGACGGATTGATGCTAGCCAAACGGCGTCGGTCAATGCGCGGAAGGCGCCGACCAGCCGTGCGGTACCAGGAACTGCCGCACAAACCCAACTGGCTGCTCGCTAAGGGCGGCTATCCCGGAAATGCAGTAGCTACCCCCGCGCGCGACTAGGGCGTGTCTCGGAAGTCATGAGAGCCAGAGCAGGATCGCGGCTAGGACAACGCCGCCTCGGTAGACGAGGGCGTGCTTGTCGTAGCGGGTCGCGATGCCGCGCCAGTTCTTGAACTGGTTGAAGGCGCGTTCTACGACGTTGCGGTTCTTGTAGTCCTCGGCGTTGAACGCGACGGGCCGGCCGCCCTTGGAGCCCTTGTTCTTGCGGTGCCGGACCTGGTCGGAGGGCTCGGGGATCACCGCTTCGACGCCCCGGGCCCGCAAGTGTGCCCGGGGCGCCCGTGCGGAGTAGGCCTTGTCCGCACGCAGCGCCTCGGGTGTAGTTCGCGGCCGTCCAGGTCCCACCCGTGGCACGCGCAGCTCCGCGAGAAGCCTTGATAGCGCTGGGGAGTCGTTGGCCTGACCCGGCGTGACCGCGATGACCAACGGCAAACCACGTCCATCGACCAGCGCGTGGGTCATGGTCGTCAAGCCGCCGCGCGAACGCCCGATAGCGTGATCGCCCGGTTCGTCCCTTCTGTCCGGGCGAAGCCGCGGATCTTTGTCATTCGACCGAGCCCCCCGTATGCGACGTCGGCGTCAACGACGACCTCGCAGCGGTCGCACCATGCTGGTGCACCCGCGCGCTCGTCGAGTCGACACTGAGGCGCCAGTCGATCTGTCCGGCCGCGTCGGCCTGGACCTGCAACGCGGACAAGACCTTGTCCCAAGGTGCCGTCGATCCAGAACCGGTGATGCCGCTTCCACACCGTCTGCCACGGACCGAACTCGGCAGGAAGGTCCCGCCAGGCCACACCGGTGCGGTAGCGGTAGATCGCACCCTCCACCAGGCTCCGATGCGCACGCATCGGCCTGCCCATCGCACCCTTCACCGGCGGGAGCACCGGCTCAATCCGAGCCCATATCTCATCACTGAGCACCGCTGTCCGAGTCATATCCCCAGCATCAAGCCTCAGCCCCGCTCAACATTGGAGACACGCCCTAGATCCGTTCGGAAGCTGCTTGGTCGGGCCGCCGTCCGAGACACACGGTGCCGTCGTTACGGCGCCCATCTCCGGCCATCACGAGCAACGGTGGAAGCGGAGGTGGTCATCGACGAAGCCGGGTCGGTTCCACCCCACGCCACGTAGTCCGTCCTGATTCAAGGTCCAAGCAGAATAGTTACCGGCATAGCGGACTGCGCCAAGTACAGAAAGCTGCCGACCACGTCTGTTCCCGAGCCAGGGCTGGCGCAAGAATTATGGGCCGCGCCGACAATACCGATGGCGTAGTTATTTCCCGGATCGAAGATTGGGCTTCCGGAATCGCCTCCATGTCCGCAAGCATCATACTTGACCTGGTGGGTCAGCGTGACCGGCGAGCCAGTGTATGGAACAAGCCATGGGTCTGGGCCGAAAGTGAAGGTTCCATCGGCAACTAGGACATTCCCGCACTGGATTCCGGAATATGCACCAGCGTCGCAGATGAATTGCCCGGTGATCAAGTAGCCCGAGCCGGTGATCCCCGGGACCGGCGTCGGAG
>JANMWN010000272.1:0-33973 GCA_031394045.1 Sporichthyaceae bacterium
GACCTGCCGGAGCAGCTGCGGATCCGTCGCGAGAAGCGCCAGCACCTGCTCGACCAGGGCGTCGAGCCCTACCCGGCCGGCTTCCCGCGGACGCACACCCTGGCCGAGGTTCGTGCCGGGTACCCCGACCTGCCCGACGACACGGCGACCGGCGACCAGGTGGGGGTCACCGGCAGGGTGCTCTTCGTACGAAACGGCGGCAAGCTCTGCTTCGCCACTCTCCGTGACGGCGACGGGACCGAGCTGCAGGTGATGCTCTCGCTCGACCGGGTCGGAGAGGAGGCCCTCGCGCAGTGGAAGGCCATGGTCGACCTGGGTGACCACGTCGGCGTCGAGGGCGAGGTCATCTCCTCCCGCCGGGGCGAGCTGTCGGTCCTCGCGGACCGGTGGGCGATCACGGCCAAGGCCCTGCGGCCGCTGCCGGTCGACCACAAGCCGCTGTCCGAGGAGGCTCGGGTCCGGCAGCGCTACGTCGACCTGATCGTCCGTCCCGAGGCCCGGCGTAACGCCCGCCTGCGGATCGCCGCGGTCCGCTCGCTGCGGGACTCGTTCCACCAGCGGGGGTACCTCGAGGTCGAGACGCCCATGCTCCAGACCCTGCACGGGGGAGCGACGGCCCGCCCCTTCGTCACCCACGCCAACGCGTACGACATCGACCTGTACCTGCGGATCGCGCCGGAGCTGTTTCTCAAGAGGTGCGTGGTCGGTGGAATGGACAAGGTGTTCGAGATCAACCGGAACTTTCGCAACGAAGGCGCTGACTCCAGCCACAGCCCCGAGTTCGCGATGCTCGAGTTCTATGCGGCGTACGCCGACTACGACTCGATGGCCGAGCTGACCCAGGCGCTGATCCAGGAAGCGGCGTTGGCCACCAGCCGAATGCTGACCGGGACCGAGTCCTTGACGGTAGTCCATGACGACGGTACCGAGCACGACTTCTCCGGGCAGTGGCCCCGGGTATCGATGTTCGAGTCCTTGTCCGAGGCGGCCGGGACGCAGATCACCCCGCAGACGCCGATCGACAAGCTGCGTTCGCTGGCCGAATCGTTTGATCTTGCGTTCGACCCCGAGCCGATTCAGGGCAAGCTGGTCGAGGAACTGTTCGAGCACCTGGTGATCAAGACATTTGTCGGGCCGACCTTCGTCTGTGACTTTCCGCTGGAGACGTCTCCACTCGTACGCGCCCATCGAAGCAAACCCGGCGTCGTGGAGAAGTGGGACCTCTATGTCGACGGATTCGAGCTCGGCACCGGGTACTCCGAGCTGGTCGACCCGGTCGTGCAGCGCGAGCGGCTGGTCGAGCAGGCCAGGCTGGGCGCCGGCGGCGACGTCGAGGCGATGCCGCTGGACGAGGACTTCCTGGCCGCGCTCGAGCACGGCATGCCTCCATCGGGCGGCGTGGGGATGGGGATCGACCGGCTGCTGATGGCCCTGACCGGGCTGGGGATCCGCGAGACCATCCTGTTCCCGCTCGTGAAGCCGGCCCAGTGAGCGGTCCAGCCGAACCTGGGCCTGCGGTGGTCCGGCGCGCGACCACGGCCGACGTACCTGCGATCCGTTGGCTGGTCGACACCTACGCCGACGACCGCAGGTTGCTCTCGAAAGCCACCGTGACGTTGTACGAGGCCGTGCAGGAGTTCTTCGTCGCAGACGTCGGCGCAGAAGTCGTCGGCTGCGGTGCTCTGCACGTGCTGTGGGAAGACCTTGCCGAGGTACGCACGGTCGCGGTCGACCCGGCGGTCCGAGGGCGTGGAATCGGCGCTCTCGTACTGTCCCGGCTCCTAGACCAGGCACGTTCCGTCGGGGTGGAGCGGGTGTTCTGCCTGACATTCGAGACGGGATTCTTCGGTCGGCACGGATTCGCCGAGATCGAAGGTATGCCGGTCGGGCACGACGTGTATGAGCAGCTGCTCCAGTCGTACGACGAAGGTGTGGCCGAGTTCTTGGATCTTGAACGAGTGAAGCCGAACACGTTGGGAAATACCCGCATGCTTCTCAAGCTTTGACAGCCGATACCGGCACCCGCGCCTGTTGATTTGATTTTCGCCCGTACTAGCCGTTGGATGTGTGCTGGGTCGACCGGAGTCTCGGGGACCTGTTGCGCACGGACACCGTCCTGTGCGCCCGCCGATCAAGCTTGAGGAGAAACACGTGGCACAGAAGGTGCAGGTCATTCTGGTCGACGACATCGACGGGGGATCGGCAGTCGAGACAGTTGGCTTCTCGTTGGACGGCGCGTCCTACGAGATCGACCTGTCGGCCAAGAACGCAGCCAAGCTCCGTGACGCCTTCGCGTCGTACGTCGGGGCTGCGCGCAAGGTGGGTGGCCGCAGTCGCGGTCGCGCATCGGCCAGGCGTGGCGGCAGCAACCGCACCGCTGAGATCCGCGCCTGGGCCAAGGCCAACAAGATCAAGGTCAGCGAGCGCGGTCGTGTCTCGGCCGAGGTCGTCGCGAAGTTCGACGCGGCGCACAAGTAGCCGCAGAGAACAGAGCCGCAGAGCACAAGGTGAGGGCGGTCCCCGCGGGGACCGCCCTCACCCTTGCTCCTGCCGTCAGGTCACCGGAACGCCTCACGGCGAGATGCACGCTCGAAGCGGCTTAGGTGGGGCCCGGGGTTACCGGCAACCCGACGCACGACAGAACATACCCAGAGGGCCGCGCTATTCATTCCCCCGTGCGGGTGACGGCGCGTAGTCGACCTCGGTACGCCACCCGTCCGGCCCACCCGCACTCTCCAGGTGAAGCTCCCAGTAGGTGTCGGCGACGACCTCGGGGTCGAAGAACGTCCCGGCCGCGAGCACGCCGCGGATGGTCACCGTGGCCACGTGGATCCCGTCCGGCCCGAGCTCGTCGGCCAGCGTCAGCGCCAGGCTGCGCACGGCGGCCTTCTGCGCGGCCAGGGCCGCCGATCCCGCCGACGCCTTGAGCGCGACACCGCTGCCGGTGATCAGGATCGTCCCCCGCCCGGCCGCCCGCATCGCGGGAGCGACCTCCTGGGCCGCCACCAGCGCACCGGCCACGCCGATCCGCAGGCCCGTCACGAACGCGTCGTACGCCAGCTCGGTCGGCTTGCCGGGGATGAAGGCGGACGCGTTGTAGACCAGGACGTCCGGGTCGCCGGCCTCGGCCCGGATCTGGGCGAACGCCGCCCGCAGCGCTGCCTCGTCGCTCACGTCCGCCGCTGCCAGCAGCGTCTCCCCAGCAGAGCGGCCGGACAGCCCGGACAGGTCCAGCTTCGCCGGCGTACGCGCCACCAGCGCCAGCCGGAACCCTTCGCGGGCGAACCGCCCGCCGACGGCCAGGCCGAGGCCCGGGCCCGCCCCCACGATCACTGCCAGTCCACCGGTTCCGGTCATGCCCGATTGTGACCTGTTCGCCCGCGGCGTACTCCCCCGGGGAAGCCTCTGAAGGTCCGACTGGTTCCTGTCGATGGACGGGCTAGCATCGGTATGCAGGGGCTGGCTCTCGCTGACCCGGTGTACTGCACGCGTGAGGAGCGCAGAGATGTTCGAGAGATTCACAGACCGCGCGCGTCGCGTTGTCGTCCTGGCCCAGGAAGAGGCCCGGATGCTCAACCACAACTACATCGGCACCGAGCACATCCTGCTCGGCCTGATCCACGAGGGCGAGGGTGTCGCCGCCAAGGCGCTGGAGTCCCTCGGCATCTCGCTCGAGGCGGTCCGCCAGCAGGTCGAGGAGATCATCGGCCAGGGCCAGCAGGCACCGAGCGGGCACATCCCGTTCACGCCGCGGGCCAAGAAGGTCCTTGAGCTCAGCCTGCGCGAGGCGCTCCAGCTCGGCCACAACTACATCGGCACCGAGCACATCCTGCTCGGCCTGATCCGCGAGGGCGAGGGTGTCGCAGCCCAGGTCCTGGTCAAGCTCGGCGCCGACCTCAACCGGGTCCGCCAGCAGGTCATCCAGCTGCTGTCCGGCTACCAGGGCAAGGAGCCGGCAGCCGCGGGCGGTCCGTCCGCCGAGGCGCCGTCCACCTCGCTCGTGCTCGACCAGTTCGGTCGCAACCTCACCCAAGCTGCCCGCGAGGGCACGCTCGACCCGGTGATCGGTCGCGAGAAGGAGATCGAGCGCGTCATGCAGGTCCTCTCGCGCCGGACCAAGAACAACCCGGTGCTGATCGGCGAGCCCGGCGTGGGCAAGACCGCGGTCGTCGAGGGCCTGGCCCAGGCGATCATCAAGGGCGACGTCCCCGAGACGCTCAAGGACAAGCAGCTCTACACGCTCGACCTCGGCGCGCTCGTGGCCGGCAGCCGCTACCGCGGCGACTTCGAGGAGCGCCTGAAGAAGGTGCTCAAGGAGATCCGTACCCGCGGCGACATCATCTTGTTCATCGACGAGCTGCACACGCTCGTGGGTGCCGGTGCCGCCGAGGGCGCCATCGACGCGGCGAGCATCCTCAAGCCGATGCTGGCCCGTGGCGAGCTGCAGACCATCGGCGCGACCACGCTGGACGAGTACCGCAAGCACCTCGAGAAGGACGCGGCGCTCGAGCGGCGCTTCCAGCCGATCCAGGTGGCCGAGCCGACGATCGCCCACACGATCGAGATCCTCAAGGGCCTGCGGGACCGGTACGTGGCGCACCACCGGGTGTCCATCACCGATGCCGCGCTGGTCAGTGCGGCCCAGATGGCCGACCGTTACATCAGCGACCGGTTCCTGCCCGACAAGGCGATCGACCTGATCGACGAGGCCGGCTCCCGGCTGCGGATCCGTCGGATGACGGCGCCGCCGGACCTGCGCGAGTTCGACGAGCGGATCGCCAACGTACGGCGCGAGAAGGAGTCGGCGATCGACGCGCAGGACTTCGAGAAGGCGGCCTCGCTGCGCGACTCGGAGAAGACGCTGCTCGCCGAGCGGGCCACCCGCGAGCGCGAGTGGAAGGCCGGCGACATGGACATCGTCGCCGAGGTCGACGAGGAGCTGATCGCCGAGGTCCTGGCGGCCCAGACCGGCATCCCGGTCTTCAAGCTGACCGAGGAGGAGAGCCAGCGCCTGCTGCGGATGGAGGACGAGCTGCACAAGCGCGTCATCGGGCAGGAGCAGGCCATCAAGGCCCTCTCGCAGGCCATCCGGCGGACCAGGGCCGGCCTGAAGGACCCGAAGCGTCCCGGTGGGTCGTTCATCTTCGCCGGGCCCTCGGGCGTCGGCAAGACCGAGCTGTCCAAGACGCTCGCCGAGTTCCTGTTCGGCGACGAGGACTCGCTGATCCAGCTCGACATGAGCGAGTTCTCCGAGAAGCACACGGTGTCGCGGCTGTTCGGCTCGCCTCCCGGCTACGTCGGGTACGAGGAGGGTGGCCAGCTGACCGAGAAGGTGCGGCGCAAGCCGTTCTCCGTCGTGCTCTTCGACGAGATCGAGAAGGCGCACCCCGACATCTTCAACTCGCTGCTGCAGGTGCTCGAGGACGGCCGGCTGACCGACGCACAGGGTCGGGTGGTCGACTTCAAGAACACGGTGATCATCATGACCACCAACCTGGGCACGCGGGACATCTCCAAGGGCCAGAACCTCGGGTTCGCCGCCTCCGGCGAGGGCGAGACCGGCTACGACCGGATGAAGGCCAAGGTCCAGGACGAGCTCAAGCAGCACTTCCGGCCCGAGTTCCTCAACCGGATCGACGACATCGTGGTGTTCCACCAGCTCACCCCGGACGAGATCGTCGTCATCGTCGACCTGATGATCGACAAGCTCGACGAGCGGCTACGCGACAAGGACATGGGCGTCGAGCTGACGACCGCGGCCAAGGCGCTGCTGGCCAAGAAGGGCTACGACCCCGTGCTGGGCGCCCGTCCGTTGCGACGGACGATCCAGCGCGAGATCGAGGACCCGATGTCGGAGAAGATCCTGTTCGGCGAGCTCCGCGCCGGTCAGCTCGTTGTGGTCGATGTCGAGGGTGAGGGCGACGCCCTGCAGTTCACCTTCCTCGGCACCGACAAGGTCCCGCTGCTCGTGGACGCCCCGCCGATCGAGACGGCCGGCACCGCGGACTGACGTCCCGCGAACAGCCCGTACCCCAGGGGTGCGGCCCGTTCGCCGTGTCAGGGGGCAGCGCCATGTCAGCGGGGGAGGGTGAACGTCCCGTCGGGCAGTGGCTCGGCCAGGCCGTCCGCCACCAGGCTGTCCAGGCAGCGCTCGCGCTGGACGGCGTCCGGCCAGACCCCGTCGAGCGCCGCCCGGCTGACCGGCCCTGCGGTCGCGCGCAGCGGCCCGAGCAGCAGCCCACGCACGGCCCGATCGGTTCCGGCGTACGACTGACCACGCCGGGCCGGGCCGTCCCAGCCGGGCTTGCCCAGCAGCCGCCAGCTGCACAGGTCGGCCAGCGGGCAGTCGCCGCAGCGGGGGCTGCGCGCCGTGCACACCAGCGCGCCGAGCTCCATCAGCGCCGCTGACCAGCGGGCTGCGGTGGCCGGCTCCGCGGGCAGCAGGGCCTCGGCAGCTGTTCGCTCGGCGACCGTCGGCGCCCCGGCCGGCTCGTACTCCTGGCCGTCGACGAGCCGGGCCAGCACCCGCCGCACGTTCGTGTCGAGGACCGCGTGCCGCTGCCCGTACGCGAAGGACGCCACCGCCGCGGCCGTGTAGGTCCCCACCCCAGCTAGCGCGAGCAGGTCGTCGTGGCTGTCGGGGACCCGGCCGCCGTGCCGTTGCACGCAGACGGTGGCCGCTGCATGCAGGCGCAGCGCCCGCCGCGGGTAGCCGAGCCGTCCCCACAGACGTACCGCCTCGCCGGGTGTGTCAGCGGCCAGGTCGGCCGGGGTCGGCCACCGGGTCAGCCAGGTCGCGAAGACCGGCAGCACGCGGGCCACCGGCGTCTGCTGCAGCATGACCTCGCTGACCAGCACGGGCCAACCCTGCCGCGGCTGCTCCCCGCGTCGTCGCCACGGCAGGTCGCGTGCGTGCGCCTCGAACCAGTCGAGCAGGAGCGCGTGCAGCGCGGCCGGCGGCTGTGGGTGCCGCTTGGCCGTCATCGCGGTCATCGCGGTCATCGCGCGCATCGTCGCACGGAGCGACTCGGCGCGGCCACATCTGCGGACTGCCGCAGGACGGGGCTCCCCGCCGCATAGGCTTCGCCCGTGGGGTCGTTCCTGCACCCCGTTGGGTCGTTGCCACCGGGTGCCTACTGGTTCCGACGAGGGGTCATCTCCGTCGTCGTGATCCTGCTTGTCGGTGGTGGCTGGCTGCTGCTGTCGAACCTCGGCGGCTCCGGCTCGCCGGCAGCCCAGCAGTCGCAGTCACCCAGGCCGTCCGGATCGACCCCGACCCCGACCCCCACTCCGACCCCGACCCCGACGCCCACTCCCCCGCCCACTCCCACTCCCACTCCCACGAACTCTGCCGCCCTGGCCCTGTGCCCCGACTCGGTCATCAGGGTCGAGGCCAGCACCGACGCCTCCTCGTACTCGGCGACCGAGAAGCCCAAGCTGACCGTCACCGTGACGAACACCGGCAAGGTGGCCTGCAAGCGCGACATCGGCAAGGCGGCCATGGGCCTGACGGTGCAGTCGGGGAGCACCCATACCTGGTCGTCGGACGACTGTGCCCCCGGCGGTCAGCCGGCGGTCAACACGCTCAAGGCCGGTCAGGTCTTCTCGAGCACGGTGGTCTGGAGCCGGGTCACCTCGAAGCCCTCGTGCCCCTCGGGACTGCCCGCCGCCGCCGTCGGCACGTACACGCTGGTCGCCCGGAACATCACCCTGAAGTCCGCACCGGTGACCTTCGTCCTGCGTTAGCGGATCCTGGCCATCCTGGTGGTCGCGGCGGCCTCAAGCCTTCCGGCTTCCGCGACGACATTGCGAAGGAGTGCCGCTCGGGCGGCGTGCTCCGGAGCCGTCCCGCATGGCTGCCGTCGATGACGAGGACGGAGGCTACGTGGCAACGGTGCACGTGGCGGGTGGCGTTGCCAGCCCTCCGGTGACCGTCGTCGTCGTGGTCGGGACCATGGCCCGGGCCCGTGAGCTGGAACGGTTGATGCATGACCCGGGCTTCGTCGTCACCGGGGTCGCGCGAGATCCCGAGACGGCTGAGCGACTGGTCCTCGACACTGGTCCCGCCGCTGTCCTGATCGATCTCGAGCTGCTCGACGGTGGCCTCGAGGCCATCGAGCGGATCATGGCTTCCCGCCCCACCCCGATCGTGGTCTGCGGAGATGCCGCCGGTCAGCCGACGGCTGCCCTGGCGGCTGGTGCAGTGGACGTCGTCGGACCCCTCGACTCGCCGGCCGGCGCTCCCGAGTTCGCTGATGCGTTGCTCCGGCACCTCAAGATGGCCAGCCGCGTCCCCGTCATCACCCACCCACGGGCGCGGCTGCGTGCCCGCCACACCGAACGTACGGAGCGGATCCAACGGACGGGGCAGGCGGCGCCCGGCGTCGAGGCCGGCAGCCAGCTGAACCAGGCGGCGCCCGCTGACCCGCCCAGCCGGGTACGCGGCACCGATGGCCGCCGTCGTCCGCTCGTGGTGGCGATCGGCGCATCGACCGGAGGCCCGCCCGCGCTGGCGACGATCCTGCGCGAGCTGCCCGCCGACCTGCCCGCGGCGATCGTCGTCGCGCAGCACATGGCCGAGGGCTTCGTCGAAGGCCTGGCCCGCTGGCTGGACGAGGCGGCCGAGCTCACCGTCCAGGTGGCCAAGAGCGGCGACCAGGTGGTAGCGGGATCGGTCTACCTCGCCCCGGCCGGGCTCAACCTGTCGCTGGGTGGTGGGTACCGCGTCCAGCTGAGCACGCCTCCGGACGGGCAGTACCACGTACCCGGGGTGGACGTGACGTTCGCGAGCGTGGCCCGCCTCTGCGGCCAGCGCTGCGTCGGAGTGCTCCTCACCGGGATGGGCCGCGACGGCGCCAAGGGGCTGCTCGCGATGCGGGAGGCGGGGGCGCGCACGCTTGCCCAGGACGAGGCCACCAGTGTCGTGTGGGGCATGCCCCAGGCGGCGATGGCCCTCGGGGCCGTCGACCTGGAGCTGTCGTTGCCCGAGATCGGTGCGGCGATCGTGACGGCAGTCGACGACTGCCTTGCCGCTGAGGTTGCCGTGGAGGGTGCCTCATGACGCGCACCCTGACCCAGGACGACTTCGTGCTGCTGCGGGACTACCTGCGCCGCACCGCGGGTCTGGAGTTCGACGAGGGCCGCCGGGCCGGCCTCGCGATGATCATGCACGAGCGGCTCGCCGTCAACGGTCAGACCCGCGTCGGCGCGTACGTCGACTGGCTCTCGCGACCCGAGAGCGGCCCCGAGCGGCAGCGGCTGCTGGACGCCGTGACGATCCAGGAGACGCACTTCCACCGGGCCCGCCCTCAGATCGAGGCGCTGCGACGGCAGATCCTCCCGGACATCCTCGCCAGCGCGGCCCGCGAGGGCCGAGACGCGGTCGTCTGGAGCGCCGGCTGCTCGACCGGCGAGGAGCCGTTCACCCTGGCGATGCTCATGCTCGAGGTCGCCGAGAAGATGCCCGCCCCCCCGCGGCTGCGGGTGATCGGGACGGACGTCTCGACCGCTGCGCTGCAGGTGGCGCTGGCAGCCACGTACTCGGGTCGCACGATCGACCTGGCCGAGCCGGACGCCGTCAACCGCTGGCTGGTACGCGAGCCGGACGGCACGTACGTCGTCAAGGACGAGGTCCGCCTGCTCGTGCAGTTCCGGCACCAGAACCTGGTGACGGACCCGCCGCCCTTCGAGCCGGACAGCGTCGATCTCGTCGTCTGCCGGCACGTCTCCATCTACTTCTCCCGGGACACCACCAAGTCACTCGTGGGCCGGTTCCGCGACGTCCTTGCCCCCCAGGGCTGGCTCCTGATGGGCCCGGCCGAGTCCCTCTGGCAGGTCAGCGACGCGTTCACCCTCGAGGCGGTCGGTGAGGCCTTCGCGTACCGGCCGGCCCGTGACGTCCCGGTCGCCCCGGCGACTCGTACGCAGCCGGCTGCCACCCGAGCCGAAGCCGGCGGGCTCCTACCGAGGCAGCGACCGGCCACCGGGAGTGCTGCTGCACGCCCGGGGCCGGCGACGCCGAGGACGGCCGTCCCCACCCGGCCGGCCGTCGACCAGCCTGCACAGCCTTCGCAGCCGGCCCGCGGGCCCACGGCCGAGCCGGTGGCCGCGGCCGCAACCGTCGAGGCGGCGCAGGCGGCCTTCGACAGCGGGGCGTACGTGCAGGCTGCGCAGCTGGCCAGCGACGTGCTCGCCGTCGACGCGGTGAACTCTGCGGCGTACCTGCTGCTCGGTCACGCCCGGCTCAACCAGGGCGACAACGCGGGCGCGGTGGAGCCGCTGCAGCGTGCGGTCTTCCTCGATCCGCTGGCCGGCCACGCGCACTTCCTGCTCGCGGTCGCGCTCAGCTCCATCGGCCGTCGCAAGCAGGCGGCGCCGGCCTACCGAGCCGCTGCCACGACGCTGCCAGGGGTGCCTCAGGAGACGGTCCGCCGGATGCTGGACGGACGTCGGGTGCAAGAACTGGTGCAGTTGTGCCGCCGACTGGCCGATGAAGCAGAGGGAGCAGACGGAGCAGCCGATCCGATCCGGAGGGGCGCGTGAGTGGGTATCTGACGTTCGTCATGGGCGGACGTGATCTGGCGGCACCGCTGGACCAGGTACGGGAGATCATCCGTGCGGTCGGCGTGCAGCCGCTGCGTGGCGTCCGTGCGCCGGTCACCGGGCTGATCGAGCTGCGGGGCGACCCGCTGCCCCTCGTGGACCTGCGGGCCGAGCCCGAGACCGGCGGCATCGGTGACGTCGTCGTGATGGCCCCCGGGCCCGAGGGTCCGGTCGGCATCGCGGTCGACAAGGTGCTGGCCGTCGTCGAGGCCGGCAGCTTCCTGGCCGACCCCGGGCCGCGTCCGGTGGGGCTGCCCGCGTACGTCCTCGAAGTGGTGCGTACGGCCGACCCGGCGTACCTGCCTGTGCTGCTGGTCGACCTGCGGCTGCTCGCCGGCCTGTCCCCCTCGACCCCGGCACCCCAGGTCGCTCAAGGATGACCGTTCGTCTGATCTAGTGCGGACAACCGTAGTCGTTGTCGCGAGGCACTTAGACGTAGCGCTCGAGGATCGAGGACTCGGCCAGCCGGGAGAGACCTTCACGGACGGTACGGGCCCGGCTCTCGCCCACGCCCTCGACCGCCTGCAGGTCATCGATCCCGGCGGCCAGGAGCTTCTGCAGCGTGCCGAAGTGCTCGACCAGCCGGTCCACCACGGCGCCCGGGAGGCGGGGCACCCGGGCCAGCAGCCGGTACCCCCTCGGCGCGACCGCGCTGTCGAGGGCCTCGCCCGAGCTGTTGTGGCCGAGCGCGCGAACCACCCAGCCGAGGTCGAGCAGGTCGGCCGACGACAGCCCGTCGAGCTCCGCGAGCGCCTCGGCGACCGAGCGGTGCCGACGACCGGTGGCAGGCGGGAGGTAGTCGCGCGCGACGAGCTCGCGGTCCGCGTCGACGCCGGCGATCAGCTCTTCGAGCTGCAGCGACAGCAGCCGGCCGTCGGTGCCCAGCTCGATGACATACCCGTCGATCTCGCTGGCGATGCGGCGCACCATCTCGAGCCGCTGCGCGACCGCCGCGACGTCGCGCACCGTGACGAGGTCCTCGATCTCCAGCGCCGACAGGGTGCCGGACACCTCGTCGAGGCGCTGCTTGTAGCGCTCGAGGGTGGCCAGCGCCTGGTTGGCCTTGGACAGGATCGTCGCGGAGTCCTCGACGACGTAGCGTCGCCCGCCGATGTACAGCGCGATGATGTGCATCGACTGGCTGACCGAGATGACCGGGTAGCCGGTCTGCTTGGCCACCCGCTCGGCTGTGCAGTGCCTGGTACCGGACTCCTCGGTGGGGATCGACGGGTCGGGGACCAGCTGCACGTTGCAGCGCAGGATCCGGGTGGCGTCACGGTCGAGGACCACAGCGCCGTCCATCTTGGCCAGCTCGCGCAGCCCGGTGGCCGAGAAGGGGACGTCGAGGGCGAAGCCGCCGGTGCACAGGATCTCCACGGCCTTGTCGTAGCCGAGGACGACCAGTGCTCCCGTACGGCCGCGCAGGATGCGCTCGAGCGCGTCGCGCATGGCGGTGCCAGGGGCAACGGCGTGGAGGGTCTGGCGGAGGAGGGCGTCGCTCTTGTCGGCTGCGCTGGTCCGTTCGCTTGCTGACACCCAGTGCTCCCGCTGGTCCCGCTGCTCGCCTGCGTCGCCGGCTGACTTCCGGATGACTGACTTCCGGATGACCGCCCAGCCGCCACAGGCTCGCGGTCAGTCTAGCCTTCGCGGTCCGCGCCGGAGAGTCTCCAGCGCGGCACCCAGGTCGCCGACCTCCAGCGCCTGGAACCCGGCCGGTGGGTCGCCGGACCCGACGGGGACCAGCGCCCTGGTGAAGCCGAGCCGAGCCGCCTCGGCCAGCCGCTGCTGGACCCCGCTCACCCGGCGGACCTCGCCGGCCAGGCCGACCTCGCCGACCACGACCATGCCGAGCGGGAGGGGGAGGTCGGTCGAGGCCGAGGCGATGGCCAGCGCGACCGCGAGGTCGGTCGCCGGCTCGGACAGGCGTACGCCCCCGACCGTGGCCGCGTAGACGTCGGAGCTGGCCAGCCGTACCTTGCCTCGGCGCTCGAGGACCGCGAGGACCATCGACAGCCGCGAGGAGTCCAGGCCCGAGGTGGCCCGCCTGGGGGTCCCCAGCGTGCTCGGGGCCACCAGGGCCTGGACCTCGGCGACCAGCGGACGGCGACCCTCGAGAGTGACCGTGACGCAGGTGCCCACCGCCGGGCCGATCCCGTGCGAAAGGAACAACCCGCTCGGGTCGGGCAGGCCGGTGATGCCGCTGTCGCCCAGGTCGAAGCAGCCCACCTCGTCGGCGGGTCCGTAGCGGTTCTTGACCGCGCGGATCATCCGCAGCCGGGAGTGGTGCTCGCCCTCGAAGTGCAGGACGACGTCGACCAGGTGCTCGAGGACGCGCGGCCCGGCGATCGAGCCGTCCTTGGTGACGTGGCCGACCAGGATGGTGGCGATGTCGCGATCCTTGGCGACCCGGATCAGCGCGCCGGCCACCTCGCGCACCTGCGTGACGCCACCGGCGGATCCATCGGCGTCGGCGCTGGAGATGGTCTGGACGGAGTCGACGACCAGCAGGTCGGGGCGCACCTCGTCGACGTGGCCGAGGACCGCGCCGAGGTCGGTCTCCGCGGCGATGAACAGCTGCGGGTCGAGCGCCTCGATGCGGCCGGCCCGCAGGCGTACCTGGGCGATGGACTCCTCGCCGGTGATGTACAGAGCGCGATGGCCGGCGCGGGCGGCCTGGGCGGCGACCTCGAGCAGCAGGGTGGACTTGCCGACCCCCGGCTCGCCGGCGAGGAGCACCACGGCACCGGGCACCAAGCCGCCGCCGAGGACCCGGTCGAGCTCGCCCACCCCGGTGCTGCGCGAGGTGGCGTCCTCGACGTCGATGTCGCCGATGGGTACGGCCGCGGTGGTCACGGGGCCGGCAGAGACCTGACGCAGCTTGGGCCCGCCGACGACCTCGACGGTGCCCCAGGCCTGGCACTCGCCGCAGCGGCCGACCCACTTGACCGTCTGCCACCCGCACTCGCCGCAGCGGTAGGGAGCCTTGGCACTCGCACCGCTCGGCTTCGCCATGGCGCGGAGCGTACGCGGGCCGGCTGACAGGCTCTAGGAAGCGGGCAGCACAGGCAGCACGGGCAGCACAGGCAGCACGGGCAGCACAGGCAGCGCGGCCGTCGAGCTGAGGAAGGCGAGCTTGGCTGCGAGCTGGTCGGTCCGCCCGCCCTCGTGCCCGTTGAACGGGTACACGTTCACCTGCTTCTGCCCTGCGTAGTGGTTGTACGCGGCGAACACGGTCGACGCCGGCGTGATGTCGTCGATCAGGCCGACCGAGAACAGGGCCGGCACCTGCGCCCGCCGCGCGTGGTTGACGACGTCGATGTACGAAAGCGTCCGCAACGCCGGCTCGACGCGTTCGGGGTGGACGCTGAAGTACTGCACCAGCTCGCCGTACGGGTTGCTGTCGGTGATCCGCAGGGCCCGCTCGAAGTGCGCGAGGAAGGGAACGTCCGGCATCGTCGCCACCACTCCGGCAGGTCCATCCGGCACACTCCCGGCCAGGTGCGCGGCCGCGAGTGCGAGGCCCCCACCCTGGCTGGCCCCGGTTGCGACGACCGCCAGCCCTGCTGTCGACGGGTGCGCGGTCGCTGCCTCGACTGCTCGGGCCGCGTCCACGAAGAGCCTGGTGAAGTAGTACGACGGCAGGTCCATGATCCCGCGGCTCATGAAGCCGGACGTGCTCGGTGCGCCGTCGTCGCCGGGGTCCGGGGTGTCGGCGCTCCGCCACCCGCCGCCTTGCCCCCGGGTGTCCATCACCAGGTGCGGGTACCCGGCGCAGCTGTACGTCAGCCAGTCCAGCGGGTCGCCGCGCCCGCCGGAGTACCCGACGTACTCCACGACGACGGGGGCACCCGGCAACGGGTCGGCCGGCAGGAACAGCCAGCCGCGCACCCGGTCGCCGCCGTGCCCGGCGAAAGAGACGTCGAGGACCTTCGCGTGCCGGATCGGGGTCTGGACGGGCGCGAAGACCGCGTCGATGTCGCGCGTCCGCGCCGTGGTCAGCTGGTCGGACCAGAACGCATCGAAGTCGGCCGGTTCGGCCACGTCCGGCCGGTAGTCGCGCAGCTCCGCGAGCGGCAGGTCGACGAACATCGGCTAGTGGTTGCCTGCCGTCGCCTGCTCGTCGGTGAGCCGCCGGTCGGCCACGCCACGCTGCTCGACCAGGATGGCCACCGCGTCCCAGAGCCCGCCGTCCTCAGGACCGGACCCGAGCAGGCCGGCCGCCTCGACGATCAGGTGCTGGGCGTCGCGGAGCAGCTCCGCCGCGCGTTCGGGCCCCCTGGGCTGACGCGCGTTCCTGGCGATCTTGGGTATCGATCCCGAGGGTCGCATAGATGCACCGTCTCATCTTCGGCCCCGGAGTCAAAGGAACTGCGCGTGAACGAAAAGAAAGCGTTCGAAGGACTCTCCGCTGTCTCGCCTGGGGCTACCGGGCGGGATCAGCCGGGTGCGGCGCCAGGACCCCGCGTCCCTTGCGCCCGCCGGAGGCTAGCCGTTCCTCGCACAGCCGCGCCAGTTCTTCGTACCCGGCGGCGCCCATGATGGCCACCAGCTCGGGCCCGTTCGAGCGGAAGACCGGCTCGCGGCCCACGTGCGCCTCGGTGTTGCCCGAGCAGTACCACGCCAGGTCGTGCCCGCCGGGGCCCCAGCCACGACGGTCGTACTCGCTGATCGAGACCACCAGGACCTGCGTGCCGTCGGTACGCGTCACGCGGTCGAACGTACGCCGGATCGGCAGCTGCCAGCAGACGTCGGGCTTGGTCTCCAAGGGGTGCAACCCCGTGCGCAGGGCCAGCCCGTGCAGCGCGCAGCCTGCGCCGCCGGCGAAGCCGGGTCGGTTCAGGAACACGCAGGCGCCGTCGACGACCCGGGTCTTGCGGGCGCCCTCCTCGTCGGTCTCCACGAGCTTCTTCGTGCCGTGCAGCTGCCAAGTCTCCGGCGTCAGCTCCTTGGCGAACTTCAGGGTGCGCTTCTCGTCTTTCTTCTCCGAGAAGTGCGCGCCGAGGGTGCAGCAGCCGTCGTCGGGGCGCCCCTCGATGACGCCGGCGCAGCCCGAGCCGAAGATGCAGGTCCAGCTGGACGTCAGCCAGGTGAGGTCGCACCGGAACAGCTGGCCGGGGTCGGCAGGGTCGAGGAACTCCACCCAGGCCCGCGGGAAGTCGAGGTCTACTTCAGGCACCGGGTCAGCGTACGGGGCGGCTCGCCGGATACCGTCACGACCATGCGCCTCGGTGTTCTCGACGTCGGCTCCAACACGGTCCATCTGCTTGTGGTCGATGCGCACGCGGGCGCTCCGCCGATCCCCGCGTACTCGTACAAGACCGAGCTGCGGCTCTCGGAGCTGCTCGACGACTCCGGCCGGATCGGCCCCGAGGGCTCGACCCGGCTGGTCTCCTTCGTCACCGATGCGTTGCAGCAGGCCGAGGACAAGGGCGTCGAGGAGATGCTCGCCTTCGCGACGTCGGCGGTGCGCGAGGCCCCCAACGGTGACGACGTCCTCGACCGGGTGCGCACTGCCGGTGGCGTCGACCTGCAGGTGCTGTCCGGCGAGGACGAGGCCAGGCTGACCTTCCTGGCCGTACGCCGGTGGTACGGCTGGTCGTCCGGCCGGTTGCTCGTCCTCGACATCGGTGGTGGTTCCCTGGAGGTCGCCACCGGGTCCGACGAGGAGCCCGACGCTGCCAACTCGCTGCCCCTGGGCGCCGGCCGGCTGACCCGCGACCACCTGCCGGCCGACCCGCCCGGCAAGGACGAGGTCAAGGCGCTGCGCAAGCACGTACGCGCCGTCTTCGCCCGCGACCTCGGCCGGGTGATCCGTGCGGGGGCGCCGGACCGTGCGGTCGGGACCTCCAAGACCTTCCGGTCGCTCGCCCGGCTGGCTGGCTCGGCGCCGTCGGGCGACGGGCCGTACGTGCGCCGGGTGCTGCGGCACAAGGACCTGGTCGACTGGCTGCCCAAGCTCGAGTCGATGACGGCGCTTGAGCGGGCGCACCTGCCGGGGGTCTCGCCCGGTCGTGCGCGCCAGCTGCTGGCCGGTGCCGTGGTCGCGGACGCGGCGATGGACCTGCTCGGCG
This sequence comes from Sporichthyaceae bacterium, assembly GCA_031394045.1. Lineage (GTDB taxonomy): Bacteria > Actinomycetota > Actinomycetes > Prado026 > Prado026 > JANYIP01. The sequence continues at coordinate 16,674 of JANMWN010000272.1, forward strand.
TCGAGGAGCTCGAGATCTGCCCATGGGCGCTGCGCGAGGGTGTCATCCTGCGCCGCCTCGACCAGCTCGCCTGACCGCCTCTGACGGGGCCGGCTGCGTACGCTGGAGGACGTGGCTGTCGTACGGGTGCCAGAGGCGAAGGTCGCGCTGTCGACCTCGTCGACCTACCCGGAGTCGGCGGCTGCGGCGTTCGAGATCGCGGCCCGACTGGGCTACGACGGCGTCGAGCTGATGGTGTCCACCGACGCGGTGACCCAGGAGATCGAGGCGGTACGCAAGCTGTCCGACCACTACGGCGTACCCGTGCTCGCCCTGCACGCGCCCTGCCTGCTGGTGACGCAACGGGTCTGGGGGACGGAGCCGTGGGGGAAGCTGTTGCGCTCCAAGGATGCCGCGGAGGCGCTCGGCGCGACGACCGTCGTCGTGCACCCACCGTTCCGCTGGCAGCGCGAGTACGCGAAGGCGTTCGTGTCGGGCGTCGCGCGGATGGAGCACGAGACCGACGTCGTGTTCGCCGTCGAGAACATGTACCCGTGGAAGGCGGCCGGGCGTGAGGCTGAGGTCTACGCCCCTGACTGGGACCCCAGCCGCGGCGACTACGCGAACGTGACGCTCGACCTCTCGCACACCGCGGTCTCCGGCACCGACGCCGTCGACATGGTGCGTACCCTCGGCGACCGGCTCGCCCACCTGCACCTGGCCGACGGCTCCGGCTCGAACCGCGACGAGCACCTGGTCCCCGGTCGTGGCGGGCAGCGCTGCGCCGAGGTCCTCGAGCTGCTGGCCGGGCGCGGGTACTCCGGCACCGTCGTGCTCGAGGTGTCGACCCGGCGGGCGGCCAGCCGCGCGGACCGCGAGGCCGACCTCGCCGAGGCACTGGCCTTCGCCCGCCTCAACTTCGCCGCCGCTCCGCAGGTTCCGACATGACCGCGGCGATCAGCGTCAAGGACCTGCGGGTCGTGCGAGGCCGGCGCGAGGTGCTGCACGGGCTGACGTTCGATGTCGCGCGAGGGGCGGTCACCGGGTTGCTCGGCCCCAGCGGTGGCGGCAAGACGACGTTGATGCGAGCCCTCGTCGGCGTCCAGGCCAAGGTGACGGGCACGGTGGACGTCCTCGGCCGACCGGCAGGGTCTCCCGAGCTGCGCAGGCGGATCGGCTACGTCACGCAGGCGCCCGCGGTCTACACCGACCTGACGGTGCGCGAGAACCTGGCGTACTTCGCCGCCGTGGTGGGCGCCCCCAAGGACGACGTCGACCGGGTCCTGGCCACCGTCGACCTCGAGGCGTACGCCGGCGACCGCGTCGACCGCCTCTCGGGGGGCCAGCGCAGCAGGGTGGGCCTGGCCACCGCGCTGCTGGGGGAGCCCGAGCTCCTCGTGCTCGACGAGCCCACGGTCGGCCTGGACCCGGTGCTGCGCCGTGACCTGTGGGCGAGGTTCCACCAGCTGGCCGACCAGGGCACGACGCTGCTGGTCTCGTCGCACGTCATGGACGAGGCCACCCGCTGCGACCGCCTCCTCCTCGTACGCGACGGCGAGCTGGTGGCCGACGACACCGAGGCCGGCCTGCTCGCCGCAACCGGGACCGCCGACGTCGAGGCGGCGTTCCTGGCGATCGTCGAGCAGCCGGAGTGGGGAATCCCGACCGTTGGGCCAGAGGAGCCCGGGCCGTGACCCCGCGGATCCTGGCCGCCACGACCAAGCGGGTGCTGCTCCAGCTGCGGCACGACCGGCGCACGATCGCTCTCCTGCTCGTGGCGCCCACGGCGATCATGGCGTTGCTGGCATGGATGTTCTCCTCGACGCCAGGCGTCTTTGACCACTGGGGCGCACTGCTCCTCGGCATCTTCCCGCTGATCATCATGTTCCTCGTGACGTCGGTCGCCACCTTGCGCGAGCGCTCGGGCGGCACGCTCGAACGGCTGCTCGCGCTGCCCGAGGGCAAGCTCGACTTCCTGCTCGGCTACGGCATCGCCTTCGGCCTCGCGGCGACGGTCCAGGCCACCGTTGTCGGAGCGGTCGCGTTCGGGCTGCTCGGCCTGGACGTCGAGGGTCCCGCTCTCGCGGTGGTCCTGGTCGCTGTGCTCGTCGCGGTCCTCGGGTCGTCGATGGGGCTCCTGCTCAGCGCGTTCGCCAGTACCGAGTTCCAGGCGGTGCAGTTCATGCCGGCGCTGATGATCCCCCAGCTGATGGTCTGCGGGCTGTTCGGCGACCGCTCGACGCTGCCCCGCGCCCTCGAGCTGCTGAGCAACGTGCTGCCGCTGTCGTACGCCGTGGATGCCATGCACCTGCTCCAGTCCGGCGCGACCCTGAACGGGGCGTTCTGGCGCGACGTCGCCGTCGTTGCCGCGTTCATCGTCGGCATCCTCACCCTCGGAGCCGCGACGCTGCGCCGCCGGACGCCGTAGCCTGTGCGGCAGATGCCCGACCATGAGGGAGATCGCACGTGATCCGCCAGGTGCTGCTGTCCGTGTCGCGCAGCGACCGGCTCAAGATGGTGGTCTCGCAGGCCCCCGTCTCGCGGGGCGTCGTCCGCCGGTTCGTCGCCGGCGAGACCGGCGAGGACGCCGTGCACGCCACTCGCGACCTCGTCGCCGACGGTCGCCTCGTGACCATCGACCACCTCGGCGAGGACACCCTCGACCTGACCCAGGCCGAGGCCACCCGCGACGCGTACGTCACCCTGCTGCGCCTGCTCAGCGAGGCCAGGCTCACGGCCGGCGCCGAGGTCAGCGTCAAGCTGTCCGCGGTCGGCCAGGCGCTGCCCGGCGACGGCGACAAGATCGCCCTCGAGCACGCCCGCCAGATCTGCTCGGCGGCGGCCACGGTCGGCACCACGGTGACCCTCGACATGGAGGACCACACCACGACCGACGCCACCCTCGAGACGCTGGCCGAGCTGCGCCGCGACTTCCCCTCGACCGGTGCGGTGCTGCAGGCGTACCTGTTCCGTACCGAGGGGGACTGCCGTGACCTCGCGCACGCGGGCTCGCGGGTGCGGCTCTGCAAGGGCGCGTACAAGGAGCCCGAGGCGGTGGCGTACCAGGACAAGGCCGACGTCGACCGGGCGTACGTACGCTGCCTCAAGATCCTGATGGCCGGCCAGGGCTACCCGATGGTGGCCTCTCACGACCCGCGGCTGGTCGAGATCGCCGGCGCCCTCGCGGTGCGGTACGACCGGGCCAAGGGCTCGTACGAGTACCAGATGCTCTACGGCATCAGGCCCGAGGAGCAGAAGCGGCTGGCCCGGCAGGGGGAGAAGATGCGCGTCTACCTGCCCTACGGCGACGAGTGGTACGGCTACCTCGTGCGGCGGATGGCCGAGAAGCCCGCGAACCTGGCCCTGTTCCTGCGCTCCCTGACCTCGAAGTCCTGACGTGGCACTCGTCGCGGTGCTCGGCGCCGGAGTCATGGGAGAGACGCTGCTGTCCGGGCTGCTCCGGTCGGGGCGGCAGGCGGCTGACCTGGTCATCGCCGAGCGCCGGCCGGAGCGTGCGCGTGAGCTCACCGAGCGCTACGGCGTCGAGGTGCTCGGCAATGCCGAGGCCGCTGCCAGGGCCGAGACGGTCGTGCTGGTCGTGAAGCCGCAGGACATGGGCGCGCTGCTCGACGAGATCGGCCCGCACCTGCGCGACGGTGCCCTCGTCGTCTCGTTGGCCGCAGGCATCACCACGTCGTTCATCGAGGGTCGGCTCGCGGCCGGCGTCGCCGTCGTACGCGTGATGCCCAACACCCCGGCGCTGGTGGACGAGGGCATGGCCGCGATCTCGCCCGGTTCGCACTGCGACGAGGCCCACCTGGCCGAGGCCGAGGCGCTGCTGCGGTCGGTCGGCCGGGTGATCCGAGTGCCCGAGAAGCAGCAGGACGCCGTGACCGCCGTCAGCGGGTCCGGTCCCGCGTACATCTTCTTCGTGGTCGAGGCGATGATCGAGGCCGGCGTGCACCTCGGGCTCCCGCGCGCCACGGCCTCCGAGCTCGTGGTGCAGACCGTCGTCGGCGCCGCGAAGATGCTGCGCGAGACCGGCGAGCACCCTGTCGTGCTCCGCGAGAACGTCACCTCCCCGGCGGGTACGACCGCAGCCGCCCTGCGCGAGCTCGAGGACCACAAGGTGCGCGCCGCGTTCCTCACCGCCCTCGAGGCCGCCCGCGACCGCTCCCGCGCCCTGGCGAGCGGCCAGGACTGAGCCCGGCCCGAGGGAAGAAACTACGATGGGTCGGTGTACCCCCTCGTACGTCACCGCTCCCGCAGCCCCCGCCCCGGAACGCGCAGCCTCAGCCCCGGAACCCGCAGCCTCCGCCTGATCGCGGCGCTCGCCGTCACCGCAGCCGTACCTGCGCTGGCGGGGTGCACCAGCAGCCCGCCCCCGGACATCCGGGTCGCTGCCGTCGGTACGGGCACCGTCACCGAGGTGGTCCAGGCGCCGGCCAACGTGGTGGCTCGTGCGACCGCCGCGATCTCTGCGCCGGCGAGCGGCACCGTCAAGGCGGTCATGGTCAAGGACGGGGCACAGGTACGCGTGGGCCAGGTGCTGCTGACCATCGACAGCCCGCAGGCGGTCGCGGCGCTGAAGTCGGCGCAGGACGCGGACAAGCGCGCAGCCTCGACCGGATCGGTGAGTGTCAGCAAGGTCAGCAGCCAGGGCCTGACCCAGGCCGACGCAGCCGCGACCCAGGCCTTCGCGACCGCCCGTCAGGCCGCCGAGCAGATCCCCGACCCGACCCTCAAGGCGCAGGCGCTGGCCCAGCTGGCCACCGCGCAGGCGCAGTACGACGCCGCCCGTGGCGCCGCGGCCAGTGCCCTGCAGCAGGCCAACGCCGGCCTCGGAGGCCTCCAGCGCGCCGCCGCGTCGCTCGCCGAGGCCCAGCGCGCGCAGACCCGCGCGTCCCTGGCTGCGGCGCAGGCGACGGTGGCCGGCCTGACCGTTCGCGCACCGATCGCCGGCACCGTCGTCCTCGGCGGCGTCTCTGCCGGCAGCGCCACGAGCTCGACGTCGTCGCTGCTCAGCCAGCTGCCGTCGTCGCTGCAGAGCCAGGCCCAGTCGCTGCTCGGCGGGTCGGCGTCGGGGTCCGGCTCGTCGGCGTCGGTCGTCGGGGTCCTCGAGCCGGGTACGCCGGTCACGCCTGGAGCCGGCCTGCTCACCGTCACCGACGTCTCCACCCTGAGCCTGACCGCCTCGGTCGACGAGACCGACATCCTCACCGTGAAGCCCGGGGTCAAGGCGGACGTCGACTTCGACGCGGTGCCGGACGCGAGCTACGCGGCGGTGGTCACCTCGGTCGACCTCGCGCCGACGACGTCGAGCCGAGGCGGGGTGTCGTACCTCGTCCGGCTCAGCCTTGGGGGAGGTACCAACACCGACGGGACACCCGCTCCGGACCCGCGGCCCGGGATGTCCGCGGTGGCCTCGCTGAACGTGCTGACGGCGACCGACGTGGTGTCCGTACCGGCGGCCGCGGTTTTCCGCGACAACAGCAGGGACGCGGTCTGGGTCGTGCGCGGCGGGATCGCGAGCAAGCGCACCGTCGTCCTCGGCGCGCAGGGCGACGCGTCGGTGCAGGTGGTCTCCGGTGTCTCGGTCGGCGACCGCATCGTGGTCAAGGGTGCCGACAAGGTCACCGAGGGGCAGCGGGTCGAGGACAAGTGACGCCGCCGCCGGCCGTCGAGGCGGTCGACGTCACCCGCGTCTACAGCCTCGAGGGCGTCGAGGTGCAGGCCCTGAGAGGCGTAAACGTACGGATCGACGCGGGCGAGTTCGTCGCGATCGTCGGGCCGTCCGGGTCGGGCAAGTCGACGCTGATGCACCTGCTCGGCTGCCTGGACCGGCCGACCACGGGCACCCTGCGGATCGGCGGGCGCGAGGTCGGGACCCTCGCCGAGAACGAGCTCGCCCAGCTGCGCAACGCCACTATCGGCTTCGTCTTCCAGTCGTTCCAGCTGCTGGCCCGGACCACCGCGGTCGACAACGTCGCGCTCCCGCTGGTCTACGGCGGCCTCGCGCGTCGGGACCGCCGGGCGCGAGCTGTGGCGGCGCTCGAGTCCGTCGGCCTCGGCCATCGGCTCAGCCACCGCCCGGCGCAGATGTCTGGCGGGGAGCAGCAGCGGGTCGCCATCGCCCGTGCCCTGGTGACCGGCCCGCAGGTGCTGCTCGCCGACGAGCCGACCGGCAACCTCGACAGCACCAGCGGCGGCGAGGTGATGGCGATCCTCGAGCGACTCAACGCCGAGCGCGGCGTTGCCGTCGTACTCGTCACGCACGACCACGAGATCGCGGCACGGGCCCGCAGGCAGGTCTATTTCCGCGACGGCCTGATCGAGCGCGACACCGGAGCTGTGGTCGCATGAGGTGGCGTGAAGCCTTCGGCGCGGCCTTCGATGCCTTGCGGGCCAACAGGTTGCGCAGCGCCCTGACCATGCTTGGCGTGATCATCGGCGTTGCGTCGGTGGTCATGCTGGTGGCGATCGGCAGCGGTGCCAAGCAGGAGGTCGAGCAGCAGGTCGAGGGGCTCGGGTCGAACTTGATCCTGGTCGTACCCGGTGAGTTCTCGTTCGGTTCCGCGCCAGCCGTCAGCCGGCTCAAGCTCGACGACGTCGACTACCTGGGGCGCGTGGTGGGGGACCGCTCGGCGGTCGCGGCAACCGTCACCTCGTCGGAGGAGGTACGCGTCGGGACCAAGTCCGACTACGTCACCGTGAGCGGTACCAACGAGAACGTACCCGTGGTGTTCGACCGGCCCCTGGCCCGCGGGCGCTTCGTCTCGCGTGCCGACGTCGACACCCGGCGCCGGGTGGCGGTGCTCGGCTCGGAGATCGCGACCACCGTCTTCGGCGACCTCGATCCCCTCGGGCGGCAGGTGACCATCGCCGGGGTGCGCTTCCGGGTGATCGGGGTGTTCGCGCCGCTGGGGTCGGCGTTCGGGGTGAGCCGCGACAAGGAGGTCGACGTGCCGGTCACCGCGGCGCAGCGGCTCTTCGGCGTCGACCGCATCGACGCGCTGGCGGTCAAGGCGCCGACTATCGACTCCGTCGACGACCTGCAGAAACGGTTGGTGACGGCGCTGGAGCAGAAGTACCCGGGCGAGAAGTTCTCGGCGGTGACCCAGACCCAGATCCTCGGGACCATCGGGACGATCCTGGGGCTGCTCACCCTGGTGCTCGCCGCTATCGCGGGCATCTCGTTGCTCGTCGGCGGCGTCGGCGTCTCCAACATCATGCTGGTGTCCGTACGCGAGCGGACCAGGGAGATCGGGCTGCGCAAGGCCTTGGGGGCCCGGCAGCGCGACATCCTGCTGCAGTTCCTGATCGAGGCGGTGCTGCTGACCTCGATCGGTGGGCTGATCGGGATCGGGATCGGCGTGGGTGCCTCCTTGCTGGCCAACGCGTTCACGTCGCTGCCTGCAGTCGCGGCCTGGTGGTCGATCGCGCTCGCCTTCGGGGTGTCCGTCGGCGTCGGTGTCTTCTTCGGCGTCTTCCCCGCCCGCCGGGCCGGCCGCCTCGACCCCGTCGTCGCCCTCCGTACCGAGTAGGTTCGCGCCCGTAGCGGCCGCTCCCTGGCTGAAACCGGGGTCGGCTGGCCCGCCTCCGGGCCAACCCGCGTCGCTATTGGCCAACGGACAGGCGCACCTGGGCGCACCTGGGCGCACCTGGGCGCACCTGGGCGCACCTGGGCGCAGGTGGGTAGCGTCGGGGGATGAGCTCGCGAGTCACGTTCGGGTGGGACGAGCGGCTGGTGGCGTACGACTTCGGGCCGGACCACCCGCTGAACCCGGTCCGCGTCGAGCTGGCCGTCCGCCTCGCCCGCGACCTGGGCCTGCTGGACGGCGCGAACGTCGAGCAGGTCGGCGCCGAGCCGGCCTCCGACGAGGAGCTGAGGCTCGTCCATGCGCAGACCTACATCGACGCCGTACGCCGCGCCGGCAACACCCTCGAGCCCGACCTCGCGCACGGCCTCGGCACCCCCGACGACCCGGTCTTCGCCGGCATGCACGACGCCTCCGCCCTCGTGGTCGGCGCGTCGCTCGCCGCGGTACGAGCCGTCTGGTCGGGGGAGTCGGAGCACGCCGTCAACCTGGCCGGCGGGCTGCACCACGCGATGCGCGAGAGCGCCTCAGGCTTCTGCATCTACAACGACGCGGCGGCCGCGATCGCCGACGCGCTGGACCGCGGAGCCGAGCGGGTCGCGTACGTCGACGTGGACGTACACCACGGCGACGGCGTCGAGGCCGCGTTCTGGGACGACCCCCGGGTGCTCACGATCTCGCTGCACGAGAGCGGCCGATACTTGTTTCCTGGCACCGGTTTCGCAGGAGACGTCGGTGGCCCGGGCGCGGAGGGGTTCGCCGTCAACGTCGCCCTCCCGATGGGTACGCGGGACGACGGCTGGCTGCGCGCCTTCGACGCCGTCGTACCCCCGCTGCTCGCAGCCTTCGCACCCCAGCTGATGGTCACCCAGCACGGCTGCGACACCCACGCCCTTGACCCCCTGGCTCACCTCGAGCTCAGCGTCGACGGCCAGCGCGCCACCTACGAGCGGCTGCACCGGCTGGCCCACGCGCATGCCGGCGGCCGCTGGGTCGCCCTCGGCGGAGGCGGGTACGCCCTGGTCGACGTGGTGCCGAGGGCCTGGGCGCACCTGGTCGGCGAGGTCGTCGGCCGACCCGTCGAGCCGGCCACCCGCGTACCCGCGGGATGGCTCGAGCACGTCGCCAGCCGGCTCGGCAGGCGAGGTCCGCAGACCATGACCGACGGCCGCCGGCCGCACCCGACGCCCTGGTCTGCGGGCCCCGGAGGCACCGATCGGGACGACGACCCGGTCGACCGGGCGATCCGTACGACCCGGCACGCGGTCTTCGCCGAGCACGGTCTGGACGCCGATACCGATCTGTGACGAAGCCCAGTTCGGGGATCGTTGTGCGCAGCGGCCTCCCACCTCACTACTATCTGCGCCATAGCGAGTCGTGATGCTGCACCGGAGGGGAAGCCGGAGCCACGGCGCGCACGATGAGGTTCGGTGCGTGATGGTTCAAGGCCCTGAGCGACCCCTGGCAGAGGTGCGCTTCCTCACGGTTGCTGAGGTGGCGGCCATCATGCGCGTCTCCAAGATGACGGTCTACCGACTCGTCCACGCCGGCGAGCTGCCGGCCGTACGCGTGGGCCGGTCGTTCCGGGTGCCCGAGCAGGCCGTCCACGACTACCTGCGGGACTCCTTCGTCGAGACGGCCTGACGCCGGACCTCCCCGTCCAGGTACGCTGCACCTCGTCCGGCGCACAACGTCGCCGGGTTCCCTGCAACTTGCGTGTGAAGAGGTATCCGTGGGTTCCGTCATCAAGAAGCGCCGCAAGCGGATGGCGAAGAAGAAGCACCGCAAGCTGCTCAAGAAGACTCGCGTCCAGCGACGTAACAAGAAGTAGCCGGTTCTCGCATGGGCCGGGTCGTGCTCGTCACCGGGGTAGCCCGCTACCTCGGGGGGCGGCTCGCCCGGGTCCTGCAGGACGACCCGTCCGTCGACCGGGTCATCGGAGTCGACGTCGTGCCGCCGACCGCTGATCTCGGGCGGGCCGAGTTCGTCCGCGCCGACATCCGGAACCCGATCATCTCCAAGGTGATCTCGAGCGCCTCGGTCGACACCGTGGTGCACATGAGCGTCCTCGCCCAGCCCGGTCACGCGGGCGGGCGCACGATCATGAAAGAAGTCAACGTCATCGGGACCATGCAGCTCCTGGCGGCGTGCCAGAAGGCGCCTTCGGTACGCAAGCTCGTGGTCAAGTCCTCGACCACCGTCTACGGCGCCTCGCCCAAGGACCCTGCGATGTTCACCGAGGACATGGAGCCCAAGGCGCTGCCCCGGTCGGGCTTCGCCAAGGACTCCGTGGAGGTCGAGGGGTACGTACGCGGCTTCGCCAGGCGGCGGCCGGACGCCACCGTCACGGTGCTGCGCTTCGCCAACCTCCTCGGCGACAGGATGGAGACGCCGATGTCGGCGTACTTCGCGCTGCCGCTGATCCCGACCGTGCTGGGCTTCGACCCGCGACTTCAGTTCGTGCACCCCGACGACGGGCTCGAGTGCCTTCGGCTGTGCTCGGTGGAGGACCGCCCCGGCACCTTCAACGTGGCCGGTGACGGGGTGCTGCTGCTCTCGCAGGCCATCCGCCGGACCGGGCGGCCACCGCTGCCGCTGCCGTCGATGCTGGTCTCGTCAGTCGGCGGGCTGGTGCGGCGGGCCCAGGTCGTCGACTTCTCGCCGGAGCAGCTGCGGTACCTCACCTTCGGCCGCGTCGTGGACACCACCCGGATGCGTACCCAGCTCGGCTTCGAGCCGTCCTTCAGCACGTCCGCGACGTTCGACGACTTCGTCCGTACGCGTCGGCTGAACGCGCGCTTCACGCCTGAGACCGTCGCCTCGATCGAGCGGGGAGTGGCGTCCGTGCTGACCGGGCTGCCTCGGCTGCCTGGGCTATCGGCCGTCGCCGGCCTGATCGGAGACGGGCGTGGCTGAGCCCGAGGTCGCCAAGGTGATCCCGATCGGCGACGGCGAGGGCGCCAAGGCGCGGCGCAAGGTGCCGGCGACCAAGAAGCCGCGTGCACCCAAGCCCGAGCCGGTGGCGCGAGCACAGCCCGCTGGGACCACGGACGAGGTGCTCGGCGATCCGGCCGACCTGGCCGACCTGGCCGACCTGGCCGACCTGGGCGGTCTGGGTCTGCCCGGGTCCGGGGACGGCGACTGGGACGCCAGGGTGGCCGAGGCGCTCGCGTTCCTGCGGCGGCGGATCACCGGCGACTACGTGGTCGACGAGTTCGGGTACGACGCGGAGCTGTCCGACAAGGTGCTGATGGCGGCGCTGCGCCCCCTGTACCGGCGCTGGTTCCGGGTCGAGACGCAGGGCCTGTCGAACCTGCCCGACACCGGCGGCGCGCTGCTGGTGGCCAACCACTCCGGCACGATCGCCGTCGACTCGCTGATGACCCAGCTCGCCCTCCTGGACGACCACCCCGCGCGACGGCCGTTGCGGCTGCTCGGCGCCAACCTGGTGTTCTCGACCCCTGTGGTCGGCGAGCTCGCCCGCAAGTCCGGCGCGACCCTGGCCTGCAACGAGGACGCCGAGCGGCTGCTCAGCGCCGGCGAGGCGGTCGGCGTCTTCCCCGAGGGGTTCAAGGGGGTCGGAAAGCCGTACTCCGAGCGGTACAAGCTGCAGCGGTTCGGGCGGGGCGGGTTCGTGTCGGCGGCGCTGCGTACCCGCGTACCGATCATCCCGGTGTCGATCATCGGCGCCGAGGAGATCTACCCGATCGTCCACAACGTCAAGACGCTGGCGCGGCTGCTCGGGCTGCCGTACTTCCCGATCACGCCGACCTTCCCGCTGCTCGGTCCGCTGGGGCTGATCCCGTTGCCCAGCAAGTGGGTCATCGAGTTCGGCGAGCCGATCCGTACCGACGTGTACGCCGAGGGTGCCGCCGACGACCCGATGCTGGTGTTCAACCTCACCGACCAGGTCCGCGAGACGATCCAGCACACGCTCTACAAGCTGCTCATGCAGCGCCGCAGCGTCTTCTTCTAGCGCCCGGCTAACGGCTCTACCTGGTACGGCGCTTGCGCTCGAGCGCGACGGCGACGGCGGCGACGCCGGCCACCATGCCCGCACCCGCCAGCACGGGTACGCCGACGATGGCGGCCTTGCGCCCGGTGCGGTAGTCCTGGATCCGCCAGCCCATGTCGCGCGCGTGCCGCCGTAGCTGGGCGTCCGGGTTGATCGCGCATGGGTCACCGACCAGCGACAGCATCGGGATGTCGTTGGACGAGTCCGAGTACGCCGAGCAGCGCGACAGGTCCAGACCCTCGCGCTCGGCCAGCGCCTTGATGGCCTCGGCCTTCGCCGGGCCGTGCAGCGGGCGCCCGATCAGCCGCCCGGTGTAGATCCCGTTCTCGATCTCGGAGACGGTGCCCAGCGCTCCGGTCAGGCCGAGCCGCTTGGCGATGATGGTCGCCAGCTCGACCGGCGCCGCCGACACGAGCCAGACCCGCTGACCGGCATCCAGGTGCCCACGCGCCTGGGCCAGGGTGCCCGGGTAGACCTTGGCCGCGATCGTCTCGTCGAAGATCTCGCGCCCCATCGAGACGACCTCGGTGACCGCGTGCCCCTCGACGAACCCCAGGGCCATCTCGGTGGCGTCCGCCATCTGGCCCATGTCCTCGGCGCCGACCATCCGGAACTTCACCTGGTTGCGGACGAACCCCATCACGTCGCGGCGGGTGAAGAACTTGCGCCGCGCCAGCCCCATCGCGAGGTAGAAGATCGAGGCTCCGCGCACGACGGTGTTGTCGATGTCGAAGAACGCGGCCGCCGTGGGGTCGGGCGAGACCGAGAGCGCGGCCTCCACCTCAGCCACGGCAGCGGCCGCCTGCCCGGCGAGCTTGGCCGGTGCGACCTCGTTCTCGTTCCGCGTCACGGCTCGAAAGCGTATGGGACACTCGCGCAGTGGGCGCCAACCTGGCTGATCTGGTTCGAGATGCGGCCGGTTCCCGGCCCGCGCATCCGGCCCTGATCGCGGGCGGTCGCACGCTCACCTGGGCCCAGGTCGACGCCTCCGTCGACGTCGCGACGGCCGGCTACCAGGGCCTCGGCCTCGCGCCTGGCGACCGCGTCGTCCTGCTGCTGGGCAACGTCCCCGAGTTCGTCGCCGCGTACTTCGGCGCGCTGCGGGCCGGTCTGGTCGCCGTACCCGCCAACACCGGGTCGACCGCCTCTGAGCTCGGCGGCCTGCTGGCCGACTCCGGCGCCAGGGCCGTGGTCTTCGACCGTACGGCGGCGGCCGCGATCCGGCAGACCGAGGCCGCGGCGGGCCTGATCCGGATCGTCGTGGGTGCGCCGGCGCCGGGCGAGACCGCCTTCGGCGCCTTCTCCGGAGCCCCGCACGCGCACGCGACCGAGCCCGAGGACCTCGCTCTGCTGCTGTACACGTCGGGTACGAGCGGGCGGCCGAAGGGCGCGATGCTCACCCACCGCGCGCTGCGCGCCAGCGTCGAGCAGGTGCACCAGCTCGAGCACCCGGCGGTCACTCCCGACGACATCGTGCTGCTCGTGCTCCCGCTCTTCCACGTCTACGCCCTCAACGGGACGCTGGCGGGGGTGGCGAGGAGCGCCGCCACGGTGGTCCTGGTCGACCGCTTCGACCCCACCGACTCGCTCGCCGTCATCCGCGACCACGGCGTCACCAACATCCCGGGCGCCCCGCCGATGTACGTCGCGTGGAGCTCCGAGCCGGGCCTGCGCGAGGCGTTCGGCACCGTACGCCTGCTGCTGACCGGCGCGGCCCCGGTCCCGTCGTCGGTGCTCGAGCAGATCACCACAGCGACCGGCCTGCCGGTCTTCGAGGGGTACGGGCTGACCGAGGCAGCGCCGGGGGTCTCGTCGACGCTGGTCGACGGCATCGCCAAGCCGGGCTCGGTCGGCAAGGCCCTGCCCGGCGTCGAGCTGCGGCTGGTCGACGAGGCCGGCGAGCCCGCCGAGGAGGGCGACCCCGGCGAGATCGTCGTCCGCGGCCCCAACCTGTTCTCCGGGTACTGGCCCGATGGCGACGGCGGTCCAGACGCCGAGGGCTGGTACGCCACCGGCGACGTCGCGTACGAGGACGACGAGGGCGACCTCGTGCTGGTCGACCGGCGCAAGGAGCTGGTCATCGTCAGCGGGTTCAACGTCTACCCGCGCGAGGTCGAGGACGCGATCGGCTCCCACCCGGACGTGGCCGAGGTCGGCGTGGTCGGCGTCCCCCACCCGTACACCGGCGAGGCGGTCAAGGCCTTCGTGGTCGTACGCCCCGGGGTCACGGGCTTCGGTGCCGAGCAGGTCGCCGCGCACGTGGCCACCCGGCTGGCCCGGTTCAAGTGGCCGACGATCGTCCAGGTTGTCGACCAGCTGCCCCATTCGGCCACCGGCAAGGTCGCCAAGGGCCGGCTGCGCGAGTCCGAGGCGTGAGCGCCGCCAGGGTCGTGCTGCTGACCCGGCCCGGGTGCCACCTCTGCGACGACGTACGCCCCGTGGTGGCTCGGGTCTGCGCCGAGCTCGGCGTGACCTGGTCCGAGACCGACATCACCGGCGACCCCACCCTGCTCGACCAGTACTGGGAGCAGATCCCGGTGACCTTCGTCGACGGCGCGCAGCACGACTTCTGGCATGTCGACGAGGCGCGCCTGCGGGCTGCCCTTTCCCGCTGACTGAGTCCTTGCCACCAGGGCCGAGTCCCGTTCTACGCACTGCAGTCAGATTGCGGGCGCTGCTCGGCGGGTGACCGGTCAGTGACGGCCCGTCTCGACTGGTGGGCGCGTCAGGCGACGACTTTGTGCGTTCGTTCACAAGGGCTTAGTCTGCGGGAAACACGAATCTGATCCACCCCCGTCGACGCCGCGGCTGCACGAGTGTCGACAATGTTTACCAAGTCGCTTGGGAGCCCCCTGTGAGCGGTAGCCGCGTCGAGCGTCCGCTGGCACGCGGGCGTGGCATCCCGGAGGCCACGGTCGCCCGGCTGCCGCTCTACCACCGTTCGCTGGTCGCGCTGCGCGAGCGCGGGGTCACGACCGTGTCCTCGGAGGAGCTCGCCGCTGCGGCCGGGGTCAACTCGGCCAAGCTGCGCAAGGACCTGTCCCACCTCGGCTCGTACGGCACCCGCGGCGTGGGCTACGACGTCGACTACCTCGTCTACCAGGTCGCCCGCGAGCTCGGGCTGACCCAGGACTGGCCGGTCGTCATCGTCGGAGTCGGCAATCTCGGGCACGCATTGGCCAACTACGACGGCTTCACCAGCCGGGGCTTCCGGGTGGCGGCCCTGGTCGACAACGACGAGGCCCTGGCCGGCGAGCTGGTCAACGGGCTGCCGGTGCACCCGCTCGCCGAGCTCGAGCAGCTCATCGCCGAGCACCATGTGTCGATCGCGGTGGTCGCCGCCCCGGCCCAGGTGGCCCAGGACCTGTGCGACCGGCTCGTCGCCGCCGGGATCACCAGCGTCCTCAACTTCGCTCCAGTACCCCTGCAGGTGCCCGAGGGGGTCGACGTGCGCAAGGTCGACCTCGCGAGCGAGCTGCAGATCCTGGCCTTCCACGAGCAGCGCAAGCAGATGTCGTCGCTCACGCCTCGTACGGAGGCGGCGGGATGAGCGTCGTCGTCGTCGGGCTCTCGCACCGCACCACGCCGGTGCGGCTGCTCGAGCTCGTCTGCGTGGGCCCCGACGACCTGCCCGCGTTCGTGGCCGAGGCCATGACCAACCCGCACGTGGCCGAGGCCGTCGTGGTCTCCACCTGCAACCGTGTCGAGGTCTACGCCGACGTCCGCGCGTTCCACGCGGGCGTCAGCGAGATCACCGCGCTGCTGGCCGCCCGGGCCGGTGTGCCGGTCGAGGACCTCGGACCCCACGTGTACGTCCACTTCGAGGACCGCGCCGTCCAGCACCTGTTCCAGGTGGTCTGCGGGCTCGACTCGATGGTCGTCGGCGAGGGCCAGATCCTGGGGCAGGTACGCGATGCCTTCAAGACGGCCACGGCCGCTGACGCCTCCGGCCGTCGTCTCGGCGAGGTCATGCAGCAGGCACTGCGAGTCGGCAAGCGGGCCCACTCCGAGACCGGCATCGACCAGAACGGCTCGGTCCTGGTGACCAGCGGGCTCGAGGTGGCCGAGCAGGCGCTCGGTGGGCTGGCCGGACGGCGGGCCCTGGTGGTCGGGGCGGGCTCGCTCAGCGGGCTGGTCACGGCGACGCTGCGCCGGGCCGGCGTCACCGACCTCGTCCTCGCCAACCGCGGCCATGAGCGCGCTGACGCCCTCGCCCGCACGACCGGTGCTCGCGCCGTCGGCCTGGGCGCGCTCGAGGACGAGCTCGTCGCTGCCGACCTGGTCGTCTCGTGCACCGGAGCCACTGGGCTGCTGCTCGGCGACGACCTGGTCCGGCGCGCCCACGACCGCCGCGACGGCCGGCCCCTAGCCCTGGTCGACCTGGCGATGCCCCGCGACATCGACCCGGCCGTGCGCCTGCTGCCCGGCGTGACGCTGGTCGACCTCGAGGACCTCGCCCAGTCTCTGGTGGACAACGGGCAGGACGTACAGGTCGAGGCCGTACGCACCATCGTCTCGGCCGAGGTCGCCGGCTACCTCGCCGCCGGTCATGCCGCGCGCGTCGCCCCCACCGTCGTCGCGCTGCGCACCATGGCCGACGACGTCGTCGACGCCGAGCTGGCCCGCTTCGACGCCCGCAGCGGCGACCTCGACCCGGCCATGCGCGCCGAGGTCGAGCGCACGGTGCGGCGCGTGGTCGACAAGCTGCTGCACGCGCCGACCGTACGGGTCAAGGAGCTGGCAGCCGAGCCGTCCGGCCTGGCCTACGCCGAGGCCCTGCACATGCTGTTCGACCTCGACCCGGTGCGCTACCGCGAGGTCGCTGTCGCCGACGTCCACGTCGTCGAGGTCGACGAGGTCGACGAGGTCGACGAGCCGGGGGTGGGCGGATGACCGCCCTGCGTCTCGGTACCCGCCGAAGCCCGCTGGCCCTGGCGCAGTCCAGGCTCGTCGCGGCCGCCCTTGAGCTGGCCGGCGCCGGCCCGGTCGAGCTGGTCGAGATCGCCACCCTCGGCGACGTCTCGAAGCAGCCGCTCACCGAGCTCGGCGGCACCGGGGTCTTCGTCTCGGCGCTGCGCGACGCGCTGCTCGCCGGCGAGATCGACCTCGCCGTCCACTCGCTCAAGGACCTGCCGGTGGCACCGGCCGACGGCCTCGTCCTCGCCGCCGTCCCGGCCCGCGAGGACCCCCGCGACGTGCTGGTCGCGCGGGACGGGCTCACCCTCGCGGGGCTGCCCGACGGTGCCCGGATCGGCACCGGGTCGCCCCGGCGCGCGGCGCAGCTCGCGGCGATGGGCCGCGCCTTCGCCGTCGAGGCCGTACGCGGCAACGTCGGCACCCGGGTCGGGCTCGTCCACTCGGGCCAGATCGACGCCGTCGTCCTGGCCTACGCGGGGCTGTCCCGGCTGGGCCGTCTCGATGTCGTGACCGAGGTGCTCGATCCCTCGGACCTGCTCCCTGCCCCCGGTCAGGGGGCGCTGGCGCTCGAGTGCCGCGCGGACCGCGCGGACCTCGTCGCCGCCCTGCTCGGCCTGGACGACCCCGCGACCCGGGCGGTCGTCACGGCGGAGCGTGCCCTGCTGGCCCGTACCGAGGCCGGCTGCTCGGCTCCCGTCGGCGCGCTCGCCGAGGTGGTCAACCTGGGGTCGTCCGACCCCGAGATCTTCCTGCGGGCCGCGGTCGGTACGTCCGACGGGACCGTCAGGCGC
>JANMWN010000278.1:0-16095 GCA_031394045.1 Sporichthyaceae bacterium
GGCACCTGTCGACCAGCCGCCGCCACACCCTCGCCACCGACCTCGGCGCCCCCCGGCGCACGTCGGCGTCGCCGACCCACGCCACTCCCACTCCCATTCACAGCCCACCGGCCGTCGGCTTCTGAACTATCCGTGTCGACCACCAAGAAGGAGAACGAGATGACCCAGCACCCGCACCCATCCGACGCCAACCCCGTACAGCGCCCTCCGGTCCCCAGCGACCTGCTCAACATCAACCAAGCCGCCGAACACCTCGGCACACCCGTCCGCTTCATCCGCCGACTCGTCGCCGAACGGCGCATCCCCTTCTACAAGATCGGTCGCTACGTACGCATCGACGCGGCCGACCTTGACCGCTTCATCCAAGAAGGTCGAATCGAACGAAAGCGCGACTGGGCGCCCCTGCACGAAAGCGCGTGAGCCGCTGACCGAAGCTTCCAGTCTCGCGGCACCCGTCAGTCGAACAGCGCTGAGCCGATCTTGTCCGCCGCTTCGCGCTGCATCGTCGGAGTGACGTGGCTATAGAGATTGGTGAACAAGGTCGGATCGGCGTGACCCAGTCGCTCAGCTGCGACCTTCGCCGGCACGCCGCTCGCGAGCATCAACGTCGCGCTCGTGTGTCGCAAGCCGTGCGCAGTCAACCGCGGCAGCTTCAACTCCTCGGAGTACCGCCCGATCAGCCGCGACAAGTACTGCGGGTGGTACGAACCACCGTCGGGTTTGGTGAACACGAAGTCGCTCGCCTCGTACGCCGCCGACGCGAGCCGCTCCTGGCTTTGCGCTGCGCGCTGCGCACGAAGCACTCGGACCAGCCCGTCATCAAGCTCGATGGTCCGCACCGCCTCCCGGCTCTTCCCGGAGGACTGCACCAGGTCATGACCGAGGGTGGATGCGAAGTCGACGACGCGGACCACCCGTCGCGTCAGATCGACGTTGGCCCACCGCAGCCACACCGCCTCGCCGATGCGTAAACCTGACCCGAGCAGGAACGCCCACACCGGGTACGTGCGGTCACCCTGCATGAGGTCAAGAAATTCCCTGGCCTGCTCCGGTGTCCAGTGCTTGGGAATCGACCGAGGCGCTCGGGGCCGCGGGACCGCGGCGACCGGATTGACCCCGACCACGCCCATGCTCAGAGCAAGCTTGAAGGCACCCGAAAGCGGCGAGCGGGCCAGCCGAATGGTGTTCGCTGCCAACGGCTTGCCCTTCTTGGTGCCCCCTCCTTTGGTCAGCGCACGTTGCCACGCGACCACGGCTTCTGGCGTCAGATCGCGAACCTTCTTCGGGCCCAGCAAGGGGCGGATGTAGTCGTTCGAGTAGTGCCGATAGTCGAACCGGGTCTTGGCCGAGAGCCGCTCGTCGGCGTCGAGCCCATCGAGGTAGAGGTCCAACAACTCATTGACGGTCAGCACGGACGACGACGGTCGGACCAGGCCTGCGTCGACCCGGCCGACGACCTCTCGGCGGGCACGTCCGGCCTCCGTCGCGGTCCGGAAGCCGCGCCGGGTGACCTGGGAGCGGCGCCCGGTCAGCGGATCGCGGCCGAGGGAGACCTTGAAGTACCAGCCGCCGCGCGCGTCCTGGTAGACGCCTTCGGGTCTTGCCGGCATCGGGGCACCCCTTGTGAGAACGGTTGGTTCTCACGAGGTTCTCACGGGGGCTTCGGCGGATCAAGGATTCTGGGCTCTTAGGCCTCTGACCTGCGGTGATGTGGGTGCGCCCGAAGGGATTCGAACCCCTAACCTTCTGATCCGTAGTCAGATGCTCTATCCGTTGAGCTACGGGCGCGTACGCAGCCCGAAAGGGCCGTCGGCAAGTGTACCGGGAGGTCGCGGCCTCCCCGTACGGCGCCGGCTCCCGCGGAACCGCGTGCCTGACCAGGGGCTGCTGACTTGCTCGTGCAGGCGTCGGCACCTTCCGGCTGCAGGAAACCGGTACTAGGTGCTGCAGGATCTCGCTAGTAGCCGGCAGGCTGGCGACCGGGTCTTCGCGCTCCGACTCGCCAGCTTGTGGAACGCGCCACGCGCGGCCGAGGCCACGGAGGACCGCCGGCCGGGGCGGTCAGGTTGAGCGGAGGCGGAGGGATTCGAACCCTCGAGGGGATTGAAGTCCCCAACCGCATTAGCAGTGCGGCGCCATCGACCGGACTAGGCGACGCCTCCAGCGCGATCGAGCGACCGCCCGCATAGGCTACCGGCCGTGGAAGCGGCCACCAAAGCAGTGGCCGTCCATCGCTGGCAGGAGCACCCGTGACCGACCTCGACGAGCGTACGCAGGCCAAGCGCGCGGTCGGCCACGCGGCGGTCGACCGGTACGTACGCAGCGGTATGCGCATCGGCCTGGGCACCGGGAGCACCGCGATCTGGGCGATCAGACGTGTCGGTGAGCTGATCGTCGACGGCACCCTCCAGGACATCGAGGCGGTACCCACCTCCGACGCCAGCGCCGCGGAGGCGCAACGGTGCGGCATCACGCTGACCGACCTCAACCAGCAGCCGCGGCTCGACCTGACGATCGACGGCGCCGACGAGGTCTCGCCCAGCCTCGACCTGATCAAGGGCGGGGGTGGTGCCCACCTGCGCGAGAAGGTCGTCGCGCAGGCCAGCGACCGGCTGATCATCGTTGTGGACGAGGCCAAGCTGGTGCCCGCGCTCGGCACGACCTTCGCGCTGCCGGTCGAGGTCGTCCTGATGGCCGAGCGCCCCGAGCGCGACTACCTCGAGTCGCTCGGCGCGACCGTCACTCGGCGGACGACGCAAGAGCTTGAGCCCTTCGTGACCGACGAGGGCAACCACATCCTGGACGCGGCTTTCGGCCCGATCGACGACCCGTACGCGCTGGCCGGAAGACTCGAGCAGCGAGCCGGCGTGGTCGAGCACGGGCTGTTCCTCGGCATGGCCGACGTGGTCCTCGTCGCGGGCACCGACCCGCACGCCGAGATCCGAGCGATCACCCGCCGGGACGTCACACCAGCGTCGTGATGTCCAGGTCACCCGCCGCATAGCGCGCCCGCAGCACCTTCTTGTCGAACTTGCCGACCGAGGTCTTGGGCACCTCCTCGATCACGACCCACCGCTCCGGCAGCTGCCAGCGAGCGACTCCAGCGCCCAGGTGCGTACGCAGCGCCTCGAAGTCGGGGTCCACCCCCTCGCGCAGCACGACGGACGCCAGCGGCCGCTCCCCCCACTTGTCGTCCGGTACGCCCACGACGCACGCCTCCACCACGTCGGGGTGTGCCATCAACAGGTTCTCCAGCTCGACCGACGAGATCCACTCGCCACCGGACTTGATGACGTCCTTGGCCCGGTCGGTGAGGGTCAGGAACCCGTCGGAGGTCAGCACACCGACGTCGCCGGTACGCAGCCAGCCCCGGTCAAACTTCTCCGGGTCCGGGTCGAGGTGGTACGACCCGGTGATCCAAGGGCCGCGCACCTGGAGCTCGCCGACGCTCTCGCCGTCCCAGGGAAGCTCTTCGCCGTCGGGCCCGATCAACCTGGCCTCGACCGCGGCCGAGATCCGACCCTGGGTGATCCGGTAGGCGCGCAGCTGCTCCTCATCGGTGATGCCGACCGGCGGCCGGCAGACCGACCCCAGCGGCGAGGTCTCAGTCATCCCCCAGGCGTGGATCACCCGAACGCCGTACCGCTCCCAGAAGGCATCCATGAGCGAGGGTGGGCAGGCCGACCCGCCGATGACGACCTCACGCAGCGAAGACACGTCGCCGCCGTTGGCGTCCAGGTGGCGGAGCAGGTCGCTCCAGATCGTGGGTACGGCCCCGGCGAAGGTCGGCCGCTCCTGCTCGATCATCGCCAGGAGCGGCGCGGCCTGGAGGAACCGATCGGGCATGATCAACGAGGCCCCTGACATGAAGGCCGCGTAAGGCAGGCCCCAGGCCATCGCATGGAACTGCGGCACGACCGCGAGCACGCGTTCCTTGTCGGTCAGCCCGAAGCCCTCGGTCATGCACACCTGCGCAGAGTGCAGCCAGATCGACCGGTGCGAGTAGAGCACCCCCTTGGGGTGGCCAGTCGTGCCGCTGGTGTAGCAGAGGGCAGCCGCGTCACGCTCGTCCACCTCGGGCCAGTCGAAGGTGGTCGGCTGCGAGCCGATCAGCTCGTCGTACCCGTGCACCTGGACCGTGGGGATCGCGAGCGGCGTACGGTCGCCGGCACCCGAGACGATGACATGACGCACCGTTGTCATCTCGGGAAGCACCTTGGCCAGCAAGGGGATCAGCGCACCGTCGACGATGACGACCTGGTCCTCGGCATGGTTGGCGATGTAGACCAGCTGCTCAGGGAACAGGCGCACGTTGAGGGTGTGCAGCACCGCCCCGATCGACGGCACCGCGAGGTACGCCTCGAGGTGCTCCTGGTTGTTGAACATGAACGTGGCGACCCGCTCGTCGCCGCTGATACCGAGCTCGCGCAGCGCGTGCCCCAGCTGGGCCGCACGGGCGGCGATCTCGGCGAACGTGGCCCGGCGGGTTCCCTCACCGGTCCAGGTGGTCACCGTCGAGCCGGCATGCACGGTGGACCCGTAACGTACGAGCCGCGCGATCGACAGCGGCACGTCCTGCATCGTGCTTCTCATACCGGCAGGGTGCCACGTCACCAGTCCGGGCGCAGCGCCATCCCGCTCACGGCATCGGCGCCGAGGCGGACGCCAAGGACCTGGTGCAGCTGGATGTGGTTCTTCTCGAACCCGACCCGCGACCCCGCGAGGTAGAGCCGCCACACGCGCGCCCGCCCGATGCCGACCTCGGCGACCGCTGCGTCCCAGTTGGCCTCCAGGTTGGCCGACCAGTCGCGCAGCGTCAGGGCGTAGTGCTCGCGCAGGTTCTCCTCGTGCCGCACCTCGAAGCCGTTGTTGTTCATCTCGTTCGAGATGGTGCCGACACCCTCGAGCTCGCCGTCGGGGAACACGTACCGGTCGATGAATCCGCCGGTGCGCGAGCTCATCAGGCCGTTGGGCCGGGTGATCGAGTGGTTGAGCAGCCGCCCACCGGGGCGAAGCCGGCCAGCCAGGAACGAGAAGTACGACGGCAGGTTGGCCAGCCCGATGTGCTCGGTCAGGCCGATCGAGGACACCGCGTCGAAGTCTCCCTCGCGCACGTCGCGGTAGTCGCTGTGCCTGATCTCGGCCCGGTCACCGAGGCCGGCGTCCACGATGGCCTTGGCCCCCCACTCGGCCTGCTGGCCGGCCAGGGTCACCCCGAGCACGTTCACGCCGTAGTGCTTGGCCGCGTGCATGACCATGCCGCCCCAGCCGCAGCCGACGTCGAGCAGGCGCATCCCCGGCCGAAGGCCCAGCTTGCGGCAGACCAGGTCGAACTTCTCGCTCTGCGCGTCCTCGAGCGAGGTGTCCGGCCGGTCGTAGACGGCGCACGTGTACGCCATCGTCGGGCCGAGCACGTACGAGTAGAAGAGGTTCGAGACGTCGTAGTGGTGCTGGATCGAGGCCGCGTCCCGCGACTTGGAGTGCCGGCGCCCGCGGCGCAGCGGCGGCGGTGCCTCCTCGACCGGACGCGGCGGCGGACGGAGCGCGCCGGTGCCGAGGGCCCGCAGCAGCTCCGCGCGATCGCTCCAGCCGACCTCCTGGCGGATGCCGCCGAGCAGGGTCTGGAGGGCCACGTGGAGGTCGCCCTCGACGTCGAGATGGCCGGTCACGAAGGCACGCGCCAGCCCGAGGTCGCCCGGTGCGGTCGCGATGTACCGCAGCCCGATCGGCGACCGCAGGTCGATCGTCACCTCGGCGTCCACCGGTCCAGCCGCGCTGCCGTCGTACGCGACAAAACGAACGCCGGACCCGTCTCCGACGATCTGCTCGAACATCTGGGCCAGCTTCATCGCTCCGCCTCCCTCATCCCGCGCTCGGCCTCGCCGCTTCACTATCTCTGTCGGACCACCTTGTCGTACAGGTCGGCCAGCCGGGCGTCCGGGTCGTACGTCTTCTTGAGCACTGCGTACGCAGCACCGTTGTACGTCGCCCAGAACGTCTCCTCGTCGTAGAACGCCGTGGAGTACAACGACTTGCGGCCCCCGAGGTCCGAGACGACCCGCTCGATCAGCCGGTTGCGGTCCCCGTCGCTCTCACCGGGCCGCTGCTCGACGCTCGACCAGAACCCGACGTTGACGTACAGCGTCTTCGGGTCGAACTCGTACAGGTCCCAGACGGCGTCGGGGTCTCGCTGCTGGACCGGGCAGACCCAGATCGGCTCGATGCCCACCTCGCGGTGGAAGAACTCGAGGAACTCCGCGGTGCGCGCGAGCGGCACCTCGATGTCCTGCACGACGACCTCGCGCGGCGGTCGGCCCCGCCTGGCGTCGATCCGGGCGGCGATCCCGTGCCGTCGCTCGAACCCGATGACCTTGGCGTACACGTCGGAGCGGAGGTACCGCTTGGGGATCAGCCGACGCACCGCCGGACGCTGCACGTACAGGGCGCGCGAGCACCAGAACCAGTCGGTGTCCCAGCGCCAGATGTAGTCGCGGACGGTGAGGTAGTCGCGCCGGCGGTTCTGGATCGAGCGGTAGTAGATCTGGTTGCCCGTGTAGTCGCTGGTGTACGGAGCCGCGCTCACCAAGGTGCCGACGGTGAGGTAGTGCTCGTGGTCGGAGAACACGGTGCCGTCGACGAAGTCGGCCCGCTCCCCGTCGTGCTCTCGGGTACGGCTCACCTCGCCCAGTCTCGCCAGGAACGCGTCCGTTTCAGTGAAGTGCTCGTGGGTCAGACGTACGTACGGGAGCACCGGCTCGAGCTCGATCTTGAGCCGCAGGGAGTACCCGAGCGTGCCGTACGAGTTGGGGAAGCCGTAGTAGAGGCTCGCGTGCTCGCCGTCGGGGCTTGCGGTGACGACCCGGCCGTCGCCGGTAAGGACGTCGAGCTCTAGGACGGACTCGTGCGGGAACCCGTTGCGGAACGACGTCGACTCGATCCCGAGCCCGGTCACCGCCCCGCCGAGGGTGATCGTCTTGAGCTGCGGGACCACCATGGGCATCAGGCCGTAAGGCAGCGTGGCGTCGACCAGGTGCTCGTACGTCGTCATGCCCAGGACGTCAGCCGTGCGCGCCTCGGGGTCGACCGACAGCACCCCGTCGAAGCCCGAGACGTCCAGGCCGGGACGCTCGGAGACGTCCCTGGCGCGGAACAGGTTCGAGGTCCGCTTGGCCAGCCGGACCCGCTCGCCAGGGGGGATCGCGGCGTAGTCTTCTCGCAACCGAGCCACCCGAGCCGGGTACCCCTCGACCGCGCTTGCCAACGCCATCCCCCAACCGTATTCAAGGCCGCCGCCCAAGGGAATGACACCCGGAGAGGATCTGTTGCCGAACCATGGCCATCCGAGGCATGAACCACGCCGTCCTGTACGTCCGCAACGCCGAGCGGACCGCCCTCTTCTACCGCGAGGTGCTCGGTTTCCGCGAGATCACCCGCTTCGGGGATGGGATCGGCATCTTCCTGCAGGCTCCCGACTCGACCAACGACCACGACATCGCCTTCTTCACGATCGGCGACGCGGCCGGGGCATCGACGGCCGGACGCACCACCGTCGGGCTCTACCACGTGGCCTGGGAGGTCGCGACGCTCGCCGACCTGCGCGAGATGGAGCGCCGCCTGATCGAGGCCGGCGCCCTGGTCGGCGCCACTGACCACTCCACCACCAAGGCGCTGTACGCCCACGACCCCGACGGGCTGGAGTTCGAGGTCTCCTGGCTGGTCCCCCACGACCACGTGACGCCGGAGCTGCTCGAGGCCCGGGCGACGAACAAGCCGCTGGACATCGACGCCGAGCTGGCGCGCTACGGACCCGAGCTCGCCGGCGGAGGCCGCTGAGGCCGCTGCGTTCCCCGCAGCCTCAGCGGGCGCGGCGGCCCTTGGACAGCCGCAGCGTCAAGGTCGTGATGACGGCGCCGCAGACGGCGTACGCGAGGCCGACGACGACGTGACCCTTGACCAGGTTGACCACCGCCAGCACGAACCAGCCCACCGCGAGCACGCCGAGCAGGACCAGCCGGGCTCGCATGTTCACGTCCGCGATCGTAGGGCGTAGCCACCCCAGCTGCGTACGACGCGGGGCCAGTAGGTTGGCGCCATGAGCAACCGGGTGGGCGTCGTCGGGCTTGGGATCATGGGCTCGGGGATGGCCGACAACATCCTCGCCGCCGGCCTCGGGCTGGCCGTCTACAACCGCACCGCCGAACGTACGCAGCGGTTCGTCGACGCCGGCGCGACCGCCCACGCGACCGCCGGAGAGCTGGCCGCCGCCTGCGACATCGTCCTGGTCTGCGTGAGCGACACCCCTGACGTCGAGGCCGTGCTCTTCGGCCCCGGCGGGGTCGCCAGCGGCGTCACGAGCGGCTCGCTGGTCATCGACGCCAGCACGATCGCACCGGACGCGACCCGGGCCTTCGCCGCCCGGCTGGCCGAACTGGGGGTGGCCTTCGTCGACGCTCCCGTCTCGGGCGGCAGCGAGGGCGCCGTCAAGGGGACCCTCTCGATCATGGTGGGCGGCTCGGCGGACGACCTCGAGCGGGCCCGGCCGGTCCTCGAGGCGATCGGCCGGACGATCACCCACGTCGGCCCGGTCGGCGCCGGCCAGACCTGCAAGCTCGTCAACCAGATCCTCGTCGTGGTCAACATGCTCGCGGTCTCGGAAGCGCTCCTGCTGGCCGAGGCGGGCGGGCTCGACCTGGACACGACCATCGCCGCCGTCGAGGGCGGCGCGGCCGGGTCGTGGATGCTGAGCAACCGCGGCCCCCAGGTCGTCCGCCGCGACTGGCGGCCTGGCTTCACCATCGACCTCCAGCAGAAGGACCTGCGGCTGGTGCTCGAGGCGGCGGACTCTCTCGGCGTACCCCTGCTGGCGACCTCGACCGTCTTCCAGCTCTACCGGACGCTGCAGGCCGCGGGGCTCGGCGCCGAGGGCAACCACGCGCTGGCCAAGGCGCTGCAACGTCTGGCGGGGGGCCGCTCGGGCAACAACGACGACGGCTCTGCGCAGTAGTTCAACCGAATCGTCCCCCTAGAGGCCGGGGCGACGGTCACCATGGGGAGGTGTCGGACCCCACCTCGCCCGAGCGGCGCAAGCTCTCGACCGCGCGCATCGTCTTCCTGGTCGTCGCCGCTGCCGCGCCGCTGGCGGCGATGGTCGGCAACGTCCCGCTCGCACTGAAGCTGGGCAACGGTCCCGGGCTGCCCGGCGCCTTCGTCCTCGCGACGGTCGTGCTGCTCTGCTTCGCCGTCGGCTACGCCGCGATGAGCCGCAAGATCGTCAACACGGGAGCGTTCTACACGTACGTGGCCCGCGGGCTCGGCAAGCCCCCGGCGGTCGCGGTCGCATTCGTCGCGGTGCTCTCGTACAACGCCCTCGCGGCCGGGCTGGTCGGCGCGTTCGGGTACTTCGGCGCCGTGGTCCTCGACGGGGCCGGCATCCACGGCGTCCCGTGGCTGGCCGTCTCTGCCCTCGGCTGGGCGCTCACGGCGTTCCTGGGCTACCGCTCCGTGGACATCAGCGCCAAGGTGCTCGCCGTCCTGATGTCCGCCGAGATCCTGATCCTGCTCGTCCTCGACCTCGGCATCATCAGCCATAAGGGCAGCGCAGCCCTGCCCGCCTCCGTCTTCGCGCCCTCGACCGTCTTCTCGGGCGCCCTCGGGCTGGCGTTGATGTTCGCCTTCGCCTCCTTCATCGGCTTCGAGTCGGCCGCGCTCTACGGCGAGGAGTCGGCCGACCCGAGGCGCAGCATCCCCCGGGCGACGTACATCTCGGTGCTGATCATCGGCGCCTTCTACACGTTCACCTCGTGGTGCATCGTCGGGGCCGGCGGTGTCGAGAAGGCCGCTGCGCTGAAGACCAAGGACCTCGGCACCCTGGTGCTGGACCTCAACGGGACCTTCGTCGGCCCGTGGGCGCACGACGTGATGGCCGTCTTCTTCGTCACCAGCGTGCTCGCCTCCCTGCTGGCGATCCACAACGCCGCGAGCAGGTACATGTTCGCCCTGGGCCGCGAGGGGATCATGCCGCGAGCGCTCGGGCAGTTCCACCCCCGGCGCTACTCGCCCTCGGTCGCGAGCCTGACCCAGTCGGGCGTCAACGCGGTGGTGGTGCTCGCGTTCGCGCTGGCCGGGCTGGACCCGTACCTGAGCCTGGCGGCCAGCATGGTCGGGATCTCCACCCTCGGGATCGTGGCCCTCCAGACGGTGGCAGCGATCTCGATCATCGCCTTCTTCTGGCGGCGTGGAGAGGTCGACGTCTGGCGCACCGTGCTCGCCCCGTTGATCGGCGCGGTCGGGCTGTCCGTCGCTGCGGTGCTGCTCACCATCAACTACTCGACGCTGACCGGGACGGACTCGGCCTGGGTCAATGGCCTGCCGGTCCTGCTGATCGGGGTCGCGGCCGCCGGCGTCGGATACGCCCTCTGGCTGCGCCGCGCCCGCCCGGGCATCTATCGCAGCCTGGCCGAGGTCACCCTGCGGCGAAGCTCCGAGCGCACCGCGCCACTGACGGACTACGACCCGGTGGCTGACCGGTACTGCATCGTCGGTGGTGGGCCGGCTGGCCTGATCATGGCTCGCGCGTTCGACAAGGAGGGCATCGCGTACGACCTGTACGAGCGGCACTCCGCGCTCGGCGGCATCTGGGACCCCGACAACGACGGCAGTCCGATGTACGAGTCGGCGCACTTCATCTCCTCGAAGTACACCTCGCACTTCTACGGCTTCCCGATGCCGGAGGACTACCCCGACTACCCCACGCACCGGCAGATCCTGCTGTACATCAGGTCCTTCGCCCAGAGGTACGGCCTGGACCGGCAGGCCCGGACGGGCGTCGCGGTCACGTCGACCGTCCCTGTCGACGGCGGTTGGTCCGTCACGCTCTCGACCGGCGAGACCAAGACCTATCGCGGCGTGGTCTGCGCCAACGGGGTGACGTGGCATCCGCGGCTGCCCGACTACCCAGGGCTCGACACCTTCGGCGGCGAGGTTCGGCACACCGTGACCTACCGCTCCGCAGCCGAGCTCCAGGGCCGTCGCGTCCTGATCATCGGCGCCGGCAACTCCGGGGTCGACATCGCGTGTGACGCGGCCCGGTCCGCCGATGCCGCCTTCCTGTCGGTACGCCGCGGCTACCGCTTCGTCCCCAAGCACATCTTCGGGGTGCCCACGGATGTGTTCATCACGCGCGGGGGTGCTCCGCCCAAGGGTGTCGTCGTGCCGGACGACCCGACGCGGCTGGTCGACTCGCTCGTCGGCGACCTCACCCGGTACGGGCTGCCGGCGCCGGACCACCAGCTGCTCGAGTCGCACCCGATCATGAACACCCAGATCCTGCATCACCTGGCACACGGCGACATCAAGGCCAAGGGTGACGTCCGCGAGCTCCGCGACAACTCCGTCGTCTTCACCGACGGCAGCGAGGAGCAGGTCGACCTGGTGCTGCTGGCCACCGGCTACGACTACGCGATCCCGTACGTCGACCCTGCCTTGTTCGAGTGGAAGCAGGGCCGGCCGGACCTGTACCTCAACGTGCTGCACCGTTCCCTCGACGGGCTGTACGTGCTGGGCTTCGTCGAGTTCGCCGACGCGGCGTACCAGCGCTTCGACGAGATGGCCCAGCTGGTGGTCATAGACGCGTACGCCAGACGGACCGGGACCGGGCTCGAAGGGATGCGTTCGCTGCGTGCGAACGACCACCCGGACCTGCGGGGCGGCCACCACTACGTCGACTCCCCTCGTCATGCCGCGTACGTGGAGTCGGGGACCTACCAGCGCTACCTCGGCGAGATCCGCGACCGGTTCGGGTTCGCCGACGTCGACGATTCGACCTACGCGCAAGGTGAAGTGGACATTCGCGCAGTCTCCCCTGATCACCTTGCGCGCAAGGGCTAACTTTCCCCGCACTGCAACACTTCTCGGCCATCCACGGTTGTACAGTCGGCTCGTTCGACTACCCAGCCGGCTCAGGTCCTCTGCGCGTCGAGACGACCGACGGCGCCGGATGCGCGCCAGGGATTCAGCCCGAGGCGGGGTCGGTCACCCGAAAGGAGCCACCATGCGGTCACGCATGTTCCGTGGACTCGTCGTGGCAGCAGTCGTCGCCACCACGGCGCTCGTCTCGGCCCAGTCCGCCCAGGCGACACCTGCGCTTCCCGCGCCTGTCAGCTGCCCAGGCTGCTGGCACCCTGCGCTCAACACCAGCTGGCAGTGGAAGCTGTCAGTACTGCCGACAGCCAGCGAGATCTCCTCCAACACCCTCGGCATGTGGGACATCGACGGCTTCGACAACACCGCGGCGACCGTCACCGGCCTCAAGGCGCACAGCAAGGTGGTCTGCTACATCTCGGCCGGGTCGTACGAGGGCTGGCGGGCGGACGCGTCGAGCTTCCCCGGGTCGGCCCAGCTGAACTCGAGCACCCCCAACCACGCGATCGTCGGCATCCTCGGCTGGAAGATGAGCGGCTGGGACGAGCGCTGGCTCGATATCCGTGACGTCCAGAACGCCAACAGCCCGCTCGCGGCGATCATGCGCGCCCGCATCGCGATGTGCCAGACCAAGGGTTTCAACGCGGTCGAGTTCGACAACGTGGACGGGTACAGCAACCCGACCGGCTTCCCGCTGACTGCGGCCGACCAGCTCTACTACAACTCCTTCCTTGCCAACGAGGCGCACCTGAAGGGGCTGTCGGCGGTCCTGAAGAACGACAACGCCCAGATCCCCCAGCTGCTGCCGTACTTCGACCTGGCCCTGAACGAGGAGTGCTGGCACTACAACGAGTGCACGACGGCGCAGAACGGCAGCTACGGGTACGACCAGTTCGTGGCAGCGGGCAAGGCTGTCTTCGGTGTCGAGTACACCGGGCAGACCAGCACCTTCTGCCCCAAGGCCAACGCCCAGAACTTCAACTGGCTGAAGAAGACGCTGGCACTGACCAGCACCCGGACGGCATGCCGCTGACCCTCCCGACGGTTGCCTAGACTGAGGAGATGGGCCTTCGCGAGCTGCTGCGCGAGGGCCCATCTCCGATCGACGGGGGTCTGGCCAGCGAGCTAGAGGCCCAAGGCCACGACCTCTCGGGCCGGCTCTGGTCGGCCCGGCTCCTCGCCGACGACCCTGACGCGATCCGTCGGGTCCACGCTGCGTACTTCGCCGCCGGCGCCCGGGTGGCGATCTCGGCCAGCTACCAGGCGAGCCGGTACGCCATGGCGTTGGCCGGCCTCGAGTCCGCGCGCGCCGACGAGCTGCTGACCCTGAGCGTCGAGCTGGCGCGCGAGGCTCGTGACGAGGCCGCACGCAGCACGAGCGGTGAACTGCTGGTCGCCGCCAGCGTCGGACCGTATGGCGCAGCTCTGGCCGACGGATCGGAGTACCGAGGCCACTACGGGCTGAGCCACCAGGCCTTGCTCGACTTCCACGCCGAGAGGCTCGCTGTACTGGCCGCCGCGTCTCCCGACCTGCTCGCGGTCGAGACGATCCCGGACGTGGTCGAGGCGGCCGCGGTCGTCGAGGCGCTCGGGGCCCACCCGGACCTCCCGGCCTGGATCACGTACTCGTGCGCAGACGGGGCCACGACCTGCGGCGGCGATGCGTTCGACGAAGCCGTGCGGGTGGCGACGTCCGCGCCGTCCGTGGTCGCGGTAGGTGTCAACTGCACCGCCCCGGAGGACGTGACGGCGCTGCTGCGCCTCGCGCGCACGGCGACCGACCTGCCGCTGGTGGTCTACCCGAACGCCGGGCGCACCTGGGACGCACAGGAGCGGGCCTGGTCGGGTGGCGGCGCCGACATCCTGCCCGCTGACCACGTCGCTGCCTGGGTCGACGTGGGTGCCGCTCTCGTCGGGGGCTGCTGCGGCCTGGGCCCGACGGCGATCCGCGCGATCAGCGCCGCTCTCGCGGAATAGGTCAGGCGGGTGAGCTCGCCAGACCCCCGGCGGCCGAGGGAGCGGTCGGGTCGACCGTGCCACCGGCGGCCATCTCGCGGGCGACGTAGTCCTCGACGTGGAAGAGGTTGTCCCCTGCGCGATCGACGATCTTGAGCAGGTCACTCATCGACGCGACCTCCTCGACCTGCTCCTTGAGGAACCAGTTCATGAACTGCTCGCCGATGTAGTCGCCCTCGTCGCGCGCGGTGCGGGCGAGCGCTTGGATCTGCTCGCTGACGCGGCGTTCCTGTTGCAGGGCAAGGGCGATCGGCTCACGCGCGTCGGCGAAGCCGACCTTGGGAGCGAGCACCCCGGGGATCGTCGCAGGGTGGTCGGCGTCCAGGAGGTACTGCACCATCATCATCGCGTGGTTGCGCTCCTCGAGCGCCTGCGCGTAGAAGTGGCCGGCCAGCTTGGGCAGCGCCTCGCCGTCGAACCAGACCGCGATCGCGGCGTACTGCTGCGACGCGGCGAACTCGTTGGCGATCTGGTCGGCGAGCAGGTCGGCGAACTTCGAGGTCTCCATCCAGCCATCGTCTCACCGGTCGAGCCACGGGTCACGCCAGCCGCTCGACCTCGACCCCCACACCGATAGCCGTCGGTGGAAGTGCGCGGACGACGCGATCACCTGGCGGGGGATCACGCCGTCGGTGAAGACCTCGCCAGGGCCGTAGACGTCGGCGAGGAAGGCCTCCCGGGCGCGCACCCGCTGCTTGACGCCGACCGCGATCTGGTCCCACTCCACGGCTGCGATGACCAGCGGCAGCAGGTCCAGCGGGAACGGCCGCTCCTCGCCGGCGTAGGCGAACGTGACGCCCCGGCCGGTGAAGACGCGCGAGAGCTGCTCCGACCGGAACCTGAGCTCCGCGGGTCCGAACGGCTTGAGGGCGGCGAGCACCGTGTCGTACGCAGCCCGGGGTACGCCCGGAGCCTGGAACATCTCGTCCCAAGCGGCTCCGACGGCGTAGCCGCCGAACAGGGCCACCATGCGCGGAGCGTAGGAACAGCATGTTTCCGGCGGGTTAGCTCCCCTGGTCGGGGGGCCTGTCCGAACTTTCCCCGCGACCGTCCGGCCAGTCAGCCGGGTCCGCTGGCGATGCCATCTCGCCTAGGAGAACACGCACTCGCCGGTCGATCTCGTCACGGATCGGGCGGACCTCGGCGAGCGACTTGCCTGCCGGGTCGTCCAGATCCCAGTCCAGGTAGCGCTTGCCAGGATAGATCGGGCAGGCATCGCCACAGCCCATCGTGATCACGACATCGGCCGCGCGCACGGCGTCGTCCGTAAGTGGCTTGGGGTACGCCTTCGACAGGTCGAGGCCCATCTCAGCCATCGACGCCACCACCGCTGGGTTCAACGACTCAACCGGGATGCTGCCAGCAGACCGTACGATCACCGCGCCGCCGGCATAGAAGTCGAGCAGCGCGGCGGCCATCTGCGAGCGGCCGGCGTTGTGCACGCAGACAAACAGGACCTCCGGGTTCGTCTTCCTGATCGTGCCCTCGACAATGCCTACCTGGCGCAGCCGGTCCAGGGCGAAGTGCTCGGCGAGCGCTACCAGGTGGGTCTTGACCTTGGCGGACTTCGTCAGCAGTTCGTACGACTCGTCCACGAACCTTGCCACCGTCTCCTTGGAAAAGGTGCCGTCGTAGAAGTCATAGATGTGATCGGTCGCGCGCTCCAGTGCAGACTCAACACTGAGCAGGCCCGATCGCTCGTTGTCCGCGTTCACGGCGGTCTCCCTCGACTCAGGCATCTCGCTGGACGGATCAGCAGCAGCGGGACGCAGTGGGCTCGGGTTCGACGGAAGCGCTCACGTCAGTGCCGCAGCACGCCGACTCCTCCGTGGTTCCGGCAAAAGTGTCGCTGTCAGCCAGCACCGTGTAGATCTCCCACTGCTCACCGTTGGGCGTCCCTTCCAGCCAGAACTTGTCCTGCTTGGCGTAGCAGCACGTAGTGCCTCGCTGGTCGATCGATGCCAGGCCTTGCTCGGCGAGACGGGTCTGCTCGGAGTCGACCGTCGCCACATCGACGACCTCCACGCCCAAATGGTTGAGCGACCCGCCCTGGCCTGGGTTTTCGAGCAGCACGAGCTTCAGCGGCGGTTCGGCTACGGCGAAGTTGGCATAGCCGGGACGCTGCTTGGCCGGCCCCGTGCCGAAGAGCTTGGAGTAGAA